>NZ_JBIXGO010000021.1:0-540696 GCF_046161205.1 Sphingobacterium sp. BS-2
CGTGCTGTGCACCGTCCCGCTCCCCTTTTTCCTTCCCTGTTGTCAGTGGCCCTGCGGCCGTCCCTCCCTTGCGGAGTGGTGCAAAGATAGGGACAAAATACCTTCACTTCCAAGGGGGCGGGCAAAGTATTTTTCGCCAGGCGGCATAACTCGCTGTAGCATTGCCAGATAAATTTTCAGGGAGGCAGGGAAAAAGGGGCAAAAGGGAGGCTTCCCGGGCCTTTCCATGGTCTTGGCCCATCCTCGGATCCCCTCCATCCTGGTTCAAATGCATGGGGCGGGCGAATTCGATTCGCCCCTACCGTGGTGGTGATCATGGTCCATCCCTCTCGATGATCCTGTGCCGGGTCTCGGCTCCGCTCAACCATCGGAATGGTTTCTCCTCCCTACCCCATCCCACCCACATTCGGAAATCTCGCAACGCAAACCATGCCATCCCCCTCCCGATCCCCCAGCGTCCCACTTCCAACCTCGGGTACGCTACGGCCTATCCAGCTCTCTCCACCGAAGCTTTCCCGAACATGCCCCGAATGAGTCCCGAACCAGACCCCCAGAAAAACACCTCATTTATTGTATTTGATCACAAACTCGTAGCAGCCTCTTGCATTCGTTAAAAACATTTAAAAAATAGCTCTCACAAAATTTCCTCAAGCAATATTCATTATATTTAAGAAACCAATAATATATTATGGATACCACTGACCAGAAACAGCCGATCGACGTATTTCCTAGAAACCCCATCCTATTTAGGTTCTGCTTTTTATTAATAACCCTGTTTATTATCTTAATAAACAACAGCAGCTTCTTTTTCTTACTCTTTTTGGAGCGCCTTCTCGCCCCAGTCTTAACCGACCTCCTAAAGTTCCTGGCTTCAGACTTTGTGAAGATCCATGCGAACATGCCCTTTAAGAGTGGAAGCGGAGACACCACCTTGCAATGGCTACTCCTTTTATTAATAACTATAGTATCTATAATAGGATGCATCGTTTGGACCTCGATCGATCGAAAAAACAAGGTATATCCAAGATTATACTATTGGCTCACGGTACTGATCAGGTATTACATTGGAATCACCATGTTTATGTATGGCTTTGTCAAGGTATTTTCCAGCCAGTTTCCATTTCCAGATATCATCAGTCTGACCGAACCCCTGTACAAATTCTCACCGATGGGCTTGGCATGGACCTTTTATGGAGCATCGCCTGCCTATAATATATTTATAGGTATTGCCGAAATGTTGGGGATCTTGCTGCTGTTCAGAAGGACCAGCACCTTGGGTGCATTGATTATGCTAGGGGTCAGCATCAACGTGATGGCTACAAATTACTTTTATGACGTACCCGTGAAGATGGTTTCCACAGCTTTGGTCTTGTTAAGTCTTTTTCTATTGGCACCCAATATCCAAAAGTTCTATGTTCTCCTGATCAAACAGAAACCTGTACAACTCAGCAGGCCACCACAGCCAACCTTCAGCAAACGCTGGAAACGAATTGCATTTATCTCCATAAAATACCTGTTCATTATTTTGACGATCGCCTCCCTTATCCCAAGGACTCATGCAACCAGAAAGTACATGGCCCAAAGAAAGGGTGTGAAAAGTGAACTCTATGGTGCATATTATATCCCCTTTAAGGAACATCTGAACCGCAAGAAAATAAACATCCCAGACCATTGGCATTATTTAATGTTCAAAGATGAGCATACCTTATTCATTCGCGATGAGCAGATGGAGCTGGACAGTTATCAAATCATTCCCGAAAAAGACAGTAAGGAATTTAGAATCGTAGGAAAACCAAACGAACTTTCGCTGGACCTGAAATACCGATTAAAGGAGGATGGATTAATACTCATTGAAGCCGGTAGCAAGGATTCCACATCTATCTTTTTGGAAAAGATAGACATGGACAATATCGACCTCAAGACCCGGACTTTCCGCTGGGTGCAGGACTATCCTTATAATAGGTAGTTAAAAAGCATTGATGCCTGTGATGTCATTCCCCGTAATCAGGAGATGGACATCATGGGTACCCTCGTAGGTAATGACCGATTCCAGGTTCATCATGTGACGCATGATCGGATAGTCGCCGACAATGCCCATGGCACCTAAAACTTGTCTAGCTTCGCGGGCAACCTGCAATGCCATGTTCACATTATTGCGTTTAGCCATGGAAATCTGCGCGGGTGTAGCACGGTCTTCATTTTTTAACTGGCCCAATCGCCAGGACAGCAACTGCGCCTTGCTGATTTCCGTGACCATTTCAGCCAATTTCTTCTGCTGCAGCTGAAAGGAAGCAATAGGTTTCCCGAATTGCTTACGTTCCTTAGCATACTTCAAGGCCGTTTCATAACAATCTACCGCAGCGCCAATGGCTCCCCAAGAAATTCCATATCGTGCAGAATTCAGACAGGACAAAGGTCCTTTCATGGAACTAACTTCAGGAAGTACATTTTCTTGCGGTATAAAAACCTGGTCAAAGACCAGCTCCCCGGTCTTGGAAGCACGGAGTGACCATTTATTCAAAGTCTCAGGCGTACTGAAGCCCTCAAAGCCCCTTTCTACGATCACTCCACGGATCTTTTTATCCTCATCACGCGCCCATACCACGGCAATATCACAGATCGGCGCATTGGTAATCCACATTTTTGAACCTGATAGACGATATCCATCTCCATCTTTGACCAACTTGGTTTCCATGCTGGCTGGGTCAGAACCATGGTTGGGTTCGGTCAGTCCAAATGCACCGATCAGATCGCCGCTCGCTAGACGAGGCAAGAACCTGTGTTTCTGATCTTCCGAACCAAACTTATAAATCGGGAACATGACCAATGAGGATTGCACCGAAGCGGCAGAGCGGATGGCCGAATCACCAAATTCCAGCTCCTGCATAATCAAACCATAGGACATATAGTCAAGCCCTACTCCCCCATATTCTTCGGGGATAAAGGGACCAAGGGCGCCAATAGCACCCAATTTTTTCATCAGACCGGGGATCTCCTTATGCTCTTGGGCATACTGGTCGATCACCGGAACGATCTCGGATTTCACGAATTCACGGATGGCATCCCGAACCAGGAGCTGTTCAGGGCTTAATAATTCTTCTATTTGGTAGTAGTCCATGGATAATTTAGATTTATAGACAACAGGCGAAAGCAACAGAAAAAACACTGTACACAAAGCGCCAAATGCTATTCGAATCTACCGATATTAAGCTGTTTGAAAAATGACCAAAATCATCCTTGCAACAAACATTTTCGCATAACCTCCTCAAATCGCGTAGGACTTATGTTTTCCGCGCATCATCTTATGTCCAAATTACAAAATAAATTCGACCAAACCCATGTAACAACAAAATATATTCTCTATATTTATAGAAATTTCGAATAATATAAACCATATTATGACATCAAAAGAATTAAAAACACTTGGAATCGAGGTTGAAAACCTAGGGACGTCGACAGGGAGCAAATGGTTTGCTCAGGGTGAGTTGATTGAATCTTATTCGCCTACCAATGGCAAGTTAATTGCCAAGGCAAAGAGTACGACCAAGAAAGAATACGAAAAAGTAATACAAGAAGCTGAAAAGGCGAAATTGATGTGGCGCGATATTCCAGCGCCAAAGCGTGGCGAGATTGTGCGCCAATTGGGAGAGAAACTTCGTGAGTTGAAGCCGGTACTTGGAAAACTGGTTTCCTATGAAATGGGAAAATCCTACCAAGAGGGCATGGGCGAAGTACAGGAAATGATCGATATCTGTGATTTTGCAGTAGGTCTATCCAGACAATTATATGGTAATACCATCCATTCAGAAAGACCAGGTCACCGCATGTATGACCAATACCATCCACTAGGAATCGTGGGCATCATTACGGCATTCAACTTTCCGGTAGCGGTTTGGTCATGGAATGCTGCATTGGCCTTAGTATGTGGAGACGTGGTAGTTTGGAAACCGAGCGAGAAAACACCATTGTGTGCTGTAGCTTGCCAACATATCATCGCCGACATATTAAAAGCTAATAAATTACCAGAGGGTATCTCTTCGATTATTGTCGGTGATGCCGAGGTAGGGAAATGGATGTCGGAAGATGAACGCATTCCATTGGTATCAGCAACGGGATCTACCCGCATGGGTAAAGAGGTTGCCGCGGTGGTTGCGAAACGCCTGGGTAAATCCTTGTTGGAATTAGGTGGCAACAATGCCATTATCGTCAGCCCGAGTGCGGATCTAAAGATGACCATTATCGGAGCCGTGTTTGGAGCAGTGGGTACAGCGGGGCAACGTTGTACTAGTACCCGCCGATTGATCATCCACGAAAGCATCTATGACAAAGTGAAAAAATCATTGGTGGATGCCTATAAACAGATCAAAATTGGCGATCCGCTGGATAGCAATAACCACATGGGTCCATTGATCGATACCGCAGCAGTGAACATGTACCTAGAAGCTTTGGGAAAAATAAAAGCTGAAGGCGGAAAATTATTGACCAAAGGAGAAGTACTGGCTGGTGCAGGTTATGAAAGTGGTTGCTACGTGACTCCGGTTATTGCCGAAGTGGAGAACCATTACGAGATCGTGCAACATGAGACCTTTGCGCCTATCCTTTATTTAATAAAATACAGCGGTGAGGTCGATGCAGCGATTGCTTTGCAAAATGGCGTAAAACAAGGCCTTTCCTCAGCGATCATGACCAATAGCCTGCGTGAGGCAGAGTTGTTCTTGAGCCAGAACGGATCAGATTGCGGTATTGCAAATGTAAACATTGGTACATCGGGAGCTGAAATCGGTGGCGCCTTCGGGGGAGAGAAGGACACTGGCGGCGGCCGTGAATCGGGTTCGGATGCATGGAAAGTATATATGCGTAGACAAACAAATACCATCAATTATACCACTAGCCTACCATTGGCGCAGGGGATTAAATTTGATTTATAACATTTAGATTATAAACGATTATGATAAGAGAAACACATAAAAGATTAGGTAAACATATCTTGGCAGACGGTCTTCCAGTTGTCATGGACTTGGAGAAATCACATGGTTCATACATTGTAGACATCGATGGCAAGGAATATTTGGACATGTTCAGCATGTTCGCATCATCACCAGTGGGATATAACCATCCTTATATCCTAGCCAATGAAAAACAGTTGGAAAAGGTTTCCATCAATAAATTAGCCTTATCGGATATCTATCCTGATGAGTACGCTGATTTCATGGATGTCTTTGAACGCGTAGGGATTCCAAAGGAATTGAGCTATTGTTTCTTTATCGATGGTGGCGGATTGGCTGTTGAAAACGCCCTGAAAGCTGCTTTCGACTGGAAAACAAGGCTGAACCTAGCCAATGGCATCGACCAAGAGGCTAGCCAGGTCATACATTTCAAACAGGCATTCCATGGCAGGACGGGCTATACCCTTTCCTTGACCAATACCAAGGACCCAAGGAAGTACATGTATTTCCCGAAATTCAATTGGCCAAGGATCAGCAATCCGAAATTGACTTTCCCTTTAACAGAGGAGTCGGTTGCGGCAACCATTGAATTGGAAAAACAGGCTATCCAAGAAATTGAAAACGCTATTGCCAATAACCCGAATGATATCGCTTGTTTGATCTTGGAACCGATCCAAGCTGAAGGTGGTGACAATCATTTCCGCAAGGAATTCTTCATGCAGCTGAGGGAGATCTGTGACAAGAACGATATCATCTTGATTTTGGATGAGGTGCAGACCGGGATCGCCATGACAGGTAAGATGTGGTGCTATCAACACTATGGAATTGTTCCGGATGTAATTTCCTTTGGAAAGAAAACACAGGTTTGTGGCATCTTGGCCAATAAGGAGAAATTTGACCGTGTGGAAAAGAATGTTTTCCAAGAGTCTAGCCGTATCAATTCTACCTTCGGTGGCAACCTGGTTGACATGATCCGTTTCAAATTGATCTTGGAGATCATTGAGAAAGAGGGTCTGGTGAACAAAGCGGAATCATTAGGCGAATATCTTCAGGTTAAATTGATGGAGCTTGCGGAAAAGCATCCTGCCATCAGCAATGTCCGTGGAAAAGGATTGTTGGTCGCATTCGACCTTCCTAGCCCAGAAATTAGGGACAAATTTGTAGCTGACGCAATGGCAGAGAATATGTTGATCTTGGGTTGTGGTGACAGGAGCATCCGGTTCAGGCCGCACTTGACCGTGACCAAAGAGGATTTAGATAAAGCGATATCTATCGTAGATAAAGTGGTTGATTAAGTATAATTGATTATCCCGATCGAAAGGTCGGGATTTTTTTTTGTGGGTTGGTTTGGGGAAAATCTGCAGTAAGAATTGTATTGATAAATATTCAATTCGTTTGATTAAATGATTGATATTCAATTATTTGTTTTGTATTGTCCCGAGATCCTTCCTGCGAACCAATGACACGTTTGTTAAATCTGTGTTTCTAGGTATTTAGACCTATATTTCCTCTCTTGAAGAATATTTGTTATCCGCCATACATCCCCAGCGGGGATAAATTATTTTAGCATAGATGGTTAACAATATAGGGGTAATGCAAAAACGATGTTCGATTAATCGAATATCGTTTTTGCGCGACTTCCAGGCTAACGTACCATGCCAGCTAAAATAATGGAACCCCAAAAGGGGTTCTATATTTAAAAAATAAAAGAGCTAATTTATTTTCATTGCCAACATGCTGTCATCACCTTCCAATAAATTTAGTCCAAATTTTTACTTCTCAGGATGACAGCGGAAAATGGAAAATAAATATATGATTGGCATTCCGCCAATGATCTTGGTCCATCCTCCAATCCCGAACATCCTGGTTCAAAACAGTTGTATCAGGAATGAAAATCAATCATTTGTCTTGAATGGTTCCGAGACCTTTCGTTCCTCAGGCTGACACTGGAAAGTTTGATTTTTCTGCCAAAAAACTGCAAGCGCGGGTGAAATATTTTTCCACTAGAAAACTAAACCTTCTTTTTTAGTATCCTTAAACTTTTTCAGCGCTCCAATCAGACAACAACAGCCAAGCGATGCATCTTCCATCCTTATTTCCAATAGGTTATAAACCCATATTTCGCTGATTCAAAAAAGATCGGAATTTTGATAAAAATTTGCTTGAAGAGAAGGCCTGAAAATCCGAACGATTGGTGTCATTTTTGTACCTTTGTAGATTATGTCGGATATTATTCAATTGCTTCCAGATTCAGTAGCAAACCAAATCGCGGCGGGTGAAGTTGTACAACGACCAGCCTCGGCGATCAAGGAGCTATTGGAGAATGCTATTGATGCGGGAGCAGATCATATAAAACTTATTATTAAGGATGCGGGCAAGTCATTGATCCAAGTGATCGACAATGGCTGTGGGATGAGTGTAACGGATGCGCGTCTTTGTTTTGAACGTCACGCAACTTCCAAAATCCGAAAAGCCGAAGACCTTTTCGCTATCCGGACCATGGGCTTCCGTGGGGAGGCTATGGCTTCTATTGCCGCTATCGCCCACGTGGAACTTAAGAGCAGACGTATTGAGGATGAGCTTGGTACGGTGATAGAAATTGAAGGTTCGGAGGTTATCCAACAATACCCAGATCAGGCTCCAGCGGGGACCAGCATCTCGGTAAAGAACCTATTCTATAATATTCCGGCAAGAAGGAATTTCTTGAAGAGCAATTCTGTCGAATTGAGGCATATCATTGATGAATTTCAACGTATTGCTTTAGCACATCCTGATATTTTCTTCACTTTCCATAGCGATGGCAATGAAATGTTCCATTTGCCGAAGGAAACATTAAAGCAAAGGATCGTCCACCTGTTTGGCAACAACTATAACCAAAGGCTGGTACCTGTTGAGGAGACTACCAGTATTTTGAACATCAAAGGATTTATCGGTAAACCGGAATTTGCGAAGAAGACCCGAGGGGAGCAATTCTTCTTTGTCAATAACCGCTTTATCAAGGACCCTTATCTAAACCATGCGGTGCTGAATGCCTATGAGGAAATCCTGCCTGCGGATACATTTCCGCTCTACGTGCTGTTCATTGATATCGATCCTTCGAAAATCGACATCAACGTGCACCCTACCAAAACGGAAATCAAGTATGAAGACGAGAAAGCGATCTATGCCATCTTGCGGTCTGCGGTAAAGCGTAGCATCGGAAGGTATAACATCGCTCCATCCTTGGATTTTGAGCAGGAGACCGGCTTCAATGACCTGATCACACCAAAACCTTTGGAGGAGATCCAGGCCCCTACCATCAATTTTAATCCAAACTTTAATCCTTTTGATGATGGGATGCCAAAGCAACCGAGAAGGTATACCTATCCGGAGCAAATCGAAAGAAAGACCAGCATTCCCCAGAATTGGGACAGCCTATACGAGATTACCGAAACGGAAGAAACGGAGCAATTAAGCCTGTTGCCGGAGGAAAAAGAGGCGAGATCGGAGGCCGAAATCATTCAGCCATCAGACCAACCGAAGAAGCAATTTTTTCAATTGCACAATCGTTATATAGTATCGCAAATCCATTCGGGTTTTATGTTGATCGATCAGCAGGCTGCACATGAGCGAATTCTGTTTGAACAGTTCCAGCAACAATTGCAGCATAACCAGGGTTCAAGCCAGCAAAGTTTGTTTCCACAGACCATTGAGTTGAATTCAGCCGATTTTGCTTTGGTACAGGAGATTCTTCCTGAAATCCATGCGTTGGGATTTCAGTTGCGACCATTCGGGAAAACTACGTATATTGTAGATGGTATTCCTGCAGATCTAGAAAACATCAATGAAGGGCAGATCATTGAAAAATTATTGGAAGATTTCAAGAATCTGAGTGATCTACGCCTAAACAAAAGAGAGAGACTGGCAAAAAGCTTAGCCAAGAATGCAGCCATCAAACCGGGAACAAAACTGGAGAATGAAGGCATGGCAGAATTGATTGACAAACTGTTTGCCTGTGAGTCGCCAAATATTTCGCTTTCTGGGAAACCTGTCATCATCACATACACCTTGCAGGAGCTGGCAGAACGCTTTGGCAGGAATATTTAATTTTGAAATTAAGATATGAATAACCTTTTCGGCAATTTACCAACAGTTACAAAGAATCTATTGATCATCAATATCATCTGTTTTATTGGGTCGATGATTTTTAAGCAGGCCACAACTTTCTTTGGTGTGTTCTATCCGGACTCCCCATTCTTTAAGATTTGGCAAGTCATCACCTACATGTTCATGCATGGAAGTTTTGCGCATATCTTTTTCAATATGTTTGCCTTAGTGATGTTTGGCGGGGTGATTGAGCGTATTTTGGGACCAAAGAAGTACTTAAACTACTACCTGATCAGTGGACTAGGCGCATTGGTATTGCAATATGGTATCCAAGCGATTGAGGTTTACAATATCGCTGGAACCGTGAGAGCTTCTCAATTTCTGAACTTTAACTTCACAAGCGGAATGGTTTCGACCAATCTGCCGATCAGCAAAGATCAATTGGACACCTTACTTTCCATTTATGGAACGCCATTGGTTGGTGCTTCTGGAGCGATCTACGGATTATTATTGGCTTATGGATACCTATTCCCTAATGCCGAGATAATGCTGATCTTCTTGCCTATCCCGATCAAAGCAAAATATTTCATTCCCATCTTGATCGTTATCGAGATCTTTTTAGGTTTTTCAAACTCGGGCGGCTCAATTGCCCACTTAGCACATGTGGGCGGAGCGTTATTTGGATTTATCCTGTTAAAAATTTGGGGTATCAGAAGAACAAATTATTATTAAGATTGTATCCTAAGATATGAAAAAGGAAAACGGCATAAAGATGTTCTTAAGGACTACCTATCAAACAGGTTCTCCTATCCCCTATATCATCTCGTTTCAAATATTCGTATTTATCCTGATTCATATTGCGGATCTTTTGGTAGACCTAGGAGTCATCCAGTTTCCACTGTACGACTGGTTGCTCAGTAATTTGACCTTACCGAACAGTTTTTCGGCATTTATCCTGAAACCTTGGACCTTATTGACCTATCCATTTGTATACATCGGACTGTTCAATGTCGTATTCGACTGTTTATGGCTATACTGGATGGGCAGTACGTTTTTAAATTTCCTGAACAAGAGGCAGTTGATGACGGTTTTCTTGGGGGCTTTTGCCATTTCGGGCATCAGTTTCTTAGCGCTTTCTGAAATCAATTTCCTAGCAAAAGGACCGATCCCATATCTGTTTTCAAATTCCATGGGGCTTGCAGCCATAGTAGCCAGTCTATTGGTGCTGACTCCCAAAATGGAAATCAGATTGTTCCTGTTTGGGATTGTCAAGTTCCGTACTATTGCCATCATATTCTTAGCGCTGCAGCTCTTGTTCTATGTATTCGCCAACCGAGCGGCAGCGGCAGCATTTCCGTTAGCCATCTTATGGGGCATGACTTTTATGTACCAATTGCAGGCAGGCCGGGACTTGAGCAAATTATTTGTATACCAACCCAAAAAGAAACTTCGCGTGCTGCACTCAGTTAAAAAAACACCAACATATAAAAGCTACAAAGGCGATTTACCTAACCAAGAGGTAATAGATGAAATTTTGGATAAAATTTCTCAAAATGGTTATGAAAGTCTATCTTCACGGGAAAAAGAAATACTGTTCAGGGTAAGCAGAGAAGAGCAAGAATAATGTTGATTAAAAAAAAGAATTTAGGTTTCTTTAGCAAGACCGTTATGCTGGCCAACCTGGCTGCCATAGCTGTTCTTTTTTTATGTTATTCGGCCTCCATTATTAACCCTAAATCCTTCTGGCCAATATCATTCCTCGGCCTGGGTTATCTACCCATCTTATTGATCAATCTAGGTTTTATTTTCTATTGGATCCTTCGTAAACCGAAGTATTCCCTTTTCTCCTTGATCGCCATCTTGATCGGTTGGAACCTGATGACCAAACATGTCACTTTCAATTCTCCTGACCCAGTGGTCAAGAATGACTCTTCCCTTCGTGTGATGACCTATAATGTGCACATGCTTGAAGCAGTCGAGAAAACGGATAAGCCGGCAAAGGATGAGTTCACTGATGTCATCAAAGAGGTCGATCCGGATATATTATGCATACAGGAGTTCAGCAGCACCATCAAAGGGAACAAGAGATTCAGCGAAAAGATCAAATCGAAGATCAATTTTGATAGTTATTATTTCGCGCCTTCCCAACAGAATGAATACGATGCCTATGGGCAGGTCATATTTTCAAAGTTCCCGATCATCAATTCTGGTTTGATCAAGAAAAATGAATATGGCATCAACCGGGTAATCTATGTTGATATTGTGAAAAACCAGGACACGGTACGTGTCTATAATGTTCACCTCCGTTCATTTGGCTTGCAAAATGAGGATAAGGAGTTCATCCAGAATCCTAAGACGGGAGATGGTATGGAGGAAACAAAGACCAAGCAAGTTGGCCGAAAGCTGAAATGGGCTTTTGAACAACGCAGTGATCAAGCGGAGTCGCTGTCTGCTCACATGCAGGAAACCAAGATCCCAAAGATCGTGATGGGTGATTTTAATGACACCCCGATGTCCTATTCGGTTAATTTGATTGGCAAGGGCATGAAGAATGCATTTCAAGAAAAGGGCAATGGTTGGGGCGTGACCCATTTTGAATTATTGCCAATCTTGCAAATTGATTATATCTTTTGTGAGAATAACTTTACGGTGAATAATTATAAGGTAGTCAAGAAAAAGCTTTCGGACCACTACCCTATTTATGCCGATCTAAGGATAAATTAGGTCTTATTGCCCTCAATTTGCTCAAGTGCAGATTCTACAAAGGCATCATATCGATTTTTGACCTTGTAATAGGCTTCCCTTCCAAAGTAATACCTTCCCAATAAAGCTTCAATATCACTTTGAATCAGGTCGTGAAGATCTCTTTGCTTGCTAGCTGAAATGTTCCAGCCCCTATCGGTCAAGAAGCTGATAAAGCTATTGTATTCAGAAACCGGCAGGTTATAGCCTTGCAGGAAGTTTTCAATGGAATAGGCCGGCAATTTCTTGGTGAATCGGCTATAAACGAATTGTTCGATCAGGCTGGATTGGACCAGGTCTTTGTACAACAGGCTCACCTCATTGGAATCGACGGGGATAATGACGTCGGGCACAATACCTCCTCCACTGAAGAGTTTCTTTCCTAATTTAGTTTGGTAGGATTGGGCATGGGCATAAGTCGTATCCAAAGACCACAGGCCTTTGTACATATTGACATAATCGTTCATAATCGTCCAATTAGGACTGTATTTCCGTTGAATGCTACGACCCAGGGGTGTGTAATACCTTGCAATACTGAGGTTGATGGTGGATCCATCGGAGAAATCGAAGAGCTCTTGGACAGTCGCTTTCCCATAGGTTCTCCTTCCGATAATTGTTCCGCGATCCCAATCTTGTACGGCTCCGGAAACGACCTCACTGGCAGACGCCGTTCTTTCGTTGACCAAGAGTACCAATTTACCTTGGCTGTAGGTCCCTTTCCCTTCGGAAAGATAATCTAATCGGTCTTCGTGGGCACCTTCAGTATAGACCATCAAACGCTGATCAGGAAAGAATTCGCTTGCCATCTTAATGGCAATATGGAAATATCCGCCTCCATTGTCCCTTAAGTCAAGAATCAAGCTTTTTGCGCCTTGCTTTTTAAGGTCAATGACTGCGTTTTTAAATTCTTCTGCTGTCTTTAAAGAGAATCTGCGAATGCGGATAAAACCAATGGTGGGTTTGATCATATAGGCTACATCCAAAGAGCTCACATTAATCTGGTCACGAATGGCCTTTAGTGGTCCCGGCAATTTGATGGAATCCCTTTCGATCACCATGGAAACTACCGAACCTCGCTTTCCTCGCATTAGCTTTTCCACCTCATCTTTACTGACAGAGGTACCTGCTACATCACGTTTTCCAATCTTCAGGATTCGGTCCCCAACTTTGAAACCGCCTTTATCTGCAGGTCCATTGGTAATGACCCCCACGACCAATAAAGTGTCGTTCATGCTGAAGTATTCCATACCGATACCCTCGAAGGTACCTTCTAGGACTTCGCTCTGGCTCTTTGATTCATTCGGTGTTAGAAACGTGGAATAGGGGTCTAAGTGGGAAATAATATGGTTAATGGCTCCATTTTGGACCGAGTCCATATTGATGCTATCTACATATCGATTGGAAATCAGGTCGACGACCTGCTGTATTTTATAGGAATTATCAGACAGACCAATAGGCACTAGGGACCCGCCGGTATTGAATCCTTGTTGATCAGAATAATTCTGGCCTAGGATCAATCCCAATAATAGGGTGGCGGCATAAGTTGCTGCAACAAAAATATTTCGTTTTCTACCTTTTTGCATTTACGGTCTGGTCCGCAAAATTAATGAATAACCAATTGTTTAAAAGAAATTTATAATAAATATTTTATAACAATTAACAGTCCAAAAAGCACCTTGAAGCATAATATCTCCGCAATTTTCAATAATTTTACAGTTAGATGCATGAATTGGAACCATATTACAACTGGCGAGACTATTATATAGCCTCAGAGGATGAACGTAGTCCATTCTTTGGGACTGTTTATAGTGAGTTTGAATACGATAAAAAAATCTACAATTACCTCCTTCATCCGCAATGGGATTACTTTGGTTCCCAGACCCTTTACCTGAAGATCTTATACGCCGATTACGACAGAAGATACTGTATCATTGAGTTTATCGGTGAATGGAACGATGCTATTTACAATGATATCATGGTCCTTAAGAGGGAGCTGATCGACCTATTGATCGAAGAGGGCATCAACAAGTTTATCCTGATCGGTGAAAATATCCTGAATTTCCATGCTTCGGATGACTCCTATTATGAGGAATGGTTCAATGACATCGAGGATGGCTGGATCGCTGGAATTGACTTCCGCGAGCATGTGATCAAGGAGTTCGTGGACAACCATATAGACTACTATATCAATTTCGGCGAATACCTCAACAACTTTCCTTGGCGTACCTTAAAACCGAAACAGGTATATCATCATATCGAGGAACATATACAAAAGAGATTATCCTAAAATATAGGGTATTAGGCTGGCTTATTTTAGCTTAATTCTCTATTTTTCCTTAGATTTGCCTATCAAAACATTGTAATTATGTCATTCAGAATAGAAAAAGACACCATGGGTGAAGTTCAGGTTCCAGCGGACAAATACTGGGGTGCACAAACTGAACGTTCTAGAAACAACTTTAAAATCGGGCCGGCAGCTTCTATGCCACACGAAATCATCGAAGGATTTGCTTACTTGAAAAAAGCAGCTGCTTATGCAAACTGCGAATTAGGTGTATTAGCGCAAGAAAAGCGTGATGCAATCGCTGCAGTATGTGATGAGATCCTTGCTGGAAAGCTTGACGATCAATTCCCTTTGGTAATCTGGCAAACAGGTTCGGGAACCCAATCCAACATGAATGTCAATGAGGTTGTTGCTAACCGTGCTCAGGTATTAGCTGGTGGTAAAATAGGCGAAGGTGAACCGGTGTTGAAAGCTAATGACGATGTAAATAAATCACAATCTTCAAACGATACATTCCCAACAGGTATGCACATTGCAGCTTACAAAGCGGTGGTAGAAGTAACTATCCCTGGCGTTGAGAAATTACGTGATACCTTGAAGAAAAAATCTGAGGAGTTCATGAATGTAGTGAAAATCGGCCGTACCCACTTAATGGATGCGACTCCACTTACTTTAGGTCAAGAACTTTCTGGATATGTGGCTCAATTGAACTACGGCATCAAAGCTGTAAAAAACACTTTAGCGCACCTTTCTGAATTAGCATTAGGTGGTACTGCTGTAGGTACTGGATTAAATACTCCTAAAGGCTATGATGTATTGGTAGCTAAATATATCGCTCAATTCACAGGCTTGCCATTTGTGACTGCTGAGAATAAATTTGAAGCATTAGCTGCGCACGATGCTATCGTAGAAACTCACGGTGCATTGAAACAATTAGCAGTTTCCTTGAATAAGATTGCAAATGATATCCGTATGCTGGCTTCTGGTCCTCGTTCAGGAATCGGTGAGATCTTGATCCCAGAAAACGAACCAGGTTCTTCTATCATGCCAGGAAAAGTAAACCCTACGCAATGTGAAGCATTGACTATGGTAGCGGCTCAAGTAATGGGTAATGATGTAGCAATTACTATTGGAGGTACACAAGGTCATTACGAGTTGAACGTGTTCAAACCAGTGATGGCAGCAAACTTCCTTCAATCGGCTAGATTGATCGGTGATGCATGTGTATCTTTTGAAGAGCACTGTGCAATTGGAATTGAGCCAAACTACGACCGTATCAAACAATTAGTAGACAACTCCTTGATGTTGGTTACGGCTTTGAATACCAAGATCGGTTACTATAAAGCTGCTGAAATTGCTCAAACAGCACATAAAAACAATTCTACCTTGAAAGAGACAGCTATCAAATTAGGTTATGTAACTGCTGAAGAATTTGACGAGTGGGTGAAACCTGAGGAGATGGTAGGTAGCTTAAAATAACATAGTGAATAAACAGAATAAAACATATTCTCAATTAAAAGCATACTTATCGATTGTGATGGGTATGCTTTTTATATTCTCAAGTTGCCAAAGGCATTCTGATATGCAAGGCGAAGGCGAAGCTTATCTGCAAGGGGTCTGGGTACAGGATAGCATACCTGGACAAGAACAGATGTTGAACTATACGCTCCATGAGTTTAAGTTCACTTGTGATTCGGTTTATGCCATTATGCATGTTAAGAACGATGTGAAGAGCATCCCAGATAGCTGCTATAAGGAAGGAAAATGGACCGAATACGCCAAGGCGGTATATTCGGTACGTGCTGATAGCATGATCGTCGAAGGTGTTTACACTAAAGAAAATGGAAAACAAAAGATTTCTGGCTGCTACAGACAGGGGCCTTATGTACCAAGGTTCTTGATAAAATCTAAAAGCAAAGATAGCTTGGTATTGGAAAACAAATTTGATAGCAGACCTATCGTATTGAGAAAAACAGCAGACATTACCTGTGTTCCCAAGAAACGTTGGGAATTATAGATAAAAGAAAAAGCCAAGGTATCCCTTGGCTTTTTCTTTTATGTTTTAAATCTTAATTTATCAACCTATTATCATCGGAAGACTTTAAGATATGATTCTTAAGTTCTGTTTCGGCCACCAATAACTCTCCTTCTGCTACCTTACGCTTCTCGCGACCTTCACGTTGAATTCGCAAGACTTCTTCGATAGTGGTGATGATATCGGTATTTGCTTTCTTGATAGTGTCCATATCAATGATTCCACGCTCTGTCTCCTTGGCAACATTGATGGTTGCTTCTTTCAACATTTCTGAGTTTCTCTTCAGCAATTCATTGGTTGCATCCGTCACTGCTCTTTGTGCTTCCAAGGCACTTTGCGCATGAGCTATACCTAGTGTTAGCACCATCTGGTTCTTCCATAAAGGAAGCGTATTTACAATACTGGATTGAATTTTTTCCATCAAGGAGCTACTATTGCTTTGAATCATCCTGATCTGCGGAGCAGTTTGCAGGACTACCATACGAGTAAGTTTCAGATCATGGACCTTACGTTCGAAGCGCACGACATGCTGTTCCATATCCTTATACTCTTGGACTTTATGCTGGTCACCGGTTGCTTCTGCTTCTGCTTTCAAGGCAGGTAAAGTATTGGTCAGCACTTCATGAAGTTTCTCCTCTCCTGCTTGGATATGAAGAGAAAGGTCCTTGAAATATTGTTGGTTCTGAACAAACAACTTATCAAAGATATTGACATCCTTCGCTAGGTTTTTATAATGTCCTTCCAGTTTCAACTCAATGGAGTGAATATTCTTTTCAACTGAAGCATACTCTGTACGCATTCTTCCAATTTTCTTTTTGAGGTTATCAAAGAATGGCAATAAAGGTTTCTTATTCACCTTTTCATCAAATTCACGGATTTCAGAACGTAGATTGACCAAAATATCCTCAGCACCTCCTAAATCTTTTGTACGAACTTGTTTCAAGATCTCATTCGAAAAGTTGCTCACATTACTTTGCGTCCCTACTCCAAACTGAATGATGTCCGTCGTAGAGGTCAAATTAATTTTGTCTTTATATTGCTTGATTAATTGTTTTTCCTCTTCTGAGAAATTCACTTTCACCTCTGAGGGCTTATTCTGGTTTTGATCATCGTCCAGATGTGTCAAATCTAAATTTGCCATATTATTCTTTTAAAAGGTTTCTACTTTTCAAGGTCTGTATATAGACATCGGTTTCAGCCGACACATCTAACATTCCCATTTTAAATTGATTTGTTACTTCTTGTTCTACCGCAACCGCAGCTTGGCGTATCACGTCTTCTAATTTCTTCTTGGACTCAAAGGTCACAGCGTTATTCAACTTAGCATTTTCCAACTCATCGTATTGCATCAGCACATTTACAATGGTTGAGTGCCTAACTAAGAACTTCTCAGCTTCCCGTTTATCTTTCTTTTCCAACAATTGGAACAATCTCAATATCTTATCGATATCCTTATGGATATTATTATTGTCTATTTCTTTTCGCCAGTGCAATAGTCGCTCAACAAAAAACTGAGGCGTATCAATAGTCGGTGCGGATATCTCAAGGCGTTTTTGCGAACCTACACTGGAAATCCAATACAGATCACGGACCTCAGATAGCTCCAGCCTTTGCAGGTACGGCTTTGCCTGATTCAGTAAAAGACCATTCCCGACTACATAAGACAATACCGAACCTCCCAAAGTCAATAGCATTGCTTGGCTTAGCGTCCCAAAAAAGATAACGAAGGAAACAAGAAGACCAATCTCGACTGCCAATAGCATCCAAGCGGTAAACATCCAAGAACGTACCTTAGCTTTCTTTGCCTGCGACATCATCACCAACGGATGCACATGTATAGGCAAAGGAAGAAACATCAGGATGGATAAAAATGTCCATACCAGCTGTCTAATCTCCCAAGGTCTACTTTTTTTCGTTGCCCAACCCATTCTTTAAATTTAAATATTATTTGTAAAAATACACCAATTCTTATTCCAATGATAGCGATATGCCATAGTATTAGGTAATTGGCGGTAAATCACCTGCCATTACGTCATTTTTGTCGGTGAATTCTCCGCAAGCTTTCCTATTAATCTTAACGTAATGTCGTAGGGTTTTCGTTTTTCCCAGCGAGATATTAACCAAGAAATGAAACTCAGATTGAAAATATCCCTATTCTCGTCAATTTCCAACATTGAATAAACAGTTTCCTGGAAACTTTGTTGAAAGATGACATCCGGTTTCATCAAATATTTTTCAACCAGACCTAGAAAATCCAGCACCCTCATCTCATTCACTTTTAGTAGATATTGCTTATACCGCCGTTTAAAACTCTTTACCCGTGACATAGCCAACTCAATATTCTCAAACTGCGCATGCAGCAATATTTCCATCAGATTTTTACGGATGCTCCACAACATCCCTAATTTCTTTTCATACCAAGCGTCAGTATGTGTCAATTTTGACAGGGTCCGCATTGTCTTAGGATCATTCAATTGACCTAAGAACATCGCCTTACTTAAAACCAGGTCATCGATATCGATCTGTGAACTTTGCTTCCCTAAATTATCCAATGCATCATCGATCGACAAAATTGCTTCCTCTGCCCTTCCAGAAAAAAAATAATTCAAAGCATACAGCAATTGTTTTCTGTTGCTTAATACCGCTCTATATTGTTTATTCTGATTTACCAATTCATCAAATTCCCTCAGGTATTTCAAACTTTCGGCAAAAGACCTATTCCTTAAACTAAAGTTCGCCAGATAATAGAGAATGTGTAAATGATAAAAAACCTGCGTTGGCTGATTAATCTTTTGGCTTTCGATAAACTTATGGCTCTTCTGCAAATACTTACCCATCAATCCATAATTCTGCTGGATAGCCGCATATTCATTGGCAATAAACAGAATCTGATAAAGCGATTTATAATTCATCAAGTCCAACATATTGATCTGAAAATGCTTAATCGTCTTCTCGATCAATTCAGTCAGATTAATGACTTTAGCTTTCAAATGAATCTCATTCAATTCTTTCCGCAGAGCAGCATAAGCTAGCCGCAATTTCGCCTCTCTTTGCATATGGTTCTGATTGATTCTGAACTTTTCGGTCAACTCATCCAGATTAACCGTAACATCCAAGTGCGAATACTGTAGCTTCAACAACAGGATTTCATTCAACAGGCTAAATTGCTCTTGAGCTTGAGCCAGTTTTTCAGCCTTTTCCAATGACCTAAAACCGATCTTGACCAAATTATTTTCCAAAAGATATCTGGCCACCACAAAATTCCTCAAGATATCATAAGATTCATCCGTACTGTTTTCAAAGGTCTTTTGAGAGAGAAACAACAATAGGCTATCATGCAATCTTTTCCTTAATGCATGATACGCATCCCTATTTTTTGCACCTTTATAAAGATTATCTATTGATTTTATATCGTCAGTTTCTATCAAATTGAATAACTTGATATTCTTGACATCATCCCTTTTATTCTTCTTCTGTAAATAGCCTTTAAAATCAATAATATCTTGATTATTCAAAACTTTAATCAATTCATTCAAGGAATCCATACGCCATTTATTTATTAAAAATCAACATAAATCTACATTTTATATCATCAGTTTACAATATTTATTTGGTTTCATAGGCAAAATTTCTAGCCGACCTTTGGGTCAGTATTAATCATAAAAACAAAAAAATATGGAACCGCTAAATAACAAAACTGAGGAGATGTCAACTCCATTAAAACAAACGGATGAGAACAGAAAATCATTCAAACCTACAGCAGCCTTTGTTGGCGCCTCATGGATCGCCATGCTGACCGGTATCGTGGGTTATTGCATAGGTCTATGGAATGCGACCATGGAGCTCAATGAAAAGGGATATTACTTTGTCATCCTTCTTTTCGGACTATTCGCCGTTATCTCCGTTCAAAAAAGTGTGCGGGACCGGGCAGAAGGTCTTGCTGTTACCGAACTCTATTATGGCATCAGTTGGTTTGCCACCTTGGCCTCGATTATATTATTGATCATTGGCCTCTGGAATGCCGATCTATTCTTAAGTGAAAAAGGATTTTACGGAATATCGTTTATCCTGAGTGTTTTTGCAGCCATAGCTGTACAGAAAAACACCCGTGACGCTAAATTATTTAAAGAGGAAAACATATAACTTAGCGGTTACCCTGCAGTGTCGAGCAATTGGCCTGCAGGGATTTTTACGCTAATTGTTATTTTCACGTTAGAAACTTAATAGATTTCGCATGAAAGATCTAGAAAGAAAAGACCTAGAGCTGCTCTCCGTTCATTCCGACATCAAGGAAAACGAACTCCAACAGTCTCTGGAAGAATATATATACCCCAAACAAGACGCATGGGCACGGTTTACACAGATCGTCCTATTGGCATTGGGAGTCGGCTTCATGGCCGCCGGAATTGTCTTTTTCTTCGCCTACAATTGGGAAGACCTCGATAAATTCATCAAACTGGGGATTGTACAAGGCTTAGTCATTATCACGACCAGCCTGAGCCTGACCCTCAAAACCAACAAACTATTCAAGGATATCATCTTAACCGCTGCTTCCCTCCTAGTCGGAGTGATGTTTGCCGTCTTCGGGCAGGTTTACCAAACGGGTGCCAATGCCTATGACTTTTTCCTTGCATGGACCATTTTCATTAGCCTTTGGGTATGGGTATCCAAATTCCCGCCACTCTGGCTTATGTATCTAGGCCTCGTTAACCTCAGCATATACCTCTACTACGAACAGGTGGCTAGGTATTGGGATTTTATTTACCTGTCATCAGGCCTGTTTGTCTTAAACGCAGCCTTTCTTTTAGTCTGTATCTGGATCAACGAACAGAAAAAAGGAGAAGTCCCTGCCTATTTCAACAATATCCTAGGATTAACAGCCGCAGTCTGGTCCATCTATAGCAACATCTATTGGATTATGGAGAACCGATACTATGACATGCCAGTAATTCTTGGAGCAACTCTCCTATTTTATGGCTTAGGCCTTTGGTATGGGAATAAAAAGAACAATCCCTTCTATATGGGATTAATACCCTTCAGCTGCATTATCATTTTCGCATCCGTACTGTTGAAGATTTACGATGGCATGCAGATGTATCTATTGATTTCAGTATATCTCATTGTCACCGTCAGCCTTGTTATCTGGAACCTTATAAAAATGCAAAGGAGGAATCATGGAAAATAATCAAACCCAAGAAGCACTTCTAAAAGTTCAAGGCACGATTGGAAGAGAACTAAACATAGACCAAGCCGCAATAAACAGGGACTTGCTAAAGGATAGGCATAGCCAGTCCATGACCATCAAGGTCCTGTCCGTTATTGGAGGCATCCTAGCTACAGGTGCATTTTTACTGTTTTTGGAATTGGCCAACTTCTCTTCCAATCACATCCCGCTGTTTATCCTATCTGGAATATTCTTTATTTCCGCCATCTGGATCAACAAAAAATATGACCGTGTCCTATTCGACACTTTATCTGTCTGCATCTATCTACTCAGCTTTATTCTGTTTGGAATGGGCTACAGTAAATTCGACGGCTACACAGATGTGCCATTATTCGTCTACCAAGCACTTGCAATCCTCACGATTATCATCAGCAGGAGCTATATTCTGACGTTTTGTGCTATCCTCATTTCTACAGGTACTTTTTTGGCCTACTTTAGCTACAAAGAGGTCCCTGAACTAAACAATGCCCTTTTGGTCCTAGTTGCTATCCTTTTCATTTATTTCACTTTCAACGAAGGTAAATTGATGAAACGTAAGGCAATTCAAGGAAAGCGTTATTTGGCAATCCGCACAGGCTTGGTTTTTTCTTATTTGATCTGTCTTTATTATTGCAGTCGTCCGAACTATATGCCAAACGCTTGGATTATTGATTGGGCAACCTCAGGCGTTTTGATTGCCATGACGCTTTGGCTCATCAACTGCTTACTCAATCGATTCCTTTGCGAAGAACTCGGCAAGAAAATCTTTATTTCCTTAGTTGTCCTGATCTGTTTAGGGTTTACGGCTATGAGTCCTGCAATTTCCGGATCCTTATTGCTGTTGTTGGTAAGCTTCAAGGTCAATTACAAAACCGGATTTGCCCTAGGCATTATTGCTTTTATTTATTTCATCGGAATGTTTTACTACGATCTTGACATCAGTTTATTGAAAAAATCCATTGCCATGTTTGTCTCTGGCGTATTTTTCCTGCTGTTGTACCTTATGATCTTCAAAAAATCAATTTCACATGAAAAAGCTTAGCATTATTATCATAGTCATCAATCTGATCGCTTTATTGATTTATTTCAATTACAGCATCCGACAAAAAGAAGATATCCTGAAAAATGGAAAACTCGTCCTTTTAGAATTGGCACCCGTTGACCCAAGGTCCCTGATGCAGGGCGATTACATGCGACTGGCTTATGAGATACAGGATAACTTTGTCATAGACAGCATCCCTAAGCGCGGATTTGTTGTCTTAAAAGTTGACAATAACCAAGTCGGTAAAAGCATCCGCTGTCAACCCAACAGAGAACCCCTGAACCCAGGAGAATTCCTGATAGAATACACCCGACCTGAATCTTGGCTACTCAATATAGGCGCAGAATCCTATTTCTTCGAAGAAGGAACTGGCCAACGCTACGAAAAAGCCAAATATGGCGGTTTAAAAATCGACGAAAACGGAAATAGCCTGTTGATAGGGCTGTATGATGAGAATGGGAGGAAGATATGAGGAAGATTTGAGATATGAGATGTGAAATATGAGATATGAGATATGAGATATGAGATATGAGAAATTTCACGTACTATGTGTAGGAAAAAAAAAGAGATAGTTTCAACAAATGATATAGCCGGTTGATATCTCAAGTCTCATATCTCACATCTCATATCTAAAACAAAGAAGGGGTTTCTTTATTGAAACCCCTTCTTTGTTTTATCTGTAAACCTTAGAATGGCAAATCATCATCATCTGATGAATTTGCAGATATATCTACCGGTGGCATGTCTGCGTAACCTGGTGCTGGAGCTGCTTGAGCGGTATTCGCTACTTTAGTGACTCTCCATGCTACTAGGGAGTTAAAATAAGTTGTCACTCCATCCTTATTCGTCCAAGGACGACCACGTAGATTGAAAGATACTTCAACTTCATCACCAACAGCTAGATTATCAAATATGTTGACGCGGTCTTGTGTCGACTCAAAACGAATGTACTCTACAAACTGTGGGTTTTCAGCATAGGCAACGATCAAATCTCTCTTCTTGAAAGACTCTGTTACTTGTTGCGTCGCCCCTATCTCATGTACTTTTCCTCTTATTTCCATAACTTATTTATTAAACCGTAAAATTAAACATTTTTTGCTAAGAGAATAAGTAACTTTGCACAAATATGGCAGAAGTTTTCAACAAACAGAATAAGGTAATCGTTACTTGCAACCGTAGGTTGTCCCCTTATTTGGAACAGGAAATCCGTGAATTGGGATTTGATATCAAACGTGCATTCAACACCGGCGTAGAGCTACAAGCCTCTGTAAATGAATGTATCAAGTTAAACTTAAACTTACGTATCGCGAGTCAGGTTCTCTATGAATTAAAATCATTTAGAGCCCATAATGCAGACGAACTTTATAAACAATTAGTGACTATTCCATGGGAAGATTTGATTCCGATCGATGGATACTTTTCGGTAACATCCCATGTCCACAACGAGACCATTACCACTCCGCTCTTTGCAAACGTGAAGGTCAAGGATGCCATCGTAGACCGTATCAAAGATAAAAAAGGGATGCGTCCGAATTCAGGTCCAGACCTAAATCGTGCTGTCATCCACCTGCATTGGATGGAAGACCGCGCTGAAATCTTCTTGGATACTTCTGGCGAAACCTTGGCTAAGCACGGCTATAGAAAACATCCTGGAAAAGCTCCAATGTTGGAGGCTTTGGCGACTGCAACCATTATGGCAACCCAATGGGATGGCAAAACCCCATTCGTAAACCCGATGTGTGGTTCAGGTACCTTAGCTATCGAAGCTGCCCTAATGTGCCAAAACCGTAAACCTGGTTTGCAACGCATGAACTATTCCTTTATGCACTTCATCGGATACAATGAGGAGGTCTTCTTCGAGGAACGCCGTATATTAAAGGATATCACCGACAAGTCCAACCTTCCACATATTATTGCATCTGATATCTCTGCCGATGCAGTTGAAATTGCCAGACTCAATGCCCGTACCGCTGGTGTGGAACATTTGATCGAATTTGAAACCTGTGATTTTGCGGAAACTACTATTCCTGAAGGCGATGGTGTCATTATGTTCAACCCTGAATATGGCGAGCGCCTAGGTGTACATAGCAAACTGGAGATCACCTATTCCCGAATTGGCGACTTCATGAAACAGAGTTGCAAAGGATACCGTGGCTATATCTTCACTGGAAATCCAGACCTGGCCAAGAAAATTGGCTTGAAAGCTTCCAGAAGATTCGAGTTTTTCAATGGTAAACTAGACTGTAGGTTATTGCAATACGAATTGTACGATGGTTCTAAAGACAGATAGGCAAGAACAGCTCATCCTAAAGACGGCTGCTTTTGTCGAAGATAAACTGAAAGATGCGGAGTCTGGCCACGATTGGTGGCATATCCTCCGCGTCTGGAACAATACCAAACTGATCCTGAAAGAAGAGGAAGCAGATGCCTTTGTATGCGAATTGACAGCCCTGTTGCATGATATTGCAGACAGTAAATTCCACAATGGGGATGAAAGCATCGGTCCTAGGGTAGCTGGCGAATTCTTGAAATCCATTGAAGTCGAAGATACAGCCATCGAACATGTACAAAATATTATTTTGAACATGTCCTATAAAGCATCTTTAGGCGAAGTCAGTTTTCACTCCAAGGAACTGGAAATCGTTCAGGACGCAGACCGCCTCGATGCGATCGGTGCCATAGGCATCGCTCGTGCTTTTAACTATGGCGGTTATAAAAACAGGGAAATCTATAATCCTGAAATCCCCCCTTTGGAAAACCAAAGCAAGGAAACCTATAAAAACACTACCGCTCCTACCATCAACCATTTCTATGAAAAGTTACTGTTGTTGAAGGATAAAATGAATACCGAAACTGCCAAGAAAATTGCGCTGGGCAGGCACCAATTCATGGAATCATTTCTGCAACAATTTTATAGCGAATGGAACGGAAATCGATAAATTAATAATATCTTAATATTAATTGGGTAAATTCGGGACATGTTTCATAAAAACATGCTCCGAATGAAATTCAGACAGCTAATTCATATTACTGTATTCTGCCTATTCTTATTTCCTAACCTAGTCTTCAGCCAAGAACAAGACTCCGTTCAAATTACCCATGCAAACTGGAATAAGAAAGAAATCAAAAAAGGCATCATTTGGTATCAAGGCCATTTTGAAAACCTATTCAATGCGGTCCAAGAAATCAATTGGGTAGAAATCGACCTGCGTAAATATCACAAAAACATACATATTGCCGCAGAACCTTCCAAATTAATCCCAACCTCTAGCTTTGCGGAACAAAACCAAGCATTAGTCGCCATCAATGCCTCTTTCTTTGACATGAAAAACGGCGGTTCGGTCGACTATCTCAAACTGAACAACCAAATACTGAGTCAGTCCAAAGTTAAACCCAATGCTCGGGCAAATGCTGTTTTTAGCATATCTAAGAAGAAACTGAGGATCCAAGAAAACACAAAACAAAACGTAGAAGAGTCCAAAGCTCCATCCATTATGGTTGCCGGACCTCTCCTATTAGTTGAAGGGCAATATGCAGAACTCGCAAAGAATGCATTCAATGACAACCGCCATCCTCGCACGGCCATTGCCATCAGTTCAAAACATAAATTGATCTTAATGGTTGTTGACGGTAGAAGCAATATGGCCAATGGAATGAACCTAAAGGAATTGAGCCAAGTATTGAAGTGGATTGGAGCAAAGGATGCGATGAACCTAGATGGCGGAGGCAGCAGCACCCTGTACATCAAGGGAGAAGGCAGCAATTCCATTGTCAATTACCCATCGGACAACAAGAAATTTGACCATGAAGGCCAGCGTTCTGTTGCCAACATTATATATTTAAAATAATTAGAATAAAATAAAATGAAAAAACAGGTATTTTTAGTAGCTATGACCATGATTATCCATGTAGGATTATTTGCACAGACTTCCATTATCGCTCACCGCGGAGCATGGAAAAACAGCAAAGTTCCTCAAAATTCAATTGCATCCCTAGATGCTGCAATCTCTCAAGGAGCATGGGGAAGTGAATTTGATGTGCACCTTACTAAAGATGATGTTTTGGTGGTAAATCATGACCATGATTTCCATGGCCTAGAAATCGAAGACCTTACTTATCAAGAGTTATTGGCGAAAAAACACGATAATGGCGAGTCCCTCCCAACTGTTGAAGAATACTTAAAAGCAGGTTTGAAACAAAAGGGAACTAAATTGATCTATGAATTGAAAACAAGTAAGCTTGGTAAAGAAAGAACCATGAAAAACGTGGAACTTTCATTGGCCCTGGTCAAAAAACTTAAAGCTGAAAAAATGGTGGAATTCATTGCCTTTGATTGGGATGCATGCCTGAAATTCAGAGAACTTGACAAAAAGATCAAGGTTCACTACTTAAATGGCGACAAATCTCCAGCAGAGGTAAAAGCAGCTAAATTAACTGGGGTAGATTACCACTTTAGCATTTTCCAAAAGAACCCGAACTTGATCAAGGAATTCAAGGCACTGAAATTGAAAACCAATGCTTGGACCGTGAATAAAGAAGAGGACATGAAATTCTTTATTGATCAAAAAATTGATTTTATCACGACAGATGAACCTGAACTATTAAAAACATTATTGAACAAATAAGATGAAAAAACTATTAATCAGCCTAAGCCTAGTGTTATGTATGGGATTTTCCTATGCACAAAAAATGAATGTTGCTTCTTTCAATATCAGGATGAAAACCGACAGTGATGTGGGCAACCTATGGAAAGATCGCTATACGCACCTGACCGACCTGATCAAATTCCATGATTTTGAAATCTTCGGTGTTCAAGAAGCGTTTAAAGAACAGTTGAATGATATGTCAGCTAAATTGCCTGACTTCAAATACATCGGCGTTGGTCGTGATGATGGAGCGGATAAAGGTGAACATTCCTCAATTTTCTATGACAGCAAACGTTTTGAGGTCGGCAAAAGCGGAACATTCTGGTTATCCCCTACCGACACGGAAAAACCTAATAAGGGTTGGGATGCCGCACTTCCTAGAATCTGTACTTGGGGTATTTTCAAGGACAAATCTAATGGCAAGAAATTTATCTTTATGAATACGCATTTTGACCATGTTGGCGTAGAAGCACGTAGAGAAAGCGCTAAATTGATCCTTGCCAAAGCGAAGGAATTTGCAAAAGACCTTCCATTGATCTTAACTGGTGATTTCAATATCGATGAAACCAATGAAGCTTATTTCACCCTTGCAAAAAGCGGTGTTGTACAAGATGTGTACGACCTGGCGAAAATTAAATATGAGCCAAATTCATCTTTCAATGCATGGGGCAAGAACATTAAAGAAAAAGCAAGAATCGACCATATCTTTATTACAAAACCATTTACAGTGCGTAAATATGGGATCTTGACCGATACTTATATGGGTAAATTCCCTTCAGATCACTTCCCAGTAATGGCAGAATTGAGCTGGAAATAAAAAATAACAAGCAAGAAAAAGGCTCCTCACTGAGTAGTCATGGTCGGAAGATTTTCTTCCGACTTTTTTGTTTTTTATATGTGCAAAAAATAATTTTATAATTATCTGATAATCAAACAATTAACTTGTTTTTGTCGTTTAAATTTTGTATGTTTATACTGATAATCAAACATTTATATCAGTATTCAATGACCACAAAGTTTCCCTTAGTCAGGTTCTGGATTTCATTCCCGAGGCGCTTTTAAGCCATCTTTCAGCGACCACCAATGTTGACCACTATAGTAAAGTGCTCCATGGGAGGAAAATGTTCTATCTGCTTTTATTCTGCGTCTTTGACAACGATAGATTGAGCCAGAGGACACTTGAGGACACTTTTAACAGCAGCGGCTTTAAGGCCCTGTTTGGATTGGGGGAAGAAGAAAAAGTTCGCAGGAGTTCTATCTCCGAGAGACTTTCCAAGATCGACCCCAGTTATTTCAAAGAAATCTATGAGCAGATGTATTTGCGGCTTGCGAAATCTTATAATAAAACGGAGATAGCCAAGTACAACCTGATACGAGTTGACAGCACTATTGTTGCCGATGCCTGCTCTAAGTTAAAAGAGGGGATTGACCAGAAAAGCGGTAAGAAATTAGTGAAATTCAGTTTTTCATTTGATGGCATCTTACCTTCGGGAGTAGAGGTATTTACAGGCCAGAAATACTCTTCCGAAGAGTCCGCACTCCCGGAAGCTGTTTTAAAACAAGTAAGAAAAGAAGAGCATCACGACAATATTTATGTCATGGACAGGGGCCTGCAATCAACACGGTCGAAGA
The DNA here is from genome assembly GCF_046161205.1 of Sphingobacterium sp. BS-2. Lineage (NCBI taxonomy): Bacteria > Pseudomonadati > Bacteroidota > Sphingobacteriia > Sphingobacteriales > Sphingobacteriaceae > Sphingobacterium > Sphingobacterium sp. BS-2. The sequence goes on from NZ_JBIXGO010000021.1 coordinate 28,617, forward strand.
AAGAATTTGAGGAAGGGTCCGTGAAATTCATCATTCGTTCGAAAGATAACAGAAAATTTGAAGAGATTGAATCATTTCTTGACGAGAAAGAATCTCCCAAATGGGATGATTGGGAAGTGCTGAAAGACAGCAAGGTAAAGCTTTACACTGGAAGCCCCGTCCAGAACAAACGGGGCAAACTGCATTACCGGCAAGAGAAAGTAGAAACCTTATTCCGTTTGGTGGTCATCAGGAACCAAAAAACGAACAAAGAATTCTGGTTCCTGACCAACGAATTTAAACTCTCTGCCAAGGAAATTTCTGATTATTACAGAAAGCGGTGGGACATTGAAGTGTTTTTCAGGTTCCTGAAACAGGAACTCAACCTAAGTCACCTGGTTTCAATGAACAAGAACGGGATTGAAGTGATGGTCTATATGACAATGATTGCAGCGATGCTTTTGTTGATCTACAAAAAAGCCAATAATCTGGGCTACAAAACCGCTAAAAGACGAATAGCCATGGAGCTCCGGGATATGATAACTGCTATTCTAATCATATTTGCAGGAGGCGACCCAGGTAAAGTTTTTAAAACATAAAAAATGGTCGGAATTTCTTCCGACCATGACTACTCACTGAGGAGCCTTTTTTGTTTTCAATTACTCCCATTTTAAAAGATGTAAAACCAGGAACTATCTGATACATTTACACAATTTTTCGGGTTACTACAACATATTCATCTTATAATTGTTATAACATTCTACTTATGAATTAGCTATTTTTGAATTATGAAACATTTCAAAAGCATAACCCTACTTGGCCTATTTAGTGCCAGCCTTTTTATCAGTGGCTGTGAAACCTTGAACCAAGCAGGAATTACCCTTCCACCACAAGGAACAGGTTCCACAAATCCCAATACAGGCGGATCTGGAAGCGGCCAATCTACTGGAACCATTACCCAAGCTGAAGCTACTACCGGAGTCAAACAAGCTCTAAACAATGGCTTGCAACAAAGTATCCAGACATTATCTGTCAAAAATGGTTTCCTAGGGGATGCCGCAGTAAAGATCTTGATGCCAGAAGAAGCTAGAAAAGTAGAATCTGCCCTTCGTGCCGTGGGAATGAACAAATTATGCGATCAATTTATTGCCAGCATGAATCATGCTGCAGAATCTGCCGTTAAGGAAGCATCTACGGTATTCATCAATTCCCTGTCTAAAATGACAGTCAACGATGCTTTTAACATTCTATTGAGCGGTCAGCAAGATGCAGCCACCAATTATTTCAAAAAAACAACTTCCTCTGAATTGACGACAAAGTTTAGCCCTATTATTCAAACTGCCATGGGTAAAAACAATGTGTCAACTTATTGGAATCAATTGACAAGCGCTTATAATAACTTACCCCTAGGCAATAAGATCGAAACGGATCTAACGGCTTATGTTACCCAAAAGGCTATCGATGGCCTATTCGTAAAAGTAGCCGACCAAGAACTTAAAATCCGTAAAAATATCGGCGGCGCCAGAAATTCCGGAATCTTGGATAAGGTGTTTGGATGGGTAGATAAGCAGTAAGGGAGATATGAGATGGGAGATATGAGAACTGCATAGCTCCTTTTTTCGAGAAAAATTGATTAATTAGGTAGGATGAGGATTCTGCCTAATTTTTTTTCTTCTCTGGGTAATGGTAATTGGAAACTCCCAGAAGGCAATGTCATTAAGTTAAGAAAAAAACAACAATAGACTCATTGTTACTTTTGAAGCGCAAAAGTACCAAACCGACGAAGGAACCAAAAACAACTCGAATCCGTAAACGCTTCGGCCCATTTAAGGATTACCAATCTCATTGTTACTTTTGGAGCCCAAAAGTAACCAAAACCGACGAAGGAGCTCACGGATACCAAAAACAACTCGAATCCGTAACACTTCGGCTCATTTAAGGTGGCTTTTCGCACAATCATCCGCACATGAAAAGAATGCCTTGTTGTCGGGAATATCTTTCAATAGATCATCCCTTTTGATGGGATGATCTATTGAAAGCATTCCAAGGCCAATCCCATCGCACAGGACATCGGCATTCTATCCATTTTTCCGCCAAGGAAATGAGCCGGGGGCTAATGGACTTCCTGCGGAAGGATTGATGTTTGTTTAGGTAGGCAACCCCCAGAGGGGGTGACATCTTTATAGAAAATTGAATCGCTTAAAGGATAACCCCTAACGGGGGTGAAATATTTTTCAATAAATCACCTTTATCGGGTCAAATCAATAAAAAATAGATTCTTCGCGGTGCTCTGAATCCCTCCCCAACCCATTTCCAATTCTGAACGATTAGTGAAGAATCTGTACGAAAATGCCCCAAAATATGCTTGTCATTATCCATCGAAGATGGATGACCTGTTCGCCATTCCAATCATGGTTTGCTTAGTTCCGAGAACCTTCGTGCCTCAGGTTGACACAGGGATAAAAGGGATTTTTTGCGACGTACTGCCCTAAAAGGGCAGAATTATTTTAGGGCAGAATTATTTTAGAAAAAAACAATATCCTTGAAAATTTTCAGGAACTTCTCTTCGGGACTCCTTTTACCCATATTCGAGACATATTGCGAAAATTCCGAATATGTCTCGAATAAGATCAAGAAAACCTGAAAGGATAATTTAAAATTTCAATAAAATAGGCTGGCAACAATACTGCTATATATTACGATTTAATGGCAGTGTTTTTAGTTAAGAGGGTAATAAATTTGTAGTTTTGTTAAATGGAAATTAATCAGATTCAAGATTTTCAGGTTGCTGAAAATTTTATCAAATATGTTCAGGTGGATACCCAATCTGACGCACAATCAAGTACAGTACCTTCTACAGAAAAACAGAAAGACTTAAGCAGGATATTGGTTGAGGAATTGAAAGCTATGGGAATCGAAGATGCCCACCTAGACGATCTAGGCTACGTATATGCGACAATCCCTTCCAACACTGACAAACAGGTGCCGGTAATCTGCTTCTGTTCACATGTAGACACTTCTCCTGATTCTTCCGGAACAAACGTTAAACCATTGGTTCATCAAAATTATCAAGGTCAAGACTTAGTTCTTCCTGATGATGAAAAAATCGTGATCCGTATGGCCGACCACCCTGACCTGAAAGATCAGATCGGAAATGACATCGTAACGGCAAGTGGAAAAACCCTGTTAGGGGCTGATGATAAAGCTGGCGTTGCCGAAATCATGGATGCTGCCCGCATCTTGATGAGCAACCCAGAAATTAAACACGGCGATATCAAGATCTTATTTACTCCGGATGAAGAAATTGGTCGTGGTGTAGACCATGTAGATTTACAGAAATTAGGTGCTCAATATGCCTATACCATGGATGGGGAAAGAGCAGGTACTTTGGAAGATGAAACCTTTTCTGCGGATGGCGTGAAAATCAAAATTGATGGAATTTCCATTCACCCCGGTTATGCTAAAGGGAAAATGATCAATGCGATCAAGGTTGCTGCGGACATTGTGGACAGCCTACCAAAAGAACGTCTATCTCCTGAAACCACTCATGCCAAGGAGGGATTCGTGCATCCAACCAATATTGAAGGTACGGTAGAGGAAGCTTCATTGAACTTCATCATCCGTGACCATGATACCAAAAAATTAGCTGAACATGAGGCTGAATTAGAAGCCATCGTTAAGGAGGTTTTAGCCAAATACCCTGGTGCCAACTACACATTCCAAGTTATCGAGCAATATCGCAACATGAAAGAGGTATTGGATAAGGATACCAAAGTAGTGGAAATAGCCATGATGGGGATCGAACGTGCAGGAATGAAAGTAGAGAAAAGAAGTATCCGTGGGGGTACAGATGGCTCAAGGTTATCCTTTATGGGATTACCTTGTCCGAATATCTTTGCTGGCGGACATGCCTTCCATGGTAAGCAGGAATGGGTATCTATCCAAGATATGCAAAAGGCAGTTTTGACCATTTTACATATTGCAGCCCTTTGGGAAGAGCTTTCATAATTAAACAATAAAACTAGAAATTTAGACCATATGCTACAGAACGAAGTATTAAAGAACATAGAATACAGAAGAGCGGTATTCCAGGCGAACTACACCGATCAAGAGGTTACTCGCGAGGAATTATTGACCATTTTGGAAGCAGCAAATGCAGCTCCTACCCATAAACGTACTCAACCATGGAGATTTGTGATCTTCCGCAATGAAGGTTTGATCCGTTTAGGTGATGAACTCGCTAGAATCTATAAATCGGTAACGCCTGATGAAAAATATACGGAGGCTACTGAACAGAATATGGCCAAGAAAGCGACCCAATCCAAGGCTGCTTTAGCAATTATCGTCGATTATTCAGGCGACCTTCCAGAATGGGAAGAGTTGGCAGCTACAGCATGTGCCGTAGAGAATATGTGGTTGGCTGCAGCTTCTATCGGCATCGGTGGCTATTGGGCGACTCCTGGATTGATCAATCATATCGGTCCATTCTTGAACCTGAAAGAAAACCAACGTTGTATCGGGTTTTTCTACATGGGACACCATGAGTCAGAACCGAGAGAGCCTGTTAGAGGTCCAATCGAGGATAAAATCCGCTGGGAAGAATAAGAAATAAAAAAGGTCAAGGAGAAACTCCTTGACCTTTTACTTATGCCCATTACCATACTACTCAACCGCTATTGCTACGCCCCCATTTTCACCAGTCCATCTCACTTTTTGTTCAATAAATGTTGAGATAATCGCATCTAAATTTTTATTGGTCGAGGAAGTCACTTGAATATCCTGAGGTTTCCCATCGATTACATTAAAAGTAATCTGTACATTTCCCCTATCATTAATATCCCGTAATTCGGAATTCAACTCTTCATTGAATTTTGCCCAACCTCCAATAGGTACCGCATCGGCATTTTCCATGATCATGGATTGCACATGCATCTCATGTTCCATCAAAATAACTTCATTGTTCCGTTCCGTTTTCTGATGGGTGATATATTTGAAAAGGATCAGTGAAGACGCTACCAAGAACAATACCGCAGCAGCCATTCCCACTGTCAATCGTTGCCAGTTGTAGAACCTCCGTTTTTTATCCTCCGCTTTGGCTTCGATTTTCTTGGCCAATCGTTGCTGCAAGATACTCAGTTGATGGGAATCCACTCCTTGCTGGAGCTTATATCCATCGATGGCATCCTGTAAAAATGGATCATTCAAGGCTTCACGTTCCATATCGTACATCTCTTCCTTACTCATGAGCCCCATGACGTAATTGTGAATCCGCGTTAATTGATAATTATTTTCCATTACTTTTTCTCCATACAAATTTTAAGATTCCGCCTTCCGTTCTGTATATAGCTCTTTACCTTGGCTATATCATATCCCGTTTGGTCAGCGATATCTTTATAACATTTCTGTTCCAGATAAAACATCCGGATGCAGAGCTCCTGCTCTTGGTTCAAGCCCGCGATGCAGGATTCCAATTTTTCAAAGTCTTGCTCCCCCCATTTCTTCTCATCATCATCGTTGAGCATCTTCTCCGATTCATAGAGGTTTTCCTCAATATCAACCTTCGTGATCTGCTTGTTTTTCCTTAGCTGCATTAAGCAGAAATTGCGCGCATATACATAAACCCAACTCTTGAAATTATCCACCTCATACACGCGCAACTTATTTATTAGCTCATCGAAAATCTGCATGACCGCATCTTGGCTTTGCTCGGCATCCTGAAGGTACTTATAGCAAACACCATATAACAAGGACATGTATGGTGCATACAGCTTACCCAGCGCATCCAAACTGCCAGTCTCTTTATAGTATTGCAACAACTGTTTTTCGTCCATGCTATTTTCTCTTCATGTATATGATGATTTCAGACTTGAATTTGCACAATTTATTTTAAATATTTTCATCCATCCGCCTAAATAAAAAAGCCTCAAATCATACAGATCGAGGCTTATATATTTTGAATAGCAAGAATTAACCAAACAAGGCAATCGCTAACACCAAGGTCACAATGATATTGAATGTTTGTGCGATTAGGAATGCATATAATGGTTTCTTATTGTCTTGTTTAAACAGATCCTTAAAGTTTGTTTCCAGACCGATAGAGGTAAAGGCAATGGCAAACCAAAGACCTTGAACACTCTTTAAACTGTCCTTGATGGATGCTGTGGTTTCAGGTGATACCACAAAGGAGAACATCAGGGAAACAAATACAAATCCAACCACAAATTTCGGAAACCTCTCCCAGATCAATTTCAAGGTTGGTTTTTCCCTTTTGGTTTTATCATCTACAGATTTAGAGTATGTCCAGTAGATACTGATGAAGAAAGCAGCAATACCCAACAGTACATTCTGCGAGAATTTAACGATGGTACTGATCTTTAACGCTTCCTCACCAACCAATGTTCCGGAAGCTGCAACTGCTCCACTCGTATCGATACTACCACCTAACCAGGCTCCGGTAACTTCTTGGGATAAACCCATCAATTCTGCTAGATAAGGCATAAAGATCATCATCGGTACGGCAGTCACCAACACCAAGGAGATGATATAGGATAGCTTTTTATTATCGCCTTCGATTGCTCCAGAGGTTGCAATCGCGGCGGAAACCCCACAGATCGAAACCGCACTGGAAAGCATCAGGGACATTTCTTTATCTATCTTAAATTTCTTACAGATCCAGAAAGCAAAGTACCACACAGATACCACCACGACTAGAGCTTGGATTAGCCCTAGGGAACCGGCCTTTAAGATATCGCCAAATATGACCGTGGTACCTAAAAGGACCAAACCGATCTTGACATACATTTCTGTATTCAGGGCTGCCTTGAACCAATCGGGCAACTTAAAGAAGTTGCTGATGATCAAGCCAATAGCTAAACTGAATATCACTGCCTCTAAATTAAAACTCTTAACACCTGAATTTCCCGCCAATACCAATGCAAAAAGGGTCAATACATAGATCATTGGAAATACGATCAGCAAGGCCTTGAGGCTTTTCTTGAGCAAGAGGGCGCCTAATATAGCGGTAATATAGACTAAAATGAATTGAAGGCCCATAGCCCCTAAATTGGATGCGGAAAGTACTTTTGAGCTGAGTTCAGCAGAGTTTGACCAGCCGAAAGATGGTACAGGCACGACGAAACCAAGCAGGGCAAGCCCAATGATTCCGAATCCCAAGATAACAACTACCCAATCCTCAGAAAGTTCAAATGTTTTGGCAGACATAAAATGTTTAAGTTGATGATTTAATTAATTGATCAAATGCGGGCTGAATATAGGGAAAATTAAACTGAAAGCCATTTTTTAACGTTAATAATGTTGTTACCGGTACGGTTTCCAATAAGAGTGAGGAATCCACTCCTTTCACGAAGGCACCCATTTTGGCCATGAAAGCAGGCAGTGGCAAACCAAATGAAACACCGCAGGATTGCCTCAATTTTTGCATAAACTCGGCATTGCTCACAGGGTTAGGGCTGCATGCATGATAAATGTCGGCTCGTTGCTCAGATTTGATAATCCAATCGATCAGCCCTACGAAATCAGCCTCATGAATCCAGGAAATTAGCTGCTTGCCATCGCCGACCTTTCCTCCCAAGCCCATTTTTGCCAAAGGATAGAGCTCGGCAAACATCCCTGATCTCTTGCTTAAGATTGGACTCATCCTCAAGATCAGTTTTTCGGTATGTGGGGTATTGGCCGCCAAAAATGTTCTTTCCCATTCTTGTGCTAAGGTTCCTAGAAAGTCATTGGAATAATCAGTGGAAGTTTCATCCTTTAGACCTATGGCTCCATCGAAAATGGATACCCCAGAGAAATTGATCCAGAGTTTGACCGGATCATTCAATTTCGATATTGCTTCGCCCAGTAACCGGGTTGGAACTATCCTCGAACTTCGGAGTAATTCTTTGTTTTTTTTGGTAAATCTCCTATTGATGGAAAGTCCGCAAAGATTGATGAGCACATCTGCTCCTTCCAATTCTTTTTGCCAAGAATCGAGGTTTTCTGCATCCCAATACACAAAGTCTACCTGAGGGTGATGTTTGACCATTCGCTTCCGACTCAATACGATGATCTCATGATCCTGTTCTCTAAATAGACTGATCAATAAACTCCCTAAATTCCCGGTGCCTCCCGCCAATACGATCTTTGCCATAATTAAATTTTTATTTTGATGTGGTAATGGTCCTTCAGTGCTATCCGCGCAGCATGGAATCCACACATCCCGTGAACTCCACCGGCTGGAGGAGTAGATGAAGAACCGATATAAACATTAGGATTGGATGTGCGATAAGGGGTCAAGGATCGGGTTGGCCTGGTGAAAAGCTGCATCACATCCATCTGTCCGGCATTGATATCACCACCGATATAATTTGGATTGTATTGTTCCAGCTGCTGGGTATTCATGCATGACCTCGCCAAAATGGTATCCTTAAAGCCTGGAGCAAACCTTTCAATCTGATTTTCGATGGCCTCACTGCGATCCGCAAAGGAGCCATGAGGAACATGGCAATAAGCCCAACCCGTATGTTTTCCTTCAGGTGCTCGGCTAGGATCGAATCTACTTGGCTGAGCGAATAAGACAAATGGCCTTTCCACAAGCTTGCCCTTGAAAGTATCTAATTCATTTTTCGCAATTTCTTCAAAGGTATTTCCAATATGTACGGTTGCTGCCAATTGGCTCCTCTTATCAGTAAAGGGTGTAGGTTCGGACAATGCCCAATCCATTTTATATACACCCATGCCATAACGATAAGCTTCCAATTGTTTTCTATACCCTTCCTTCAAGTCAAGGCCATTGATCTTTAAGATCTGCTGAGGTGTGAGGTCAAGGATCAGAAGCTTATGTTTTGGAAGATCATTGACATCTTCTAGCCAAAAATTAAGCTGCAATTCTCCGCCTAATGATTGGTAATAAGCCAACATGGCATCCGCAATGGCTTGCGATCCACCTACCGGAATCGGCCAGCCTACTTTATGTCCCAAGGTTCCCAATACCATTCCAATCGCTGCTGTACTCAATTTGTTGAAAGGCAAAATGCCATGAGCCACTAGCCCTGACCATAAAGCTTTGGCTTCTACAGTCTGGAATCGATCGGCAATGGCATCTGCACTGCGCAATCCGGATAAACCGAACTTGGCCATTAAAAATGGGTTTTTCGGAATTCTTAGTGGACCAAGTAGGTCTTTGGACAAAGAATCCCAATTTTTGACAAAAGGTTCGAGGAGAGCATCGTAAGATCTGAAATCCTGCCCTAACTCCTGTTGCATCAATTGCATATCCTGATGTAACACAACGGCACGACCTGAATCTAAGGGTTGGGAAACTTGATATTCCGCTGTTTTGAAAGTCAGTCCAAAATCCTCTAGGGGAAGGGAGCGCATAAAGGGCGAGCCCAGAGCCATGGGATGGATTGCCGAGCAGACATCATGATTAAAACCCGGAAGAGTAAGTTCCTTGGTTCGCATTCCGCCACCTACCGTATCGGCACCCTCGACAATCAAGGTGCTTAGCCCTTGTTTTTGAAGGGTAATGGCAGCGGCGAGTCCGTTGGGTCCGGATCCTATTATAATGGCATCGTAACTTTTCAAATTATCGCTATGAATCTTAAAGTTAAGATAAAGCAATGTGAATTGCTAAAATGAAGGGCTACAAAAAAGAAAAAGCCCCATTGCTGGGGCTTTTAATCATAATCAACCTTTAATACTTAGAAACAGTATTTATTTTCTTCAATTAATTTCTTCGCAATTCTTTGGCGAGCTTCTTTGACATTGAATGGTTGTGCTTTTGTAAAGCGACGTAGACCCACCAACATCATGTTCAACTCATCTCCTTCTGCAAAGGAATTTAATGCTTCTTTACCGGCAGCATTGACTCTGTCAATCGCTCCATATAGATATACTTTAGCCATATCAGCAGCATAGTCTGCATGCTCTCCTGGTTGTGTATGCTGCAATTTTTCTGCACGCAACAACACCGATTCAGCAACATATACATAGCCGATAATATCAGCGATATTCATCAAGATTTCTTGTTCTTTGGACAAGGACATCATCAGTTTTTGAACCGCAGCGCCAGCAATCATTAAACCAGCTTTCTTCAAGTTGGCAACGATTTTCTTTTCAGCTGCAAATGCTGTTTCATCTTCTGGGCCAAAGTCAGGGATAGACATCAGTTCTCCTGCTACGGCTTGAGCAGGTCCCATTAAGTCTAACTCGCCTTTCATCGCGCGTTTCAACAACATATCCACCACCAATAGTCTGTTGACCTCATTGGTACCTTCAAAGATTCTGTTGATACGGGAATCGCGGTAAGCTCTTTCCATTGGAGCTTCAGAGGAATAACCCATACCCCCATAGATCTGAACGCCTTCATCAACCACATAATCCAACATCTCTGAACACCATACTTTGATGATAGCACATTCAATGGCAAATAGCTCTACTGATTTCAGTTTCGCTTTTGCTTCATCCATTCCCGAAGCGATCAATGCTTCGTAAGCATCATCGATATTCTGTCCGGCACGGTATGCCGCAGATTCATTCGCGAATAGACGGGTAGCCATTTCTGCCAATTTATAACGGATAGCTCCGAATTTCGAGATTGGCAAGTTGAACTGCACGCGCTCGTTAGCATAATTGATCGCAGTGGTCAATACGGCACGTGAAGAACCGATAGTTGCAGCTCCAAGCTTGATACGACCAATATTTAAGATATTTACGGCAATCTTAAATCCGTTCTCTCTTTCAGAAAGCATGTTCTCAACTGGAACAGGGCAGTCATTGAAGAAGATTTGACGGGTTGAAGATCCTTTGATACCCAATTTATGCTCTTCAGGGTTCATGGAGATACCACCGAAATCCTTTTCTACGATAAATGCCGTTAAGTTTTTATCATCATCAATCTTGGCAAAAACGATGAATACATCTGCGAAACCACCATTGGTGATCCACATCTTTTGTCCATTGATCAAGTAATGTGTTCCTTCAGCATTTAACTTTGCAGAGGTACGGCCAGAGTTTGCATCGGAACCTGAATTAGGTTCTGTCAAACAATAAGCAGCTTTCCACTCACCCGTTGCTAGCTTAGGGATATATTTATCCTTCTGCGCATCATTCCCATAATACAAGATTGGTAAGGTTCCGATCCCTGTATGGGCAGATAATGCCACGGCAAAGGAGAATCCCCCACCTACAGCATCAGCCACTAACATGGACGTATTGAAGTTCTTACCGAACCCACCGTATTGCTCAGGAATCGATACGCCTAACATACCTAGCTCACCAGATTTGTCCATTAGGCTCTGCATCAATCCTTCTTCTTGGGCATCGATTCTCTCCAATTTATTGAGAACCTCAGTATCCAAGAAATCAATACAAGTTTGACGGATCATTTTCGCTTCCTCATCAAACTCCTCTGGGATGAAAATATCAGTGTATGGAGTTTCGCGAATTACGAACTCACCACCTTTGATTGCCTTATTTTTTACTTCTTCGCTCATGATATCCTTTTTGATTTAGAATAAGTGAACAAGCACCTTCTTCTGATTTTATATTTTGTTAGTTTAATTTGTCTATAGTAGTTCAAAAATACCTGCAGCGCCTTGTCCTGTTCCCACACACATGGTAACCATACCATATTTCTTGCCTCTGCGTTTCAGTTCGTGCAGCACTTGCACTGTCAGTTTAGCACCGGTACATCCAAGTGGGTGACCCAATGCGATAGCACCACCATTCACATTCACTTTTTCTTCGTCCAATCCCAATTCACGGATAACGGCCAAGGATTGTGAAGCAAATGCTTCGTTCAATTCGAAAAGATCAATATCCTCTTGTTTCAAGCCAGCTTGTTTCAGCGCCTTTGGAATCGCATAGATAGGTCCAATACCCATGATACGCGGTGGCACACCAGCTACGGCGAAGGATAGCAATTTGGCAATTGGCTTCAGGTTTAATTCCTTCATTTTCTTTTCAGAAACCACCAAGACAAAAGCAGCCCCATCTGAAGTCTGTGAAGAGTTACCAGCAGTCACCGATCCTTTGGCATCAAACACAGGTCTCAACTTGCCTAAAGCCTCCAAAGAGGTATCAGCACGAGGTCCTTCATCTGTATCGACTACATATTCTTTGGTTGCGATCTTGCCATCTTTCACGTAGTTATCCTTCACCTTGATCGGAACGATTTCATCCTTAAACTTACCCGCCTTGATCGCTGCAACAGCTTTCTCATTTGATTTTAGGGCAAATTTATCTTGATCCTCCCTGGATACATGGTAATCCTTGGCAACAGCTTCCGCTGTTAGGCCCATTCCCCAGTACCAATCCGGATGCTCTTTAGCCACTACGGCATTCGGAACGATCTTCCAGCCACCAAATGGCATTCCAGACATCACCTCTACCCCACCGGCAATGATCATATCCGCCATTCCAGTTTTGATCTTCGCCACTGCCGTAGCAATGGTTTCCAATCCAGAGGCACAATACCGGTTTACCGTCAACCCAGGAACCTTATCGGTATCCAATCCCATCAAAGAGATAAAACGTCCGATATTAAGCCCTTGCTCTGCCTCGGGCATGGCATTTCCAACGATTACATCGTCAATATCTTCTTTATTTACATTTGGAACCGATGCCATTAAATGCTTAATCACATCCGCCGCCAAATCATCCGCACGCATAAATCGAAATCCTCCTCTCGGAGCTTTCCCAACTGCTGTACGAAATCCTGCTACAATGTATGCTTCCATTTTTTTAAATAGATATTAGATGTGAGATTTGAGATTTGAGATATTGGAAAACCTAAAACCTCACATTTATTTTAAATATGGAGCCTTTTTGGCTCTCCTTGTTTTCCTTGTTTAAGCTTCTTTTGGAAACCGTAAATCATTTTTTGGATTTGAATCAATGAGATATAAATTCTTTCTGCATCTTCTTTAAAAATCATCCCTAGTTTAGACGCTATCAATACCTGCGTTAATAATTCAAAAGACGAACCCGCCGCTACTCCGAGGAAATGGTGAAATTCCTTATCAGAATTTCTCCCAGCTCCTTCTGCAATATTCGATGCTATTGAAACAGCAGATCTTTTAATTTGAGAAGATAAACCATACTTTTCATCTGAAGGAAATTTTGAGACTATTTTGTAAATCTCAGTAGATAATTCTATGGCTCTATGCCACACTTTAAGTTCCTCCAGTTTATGCATTTTGATATTCGGTTTCTATCTCAGATCTCATATCTCATATCTCAAATCCCTAAAGACTAATTACGCAAAGGTTTCCCCGTCGTCAACATCGCTTGAATTCTTTCTAGGGTTTTGCGGGTGGCGCAGAGCTCCAAGAAGGCTTTGCGTTCCATGTCTAGAAGGTATTGCTCGTCGACTTCGTTAGGAGCGGATAGGTCTCCGCCGCACATTACCCAACCTAGTTTTTCGGAAATCAGTTTGTCGTGTTCGGAGATGTAGTGTCCGGCTTCCATAGAGGATGCTCCTACGTATACTATTCCGAGACCTTGGTTTCCTAGTACTTTGATGTTTTTGCGATGTGCCGGTTGAACGTATCCTGCGTCGGCTAACTCAAGTGCTTTGGCTTTGGCATCAGCTAATAGGCGAGCACGGTTCATTGTGATGGCATATTTTCCTTCTTGTAAATAACCTAATTCGTAGGCTTCTACGGCTGAAGTCGATACTTTTGCCTGGCCAATGGTTAAGAAACGATCTTTCATAAAGTTTTGATCGATCTGATCAGGACGGTAATCATCGGATGCTCTTAGGGCAAATTCTTTGGATCCACCTCCACCTGGGATAACACCTACACCAAACTCAACCAAGCCCATGTATGTTTCGGCATGCAACTGTACAAAGTCGGCATGCATAGAGAACTCACATCCACCACCCAATGCTAATTGAAATGGTGCTGCAACTACTGGAATTGCCGAATATCTCAAGCGCATCGAAGTGTCTTGAAACATCTTAACGGCCATGTTCAACTCATCGTAATCCTGCTCAACAGCCATCATAAAGATCATACCGATATTGGCACCAGCCGAGAAGTTCTTGCCATCATTGGAAATAACTAAACCACGGTATTCCTTTTCCGCTAGATCAATTGCTTTATTCAAACCTTGGATGACATCACCTCCGATGGTGTTCATTTTGGTATGGAATTCACAGTTAATGATCCCATCGCCCAGGTCGATGATGGAAACTCCAGAGTTTTTCCAGATGGTCTTAGCTTCACGGATGTGGTCTAATACGATCAACTCTTCGGTTCCAGGGATTGGTTTGTAGGATTTGGAAGCAATATCATAATAATGACGAACTCCATTCTCTACTTTATAGAAACTATCAAATCCTGCATCTAACATATCTTTTACCCATTGAGCAACTTCACCAGACTGTCCAGGAAGACGTTTTTCTACTTTTTTGATCTTTTCTAGGGTTTCTTTAACACCTAGTGCATCCCATACCTCAAACGGACCGATTTCCCATCCGAATCCTGCGCGCATGGCATCATCGATACGGAAGAAATCATCCGTGATTTCAGGCACACGGTTGGATACATATTCAAACAAAGGATAATGCATCGCACGGAAAAGCTCCGCGGCTTTGTCTGTTCCCTGTTCGTAAACTTTCATGCGCTTACGGATATCTTCAACAGGTTTGGTTGCTTCCAAGGTTGAAGATTTAACTTTTTGTTGCGGACCATAAGTCAGGTCTTTCAAGTTAAGGGAAAGGATTTCAGAATTTCCTTTGTCATCCTTAACCTTTTCGTAGAACCCTTTTTTGGTCTTTTCGCCCAACCATTTGTTCTCAACCATTTTGCTGATGAACTCAGGAAGTACAAATACTCCTTTTGCTTCATCGTTAGGAGCATTTTGCTCCAGACCTTTAGCTACATTCACCAAGGTATCCAAACCAACCACATCCGCTGTACGGAAAGTTGCTGATTTAGGGTGCCCCATAGCTGGTCCGGTATATTTATCGACTTCCTCTACAGTAAGTCCTAATTTTTCGATTAGATGTGTTACGGCCAACATGGAGTAAACCCCGATCCTGTTGCCGATAAAGGCAGGCGTATCTTTACATAGTACTACGGTTTTACCTAGCATTTTATCTCCATAGGCTACCAAGAAGTCCACGACTTCTTTTTTGGTATCCTTGGTAGGGATAATCTCCAATAAAGGAAGGTAGCGCGGCGGATTGAAAAAGTGGGCACCACAGAAGTTCTCTTTGAAATCTTGAGAACGTCCTTCTTCCATCAGGTGGATCGGAATACCAGAAGTATTGGTTGTAATCAATGTTCCTGGTTTACGGAACTGCTCAACTTTATCAAAAACAGATTTTTTGATATCCAAACGCTCAACAACCACCTCGATTACCCAATCTGCCTGAGCAATCTTGCTCATATCATCATCAAAGTTTCCTGTTGAAATACGCGTAGCAAAGGATTTGCTATATAAAGGTGCAGGGTTTGACTTGATTGCCGTATCCAGAGATTGGTTCACAATACGATTTCGGACAGCAGGGCTTTCCAATGTTAAGCCTTTTGCTTCTTCTGCAGGCAACAGCTCTCTCGGAACAATGTCCAAAAGCAATACCTCTAAACCTATATTAGCAAAGTGGCAAGCAATTCGAGAACCCATTACTCCGGATCCCAATACAGCTACTTTTTTAATATTTCTATTCATATCACGTATATTTTCTAATTTCCTATGGTTCAATTTGTATTACTGGGGAGTAGTTTGTGGCTACTTCATTTATTTTCTTTAAAAACTTGACTAGTGTGGCTTTTTCTTTTTCTGAAAAAGATGTATTTAAATGTTCATTAAATTCTCTGACAACGTCCTTGGCAATCTTCCTTTTCTCTTGGCCCAACTCTGTGAGGTAGACCTTTACCGAACGTTTATCGGTATCACTGGTCTCTCTATATATAAAGCCAAGGGATTCCAAATTGTTTAATACGCGCGATAAGGAAGTGGTTTTGACACCGGTAGAGTTTGCTATCTGTGACACTGGCGTGCCTTCCTTATGGATATTGATCAAAATATAGCCAGCAGCTTGAGTGAAACCATGCTGAGAGGCGATTACATTGTACTTGTTGGCAACTGTTTGCCATGCCGTCTTTAAAAAATAGTCGATGGTATTGTCTTGGCTCATATTCGGGTTT
Organism: Sphingobacterium sp. BS-2; assembly: GCF_046161205.1. NCBI lineage: Bacteria > Pseudomonadati > Bacteroidota > Sphingobacteriia > Sphingobacteriales > Sphingobacteriaceae > Sphingobacterium > Sphingobacterium sp. BS-2. The sequence goes on from NZ_JBIXGO010000021.1 coordinate 44,756, forward strand.
TCTAACATTTATTATGCAAGCATAACAAATTTAAATTTTACAATTGATAAATCAAACTGTTTTGTGATTTTTTAATAAATACTTGACACAATTAGATTATAATAATTCACATTCGGTATTCTGGAACTAAAAATGATAAATGTTGATAACTTTTAAAAACTGTAACTCAAGGTATTACAAATATTACAAAACAGGTTATAAACACTTTTTACTCTTCAATATTATTATTACATTAACTTTGCATCAAACAAAAGAAACATGGCATTAGTAAATATTCCAAGATTAGACTTGACGCACTATACCGAGGGCAGTGCTGAACAACGCGAACAATTTGTTGCGGATATTGGCAAGGCATTCAACGAAACGGGATTCGTAACCATCGCCAACCATGGCCTATCGCATGAACTGATCGATGAGCTCTATAAAGTAGTGAAAGAATTCTTCGACCAACCTGCAGAAATCAAGGATAAATATGAATTTCCTGAACTAGCTGGACAGCGTGGCTATACTTCAAAAGGAAAAGAAAAAGCGAAAGACTCGAAAACTCCGGACTTGAAGGAGTTTTGGCAAAGAGGTCAAACGATCGTTGGTGAAGAGTATTCGAAAGTGGATTTCCCGGATAATCCTGAGGTGAGCGAACTACCAAGATTCAATGCTGTAACTGCGGAGATTTACAAAAAACTGGAAGATGCGGGCCGTAACTTGCTGAAAGCAATTGCGACTTACCTGGAATTACCTGAAGATTATTTCGAAAAATTCGTGATCAATGGTAACTCTATCTTACGTGCTATCCATTACTTCCCAATTGAGAACCCTGATGCAATTCCAGCGGATGCGGTGCGCGCAGGTGCTCATGAGGATATCAATTTGATTACCCTATTGATCGGTGCTAGCGCAGATGGTTTGGAGGTATTGACGAAAGATGGTGAGTGGTTTGCTATCAAAGCAAAAGGTGAAGATATCGTCGTGAATGTAGGTGACATGTTGCAGCGATTGACCAACAACAAATTAAAATCGACAACCCACCGTGTCGTAAACCCGCCAAGAGAGTTAATGAAAACTTCAAGATATTCAGTTCCATTCTTCTTGCATCCAAAATCAACCATGAGCTTGGCTTCATTGGATTCATGTATCGACGCAGAACATCCTAAAGCCTACGAAGACTATACAGCAGGCGAATATCTGGATGAGCGATTGAGAGAGATCGGACTTAAAATGTAAGGAGAGATATGAGTATTGAGATATGAGTATTGAGATAGAAAACTGTCAAACCTAATTAAGGATGGACATTTCTAATATCTCAAATCTCATATCTATTAATCTCTTCTAAAAAACCCTCACTCCTACTCCAACATTCATAAAGATATTGTGCATATTGAAACTGATGCTTTCGAAGCCAGTTTTCATAATGCTGTTGAAGCCATAGTCAAATTGTGCGGTCGCATAATAACGTTTTGCAAAGTCATATTTCCCTGCAACGCTCATTCCAACATCTACTTTCCTAATCTGGCTCTTGAAATCGTAAGCGGCATTTACGATTCCGACTCTTTCTCCAGTGGGCACTTCATCACGGATATAGCCATCAGTTGCCATTCCATAAAATTTGCGCTGTACAGCCATGGAAACATAGGGGCCAGCTTGGATTTAATTGATAGGTCGCCATTACAGGGATGGTGAAGTATAGGTTTTCTACATTGGTGGTGATATCGCCGTAGTAATAGCCTCTAACATTTTGAGAAGGATCTTCATCCGCATTAAATGTGGTTTTGTAGCCCTTAACGGTAGCCTCTGTTTTCATTCCTTTTCCTTCAAAGATCAGTCCTGAGCGATCGCCCCATTTATCATCGATGCCATAATCAACTTTCACTCCTACGAAGAAAGGCAAAGCAGGTTTGAAACCATTGATCTTGCGGATTTCTACGGGCAAGCCCAAAGGAGATGCCCCGCCAATCTTAGTTCCTAGCTCAGCATCTACTCTAAATTTCCCTAGCTCTAATGCTTGCGCATTTAGGTTCAAGGCAAAAAATAAACCTAATACACTCAATAGAGCGTATTTTATCTCGATTTTACTTAATCTCATTATCTTACGTTGATTTTCACTTCATCTACAATTAACTTACTTCCAACAGCTCCTTGGAAAATTGCTCCATTTTTGCTGGAAGAAAGCACTACGGCAATGCTATAACGGTATGCGTCGGCATCTCTTTGGCTATATTCTTTCTTGAATTCAAATGGGAGATCAAACTTCACCAAGCCATCACCTTTTGTTGCAGAAGTTTCCTTCAGTTGTGCAAGGGCGATGATATGCGGACTAGTCAACACATCTTTGTCGTTCAACCAAGTTCTTCCTGCATCCACTTTATCATTTGCAGTAGCTTGCATTAAGGCAACACGATCAAATAATACCGCATAGATATCGCATTCATCAGTTACATTCACTTCTTTGCCATTCATGTCAATCACTTTCTTACCAGGCTCATATTTATAATAACCTGTCATAGAAACCGGGATCTTATTAAATGGAAGACCAAAACGGGTTTGGATATCAATGATACTTTTCGTGAACATGGAACCAATAAACAAGTTACCGGCTGCTATAGGTCTCTTAACCAACGAACCCAAGAAACCAGTAGATTTAGTTTCCAAATAAGCGGCGTATTTACCTGATTGCACATATTTTGCATCATCGGTGGCTTGTGTTGAGTAAGATTTTTCAGTAGGATTCGAACCAGCGGTCAAGGCAAAACCCGAGTTTCCCGAAGCCCAAAGTTCTTGCTGGATACCTTCGACATCCTCATAGAAATAAATCCACTTCTTCTGCTCATCATGCTTGAATAGTTCAAAATCGAACTTTTCAGGAACCTAAGACTCCAATAAGGTCACGGAATACTGTTTTGTGTACTGTCCATCTTCCGATGTAACCTCATAAAATACAGGGGCAGAAAAATCTAGGACAGAGCCTGCAGCAGGTTGAGAAGTAGCGCCAGGCGTTAAGTCAAAATCAAGAGCGAATTCCTTTAGATCCACTTTTCAAGGTTTGACATAGATTACAACATTTCTGTTGTTGATGATAGGTTTGACATTAATCAAACTATCGGCGATAGAAACCTGAGTAATATCAGCTTCCATGTTTTTCGCCTCGTCTTTAATACAGCTTGAAATAAAGAACACGCCCCCCCATAGGGCCTAAATAAATTTTGATTGCGGCATGTTTTTAACTTACGTATAGTAGATATTCAAATGGGTAGATATCCAAATGATTGGAAAAGATAGAATTATTTGACCCGTTTCGATTATTTCCGCCAACTATATTACCGTTTGATTCATCTTTTTTACATTAAAAACATGATTCATCATTTCATTCCATAGGTTCATCACAAAAATTTAGGGGCAATCAAATTCTTCAATATTATTGTGTTAGGAATAAACAAAGGCAGAAAATTGAAAAGCTATGATGTTTTATTATCTAATCCGATTATTGACCAGCATATTTGAAATGAACTACCAAAACCAGGCACCTGAGGCACCCTTTCATCCCATTGAATCCTATTTCAATTTACAGGAAGAGTATCCTCAAGGAATCATTCAACTTATAGATCCCAATCTGGAAATCTTGCCAAATCAGCAGCATGAGTTTCTCAATTTTCCGATTCTTTCGGTCAATTATTCTCAAGAAAAAACCTCTTTAGGCTAATACTATTTTCTTTTTTATAATTTTATAATTCGATTATGAATGTAAGCAGCACTAAATCCAACCATAAAATGACCTTCAGGAGATTCATTACTGAATTCCTCTTTGTTATCGGGATGTCTATAGTATTCTTTATAATCTCACTTACCATACACAGACATTTGGCCATTTTATTCCTTTACGCTCCATTTGGCTACCTGATCTATGCTTTGAACAACTTTTCCTTATTGGAGCTATTGGTCAAAAAGAAGATCACTAAAGTGGAGTATGTATTGATAAGCATATTAAGTGCAATCCTTATTTTCATCCCATTCCTGATCCTCGTGCAACTTATTCATGGTCGCTACAGCGACAAGATCCTGTTTGTTGGGGCTTTATTTGCCTCAGTAGTGATTTTGGCGACTTATCTCTACTTTTTTCGATATCGAGCTGACAAAAAGACCATCGACTACCTGCGAAAAGACTTGGGCAAGACCGCAGCAGAATACAAATTGATGCAATCACAGGTTAACCCTCATTTTCTGTTCAATGTAATGAATAGCATCTATGGGATAGCTTTGCAGGAAAATGCTAGCCGTACTGCCGACTCCGTGCAACGACTGAGCCAAATGATGCGCTTTCTGATCTTCGAAAACCAACAGGATCAAATCCCCCTTTCTCGCGATTTGAGTTACCTGAAAGAATATATCGCGATCCAAAGCCTTAGGACGGAGAATGTCCCTAACGTCAAGATTGAGCAGGATATCATTGACAGCCTGGACAGTCTGTATATTGCCCCCATGCTCCTGATCCCCTTTGTGGAAAATGCTTTCAAGCATGGCATCAGTATGAGTAAACCTTCCTGGATCAAGGTCAATGCGGATGTCGTTGATGGCCAATTGAAGTTCTCCGTTTACAATAGCATCCACAAAAGTACAGGGACCGACCTGGAAAGGACTAAATCCGGAATAGGATTAGAAAATGTAAAGTCCAGATTGGACCTAACCTATCCAGACCACTATATGCTTGTGATGGAACAAAACCAACAAGAGTATTTTGTGTTTCTGACGATTGACCTCGATGAAGTCCCACATTCGGAAATAGCCTCCAAAATCAACGAAAATGATTAAAGCCATTGCCATAGATGATGAACCAATTGCACTAGATATCATTAGAAGATATGCCGATCAGATTCCGTACCTGAATTTAGAAAAGCAATTCTTGAATGGTCTAGAGGCTAAAGAATACCTACAACAAAATGAGGTGCAATTGTTGTTCTTGGATGTACGTATGCCCGACATCAACGGAATCGACCTTTTCAAAGGCTTAGAAGAAAAACCACTTGTGATTTTCTCTACTGCCTATTCAGAATATGCCCTATCTGGATTTGAGCTGGAGGCCTTAGATTATCTACTGAAGCCCTATACCTTCGATCGCTTTGAAAAGGCAGTGGTAAGGGCAAAAGAGCTTTTGGAACTGAAGGGCGTCATCGACAATAACCCGACCTTATTTGTCAAGGATGGGTACCAAATGATAAAGATTGATTTGAAGGAAGTTTTGGCGCTTCAAGCCGTTGGAAATTATATTAGGTTTATTCTGGAAGGTCGTGAGGTATTGGCAAGGATGACCATTAAGGAGTTTTTATCCGAATGGGCTGATGATTCCTTTTTACAGGTCCATCGATCTTACATCATCAACATGAACAAGATCAATAAACTCGACCGTCATTCTATCTGGATAGAAGACAGGGAGATTCCAATTGGCGGAAGTTATCTTGAAGAAGTAAAGGAAAAGTTCAGGCTTTAGCAATCAATCACGCCAATTTTTCGCGATCTTTCTTAGGCAATCCTTGTACGATTAGCTCATAACTATGGTCGATAAGTTCAAATAGTTTTTGGTCATTCAGTTGCCTGTTTGCATGTACCGTATTCCAATGTTTTTTATTCATATGATAACCAGGTAAAACCGTATGTTCGTATTTCTCCCTTAATTCAACCGCATACTCAGGATCACACTTCACATTGAAACTAAGTTGATCTACTTGATCCAATCCCACCAGAAGAAAGACCTTCCCCAGAACCTTAAAAACCAAAGTATCCGGTCCAAATGGAGTTTCCTCTGTGCTTTCCCTTTTCGCAATGCAATAATCCCTAAGCTCTTCGATGTTCATGGGTAGTAGTATTTAGTATTTAGTATTTAATATTAAATATTTAGTATTTAGATATAACAAAATAATGATTTATATCCATATTTATCCATCCCCAAGGTCTAAATACTAAATACTTCCTACTAGATACTAAAAAAGGAGTTGACCATTTCCAGGCAACTCCTTTTTTAATATAAGGGGGTAAACTTAATGTTTTATTTAACCTCTTCGAAATCTACGTCTTGCACGTCATCAGCGCCACCACCTTGGTTTCCGCCATTGTTTGCTTGACCAGCATCACCTTGAGCTTGTTGTTGACCAGCTCCTTGTTGCGATGCAGCGTACATTTCTTCAGATGCAGCACTCCATGCAGCATTCAATTCAGTAGATGCAGTTTCGATTTCTGCGAAGTTTTTGTCAGCATGTGCTTTTTTCAACTTCTCAAGACCAGATTCGATAGGTGCTTTTTTATCTGCAGAGATTTTATCGCCATATTCTTTCAATTGTTTTTCAGTTGAGAAGATCAAGGCATCAGCAGAGTTCAATTTATCTACTTCCTCTTTTACTTTTTTATCCGCTTCTGCATTTGCTTCAGCTTCTTGTTTCATTTTCTTAACCTCTTCGTCAGAAAGACCTGAAGAAGCCTCGATACGAATGTTTTGCTCTTTACCAGTAGCCTTGTCGATTGCTGATACTTTGATGATACCATTAGCATCGATGTCGAATACTACTTCAATTTGAGGGATTCCACGAGGTGCAGGAGGAATGTCTGTCAATTGGAAACGTCCTAAAGTACGGTTCTGAGCAGCCATTGGTCTTTCACCTTGTAATACATGGATCTCAACAGATGGTTGATTGTCTGACGCGGTAGAGAATACTTCTGATTTACGAGTAGGGATAGTTGTGTTGGCCTCAATCAATTTGGTCATTACACCACCCATAGTTTCAATACCCAAAGAAAGTGGAGTTACATCTAATAACAACACGTCTTTTACTTCACCAGTCAATACCCCACCTTGGATTGCAGCACCTAATGCTACTACCTCATCTGGGTTAACACCTTTTGAAGGTTCTTTTCCAAAGAATTTCTTAACAGCATCTTGGATTGCTGGGATACGAGTTGAACCACCTACTAGGATTACTTCGTCGATATCAGAAGTATTGAATCCTGCATTTTTCAATGCTGTACGGCAAGGTTCGATAGTGCGTTCGATAAGTGGACCTACTAAGCTTTCAAATTTAGCACGTGATAAAGAACGAACTAAGTGCTTAGGACCAGATCCATCTGCAGTGATATATGGTAAGTTGATCTCTGTAGAAGTAGTGCTTGACAACTCGATTTTCGCTTTCTCAGCAGCATCTTTCAAACGTTGCAATGCCATTGGGTCTTTTCTCAAGTCCAATCCACCGTTTTCGTCTGCAAACTCATCAGCTAACCAGTTAATGATTGCGTTATCAAAGTCGTCACCACCTAAGTGCGTATCACCATCAGTAGATTTTACTTCAAATACACCATCACCTAATTCCAATACTGAAACGTCATGGGTACCACCACCACAGTCAAAAACAACGATTTTCATGTCTCTGTCTGCTTTCTCAAGTCCATACGCTAATGCTGCTGCTGTAGGCTCGTTGATGATACGTTCTACTTTCAAACCTGCAATCTCACCAGCTTCTTTAGTAGCTTGACGTTGTGCGTCATTAAAATAAGCAGGTACAGTAATTACTGCACGAGAAACTTCTTGTCCTAAGTAATCCTCTGCAGTTTTCTTCATTTTCTGAAGAATCATTGCTGAGATTTCTTGAGGAGTATATTTACGGTCGCCAATTTCAACACGTGGAGTATCATTGTCGCCTTTTACTACTTTATAAGGAACTTTATCGATTTCGTCTTTAGCCTCATTATATGTAACCCCCATGAAACGTTTGATCGAGTAGATCGTGTTCTGTGGATTTGTGATGGCTTGACGTTTTGCTGGATCACCAACCTTGCGTTCCCCGCCTGCTACGAATGCAACAACTGAAGGAGTTGTACGCTTGCCTTCGTTGTTTGCAATAACTACCGGCTCATTACCTTCCATTACGGCTACACATGAGTTGGTAGTTCCTAAGTCGATTCCTATAATTTTTGACATATCTTGTTGTGTTTTCTTTAATGTTTAATGATTACTTATTCTTTATTAACAACGCTTATGCCAAACGGTTTTATCTGCCTTTGTCATTCCAAAGTCGGAAAAATCTGCAAGGAATTGTCATTTGAGCGTGACATTCTGTCATTTTTTCTCAAATATTGGAAATATATGTATTTTTGGAAAAATTAATCCAACATGACTTTTGACGAATACCAGAGTTACTTCGAGGATATCTTAAACAATACCGAAAAACACGAAGCATACTCATCTAACCCTGACTATTTAAGTTACTCTAAACTCAATTGGTCCAGAATGAACAGATGGTTGAAAAAATTTGAACCATCAGCAGAAATGAAAGTATGCATTGAAAACATCAAAGATCCACAACACTGGATCTTAATCACTGAACCTTGGTGTGGGGATGCAGCACACTCCGTAGCTCAGATCTATAAAATCGTAAAGGACAATCCTTTTATTGACTTAGATATCCAGCTTCGCGATACTGAACCTTATTTAATCGACGATTACTTGACCAACGGCGGAAAATCCATTCCAAAATTGATCATCCGTAATGATGTAGGGCATGATAAAGTGGTTTGGGGGCCACGTCCAGATGCACTTCAAGAAATCTTCGAAACGCAAAAAGCTGAAGGTAAATCGATGGAGGAAATCAAAGAAAATATCCAAAGATGGTACAACGAAGATAAAGGCGTTGAAATCCAAAAAGAATTGACAAAATTATTGTCTGAATAAAAAAAAGCTGCGTTTGCAGCTTTTTTTTATTCAGACAAGACCAATCCAACCTTAATCCCTATAGTGCCTCAAAATCCCTTTATCAAAGACAGTCCACAGACCTGAAGGCATTCCCGACTTTTTCAAAGCAGCATTCGTCCAAGTATTACAAGAATAAAATAAACTATAGGCTCCCTTCGCTTCATAAAAAGCATCATCAGGGCCATATTGCGCATCCGTCTCAATCAAAATAGGTTTTCCATCTTTGCCCAAATCGAGCGAATTCAACACATAAGTTTTTAAGATTTTGTATTGATTACTATCGATCTGAACCTTATAACACAGATCATCTTCAACCATATTCTTATAATAAGTGACGTGCAGAGCAGTCTCTCCAATCCCTAATCCTGCTACCAAGGCCGTCTTTAAGGTCAAATCCTTCCATTCCGGTGTATTCAGATAAAAACCCTTATCTCCCCAACCTATTGAAACGAATTGTTGGTTCATGTCCTTGCCCTTACTGTTTTCAATGGGGAATACTTCCGTCCAGTCTTGTAATTCATTCCGAATAGGGAGAACAATATCGGTATGCACATCATTGGAAAGCACATAGACTGTAATATCCTTCTTCTCACCTTTACCATCCGCATTACTTGCAGGAATCCTGGATAAGATATAATCCGAAGCAAAGTAAAGACCTGCAAACACGATTAATCCAATAAAAACATAGAGAAGGCTCATCATAACTTTCTTCATCATAGATCGATTAAAGAAATAAAGATATCAATATTGTGGAAAAACAAATGGCAGGACGAAGCCTGCCATTCCATATATTTTTAAAACTTGGTCTTAAAATAATTTCTGAGGGTATTCACCGTCAGCAACCAATTTCGAGATACTCTCTTGTACGATTGGCTTATCTTCCATATAGGTTACACCAAACCATTTCGAAGATGTCGGGATTACCTTAAAGTCCGCTTGTCCCTTTTTAACCATATAATCAGGAACAGAAGGGATAAAGAATTCTGATTTAGGATTATCGCCATTCTCTTCCACAAACTTAGGGAACATCTCCATCGCTACATCAAAGATCTTAGGCGTGAATCCCCAGAAGTTCATCGATACACGAGCATCAGCTGGCAATTCATTTTTCACACCGTTTTCCTCGAATACAATTTTCTTGTCGCCATCAGCACCATCATAATAGATATTCGTTCTTTCAGTAACCGAAGCCATATGGCCTTCCGGAGTTACCTCACATACACCACGAGAAACATATCCATAGTCAGACATGGTATTACCCAATGCAAACCCCATCAAAGACATGTGCTTATCATCAGCTTCATTGGTTAGGAAATCAGCCATTTTCTTGAAAGCGTCATAACCATAAAAGTCATCCGCATTGATTACACAGAAAGGTCCATCAACCTCATCTTTTGCACTCATTACAGCGTGGGCAGTACCCCAAGGTTTAGCACGTTCAATATCTTTATCAATTCCGAATTTTCTCAAGTTAAAATCTTGGAAAGCATACGCTACGTCGATTTTACCGGCAAGCTTGGCGTCAAATTTCTCACGCATCACGGCTTCAAATTCTTCACGGATAATGAAAACTACTTTTCCAAAACCGGCACGGATCGCATCAAAAATGGAATAATCTATAATTGTTTCTCCATGTGGACCAAAACCATCCACTTGTTTTAATGAACCGTAACGGCTAGCCATTCCCGCTGCTAGAACCACCAAAGTTGGTTTTCCCATAATGTAAATTTTTGTTTAGTACTCGTTTTTCGTTTGCAAATATAATGTTTTATATATTATCTCTTTTTGAAGATAGAGTTAAGGATTCCATTGGCAATTTTGCCTAATAATTTGGCTCCTTCTCTCGCCAAGGTCCTGCTCGCTTGGGTCTGGGCCGCTTCTAAAGGTGTTTGCCTTCTTGATCCAGACGACCTCGTTTTCCCTGCAGCTTTCTCCGCTTCTTTTTTCGCCTCCTCAGCCTCTTTCTTTGCTTCAAAAGTCTTCATGCGCTCTTCGATGATTTCCGAGGCAGTCTGTCTTTCCACGCGTTCTTGATATTTCGATCGGTAATCCGAACTCTGAACCAATTCCTCATACAGCTGCGGGCTACATGGCCCCATCACCGCCCTTGCAGGCACTAAATGCGTAGCAACCACTTCTGTTGGGATCCCCTTATCATTCAAGACGGTCACCAAAGCCTGTCCTGTTCCTAATGAAGTCAAAACCTTATCGATCTCATAAAATTCAGAGGTAGGATAGGTCTTAACCGTTTTCCTCAGGTTGTCGGCATCATTCGGGGTAAATGCTCGCAAAGCATGTTGCACCCTATTTCCCAATTGCCCTAATACGGACTCAGGAATATCGGTGGCAGCCTGTGTACAGAAAAACACCCCTACGCCTTTTGATCGGATCAAACGAACGATTTGTTCAATCTGGGTTAAGAAAGCTTTCGATGCTCCACTAAACAATAAGTGTGCCTCATCAAAGAAAAACACCAATTTAGGTTTATCTAAATCACCAACTTCTGGAAGTTTCTTGAATAATTGGGCCAAGAGGCTCAATAAAAAAGTTGAAAATAATAAGGGTTGGTCTTGAATATCAGAAATGTTCAATAAGGTAATCACCCCTTTACCATCCACTTTTCCAAACAGGTCCTGTATATCAAATTCCTTTTCTCCGAAGATATGGGCCAATCCCTGCTGTTCGATGGCCACGATCTTTCTCAAAATCGTATTGGCACTCGCAGTGGATATCTTACCATAGTCATTCTTGATTTCCTCCGCACCAGGCCCATCAGACAGGTAGCTCAACAATTTCTTGAGGTCTGGAAAATCGACGATAGGCAATTGGGTATCATCGGCATATTTGAAGATGGCACTCAACACACCGGCTTGGGTATCGTTCAGGTCCAAGATACGTGCAAGGAGTACGGGACCAAAATCCTCCACCGTAACACGCATTGGAGCACCTAAGTTTCCTGAAAGAGAAAACAATTCTATCGGGAAACTCGCAGGTTCAAAGGGAATCCCAACAGCATTTCCACGTTCGATCAAGGCATCATTGGTTTTGCCAGGTTCTGCTAAACCGGACAAGTCACCCTTGACATCCAACATAAAAACAGGGACACCAGCATCTGAGAGCTGTTCAGCCGTCAATTGCAAGGTCCGCGTCTTACCAGTACCCGTTGCACCAGCGATCAGGCCATGGCGGTTCATCATCTTTAAGGCTAAGTTAACCCTGGCCTCTGTTACAATCTCCCCATTCAGGATACCAGAACCTAATTGTATAAATGGCCCCTTTGGATTATAAGAGGCAATTATTCTTTCAATAAACTGTTCTTTCATAAGTTATAGCATTAAAACGCTAATTGAATTAATAAATAAAGATATAATTATTCAAATTAAGATTTTCAACAAAATTATGTTAACACAATATTAAGGATTCAGATTAAAGAGGCGACTTTTGTAATTTTTTCATAATAAAATTTCAAAAAAGAAACTATTTTAAAATTTAATTTTATTTTTGTTGCAGAAATGATTACTAAGAATCACATGTTTACAAAAGCATATAGAATATTGGCGGCAAAACTTTGCTTCTTTATCTTCTTCACGAAGATGCTGATTTCTATTACGCCTATGTTTGTGGATGTACTGGATAAAGGTACGGTCTTACAAGTAGTCATGCAGCTTGAAATAGAAAACACCGCAAAAGGTACTAACAGCAACAATGAAGACCTGCACGAGACAGGTATCAAGATCTTTAGACCAGGTGATATCGATTTCATGCTTTTCAACCCAACCGTAGAAAATAGCGCTGGTATTAAACACTACCTGAAAAACGAAAAGAGTATCTGTGCCTACCATGCCTCCGTACCCACACCACCTCCTAATTGTTAATTCAATATCCTAAGGGTATACCCTATTCTGACCTCATTGGATCGACGTCTTAATAGGTATACTGAATCAAATTAACATTTATTGAATTAAAAATTTAAAACGTAGGTTTATGTTTGGTACACGTACGTCCGCTTTTTTGAAATTATCAAAAAGGGACTTAAAATATGATTTCCCAGCTAGTATTGTAGTATTTTTAGTGGCTTTGCCATTATGTCTGGGAATCGCAATGGCGTCTGGAGCGCCTCTATTTGCCGGTATTTTGACCGGTATCATCGGTGGTATTGTTGTAGCATCGATTTCAGGATCACCCTTATCGGTGAGTGGTCCAGCAGCAGGATTAACAGTTATTGTTTTAGGTGCCATTGAACAATTAGGCGCTTATGAAACCTTTATTTTGGCCGTACTTATTGCAGGTGCCATCCAATTGGTCCTGGGAATCATCAAGGCAGGTATGATCGGAAACTACTTCCCGTCCTCTGTTATCCTAGGTATGTTGGCCGCAATCGGTATCACCATTATATTGAAACAAATACCTTTAGCATTCGGACTTTCGGAAACAAATGCATTCGATTTTGAAAATGGTGGCGGAATTACTGCCTTTACAAACACAGTGATCTCAAATGTCAATTGGGGTGCCACCATTATTTGTTTCCTTTCCTTGGCCGTATTGATTTTCTGGCCAAGCATCAAGAAGTTAAACAAGATCCCTGCACCACTTATCGTAGTATTACTAGGTGTTGGATTAGGTTTTGCTTTCCAAGGAACTTCATTTGCCTTGACTCAAGGACATTTCGTGAATATCCCGGTGGTATCTTCCTTCGCTGAATTCCAAGGACTTTTCATTTTCCCGGATTTCACCCAGATCTTCAATAAAGAGGTTTGGATTGTAGCCTTTACCATTGCGATCATCGCCAGTTTGGAAACATTGCTGAGCATTGAGGCTATCGATAAACTGGATCCATTGAAACGTAATTCCCCAACTAACCGCGAGCTGATCGCTCAAGGTATTGGTAATATAACAAGTGGTTTCTTGGGTGGTCTACCTATGACTTCGGTTATCGTGCGTTCATCAGCAAATGCAAACGCAGGTGCTAAGACCAGACAATCAGCAATCTTGCATGGTCTATGGTTATTGGTAGCTTTGTTGGCTATCCCTAGCATCATCAACTTGATCCCTTTGGCAGGTTTGGCAGCTATTCTATTGCACACAGGTTATAAATTAGCAAAACCAGCCTTGTTCAAGCAGATGTTGGTAAAAGGCTTGGATCAATTTATTCCATTTGTTGTTACGGTCGTTGCCGTTGTATTCACCGATCTATTGACAGGGGTAGGTATTGGTATCCTAGTGGCTACTTTCTATATCCTACGTGCAAACATGCACAATGCATACCACCTGAACATTAAATCAACAGATCATTCTGACAATGAAACTGCTGTCATCACTTTGGCAGAAGAGGTAACCTTCTTGAATAAAGCACCTATTCAACAAAAACTTTACAATCTTCCAAAGAGCGTAAAATCTATCATCATTGATGGTCAAAAAAGTAAGTTTATTGACAAGGATGTCATTGATGTCATCAAAGATTTCGAGCAAAATGCCATCAGCAAAGGCTTGGAAATCGAGCTGAACGATGTTACCTATAAAAGGAATGGCATCGCGAAAAAACAAAAACTTAAAAAAGTAGTTTAATTAATTTAAAATAATTGCAGAAACTTGTAAGGTCTTTCATTAGACCTTACAAATAAATAAAATCACATAATAATGGGACAAAAAGAATTAGAAACAGGATTTACTCAGATTTTAGAAGGAAACAAAGACTGGATGGACTTCGTAGCGAAGGACTCATCAGGTAGGTTTCAACAACTTTCTAAAGGCCAAAGTCCAGAAATCTTATGGATTGGATGCGCTGATAGCCGTGTTCCTGCGAATGAATTGACGGGAAAGAAACCCGGTGAAGTATTTGTACACCGTAATATTGCAAACATGTGTGTCCATTCAGACATGAGCATGTTAGCTGTATTAGACTATGCGGTCAATGTATTGAAAGTAAAACACATCATCGTTGCTGGCCACTATGGCTGTGGTGGTGTTGCCGCATCATTGAGTTCTCAACAATACGGTATTATCGACAACTGGTTGTGCCATATCAAGGATGTATACCGCCTGCATGCTTCAGAGATTGATTCTATTCAAGACCCTGAAGAAAAGGCAAACAAATTGGTAGAATTGAACGTAAAAGAGCAAGTGTTCAACTTGACTTCTACGTCGATCGTCCAAAATGCATGGAAAAATGGTGCTGACTTAGCAATCCATGGCATGGTGATCAATATCGGAACCGGTCAATTGATCGACCTGAATACGACATTTACCAACAACGAAGGTATGGGTACTGTTTTCGCGTATGTATAATATGCCCCTAGGACTATTACCATAGATTAGAAAAAGCCCTTTAACAGAATTGTTAAAGGGCCTTTTTATAAATCAATATCTTTCTTATTTGACAAAGGTTCCATCCAAATTGATGGCTTTGGCAAAGGAACTCGAAAACAGATCGGCCACTACGGCAAACTGATCCCTCGTCACCTTATTCTCCGGTGAAAATTCACCTTCAAACTTTAATTTGGTCTTCCATTCCTTGGCTATCTGTCTATCAACCTCATCGCCTTTAAAGGAAATGAACTTGATCATACCCAATAGATCTTTCCAAGACAGCTCATCTTCGCGGTAATTATCCAAGAACCACAATTGGCTTCGGGTGTAGATATCATTCAGGACATTTTTAACATCACTGAATCGAACAATCTGGTTTCCATCAAAATTATATTTCCCATCGACTTCTTTTCCTAAAAAGACTCCGGTCAAATAACATTTCTGAATGGCTCCAAAATGAGGATCCTTAACTTCTACATCTTGATACGGGATCAATCTGGCCTTGAACGCCAAAAGCTCTGCTTGCAGCTTCCGAATATCGATTTTCTTGCTATCTGTCTTGAAGAAAGCGGTATAACCTGCCGTAGCACCAATGGCCTGCCCAAATGAGGATCTAAACCCAATATTGTCCGCGGATTTAGCTAGAGACCTCAATCTCCCGATATCAAAGAGATTTCCCTTTTCAAAATCCAATAAATCTTTCAGGAATACCACCGAAGACGCCTTATCCAACTCACCTACGGCCAAAGTAGTCCTACTGATTGCCAAGCCCATGTCTTTCGCCTTGGTATATCCACCTTGGACTGCAGAATCCAGCTTAAGGCCAGAAGCCTTCAGCAGTCCCGCATCCTCACTGGCATCGACCACCGACAGTACCTCATATTTTTGCCTATTGGAAAGGACAATTTCCCAATTTCTTTTATTTCTGCTCACTTTAGAAATTTGCTGCTCCTTGATGACGGTCAGATTCGGCAATTCTCGCATATACTTATCAATGGCATTTCTCGCTAATTGCGGATTGAAATCCTTTTTGACAACCTGGGCCAATGAATCATCTCGAGTTTTGCTGATGGCCATCTCCATCAATATCCCCATCCAGATCCCTCCATCGAGGTTTTTGTTGCCTTCAATCTGCAGGACTTCCGAAGTGATTTCCTCCGCTAGGATAGGCTTGTCCATCAACATCACTGTCGGAACATTCGATCTGGCCGCCTGTATCGCCGCAGATAATGCAGTAATGTCCGATCCATAAACGAACATCTTAGGTTTTACCTTTTTCTGTGCAAAGACCAAACAAGGAAATAGCAAACAAAGAAAGGTTAAGACTCTCAAATTCATAGTTCCATAATTTTAAATCGAAAATAAGCAAAATCAAACAAGTATTCGTTATGCTATTATCCATTATATCGTTGAAATAGCTAACTTTGCTACATGGTAGAAGAAGAAAAATCATTGAATTTTATTGAAGAGATTATCGAAGAGGATCTTCGTAATGGGAAAAATGATGGGCGCGTATTGACCCGTTTCCCACCTGAGCCAAATGGCTATCTTCATATTGGGCATGCTAAATCAATCTGTCTAAATTTTTCTTTAGCGCAGAAGTACAACGGCAAAACAAACCTACGTTTTGATGACACCAACCCTGTAACAGAGGATGTGGAATACGTAGATAGCATCAAAAAAGATATTCAATGGTTGGGATTCCAGTGGGAAGAGGAATTATACACCTCCGATTATTTTGATACACTGTACGACTTTGCCGTAGAATTGATCAAAAAAGAATTGGCCTATGTAGATGATAGCACTTCGGAAGAAATTGCTGCCTCTAAAGGAACCCCTACCGTACCGGGAACTCCGACTGTATACCGCAGCCGCTCCATCGAAGAAAACCTAAAACTTTTCCAAGAGATGCGCGATGGTAAATATAAAGATGGCGAGAAGGTATTGCGTGCTAAGGTAGACTTGGCTAGCCCAAATATGCACATGCGTGATCCTATCATTTACCGTATCAAACATGCGCACCACCACCGTACTGGTGACAAATGGTGTATCTATCCAATGTACGACTTTGCACATGGTCAATCCGATTCCATCGAAAAGATCACACACTCTGTCTGTACCTTAGAGTTTATTCCACACCGTCCGCTTTACGATTGGTTGATCAATAGCTTGGAGATTTTCCCATCTAAACAATATGAGTTCGCTCGCTTAAACCTGAATTATACAGTAATGAGCAAGCGTAAATTATTGCAATTGGTAAACGAAAAATTCGTTGAAGGTTGGGATGACCCTAGGATGCCTACTATTTCAGGCCTACGTAGAAGAGGCTATACGCCTGAAAGTATTCGTAATTTCTGCGAACGCATCGGTATCCAAAAACGTGAGAACATGATCGATGTAAGCTTATTGGAGTTCTGTATCCGTGAGGATCTGAACAAAACAGCTTGGCGTAGGATGGCGGTATTGGATCCGATTAAATTAATCATCACGAATTATCCTGATGGCAAGGTTGAGGAACTACATGGCGAAAACAACCCAGAGGTTGAAGGTGGCGAAGGCAGCAGGGTGATTCCTTTCTCAAAAGAACTATGGATCGAGCGCGATGACTTTATGGAAGATGCGCCTAAGAAATTCTTCAGGTTAGGTCCTGGACTTTCCGTGCGTCTGAAACATGGTTACATCGTAACCTGTACTGACTTCAAAAAAGATGAGAATGGCAATATTACAGAAGTATACTGTGAATATGTTCCTAATTCAAAATCTGGTGAAGATACTTCAGGCATGAAAGTAAAAGGAACAATCCACTGGGTTTCTGTGCCACATGCTAAGGAAGTGGAAGTTCGTCTTTACGACCGCCTATTCCAAGATGAGAATCCAGCAGCAGCTGAAGACTTTAAGGCTTCTATCAATCCAAACAGTTTGCAAATTATTGAAAAAGCTTATGCTGAACCTGATTTGGCAAACGCTGAACTTGGTAAAGGATATCAATTTATCCGTTTAGGATATTTTAACCTAGATAGCAAGAACACAACTGAAGATAAACTAGTCTTCAACAGAACCGTAACTTTGAAAGACTCTTGGGCAAAAGAGTCTAAAAAATAATCTGGTTATACCAATAAAAAAATGGTCAAGTAATATACTTGACCATTTTTTTATGCTAATTATCTTACAGCCAAACTGCCTTATATTTCTTGTCCAAACGGGAGGCCTCAGCAAAGAGTTGTTCATCACCCAATTCTTTCATGATAGGCACATACTGGTCTAATGCCGCTAAGCCTAACTGAATGGAAATGGCATCATATCCCCTATTTGCTTTTTGAAATATGGCCAATTGATAATCCAGATTTTCCCTAATAGCCCTCAACTGCTTAGCCGCCAACACCTTGGCTTTGTCAACTTCCTTCACTTTCAGCAGGGTATCCACTAGAACAGTATTGTAGTAAGTCTGCCGCATACTTTTGGTTTCCTTAGGTTGAAAATCATAGGCTTGCAACGCCAATTGCCTTGCCTCCTTCATCTTTCCTTGATTAACCAAGGCTTGCATTCCATCCGTATAGACATTAGGATAAATCCAACCTTCATAGTATTGATTGGAATCCACATCGAAATGCTCCAAGGTATTAATATTGGACCATTCAAATTTATTGATGGCATTGTCGTAAATCTTATTTGCATTGATCAAGCCGGACCCTTTTGAAGACTGCCCCATATCTACAGGCATCAGTTTGCTGACCAAGCCCTCAGAAGCAAGGTATTTATCCAAGCCCATGGAGATTGCCGGTGCACTTAATGAAACAAAGTAAATCGGTCTTTCCCAATTGTTGTTGACCAAAATGGACATCAAACTAAGATCGGCTCGCGTTACTAAATTTTCCTTGAGTTCCCATTGCATGTATTCCGGAATAAATTGTTGCCATTCAGCAGGAATATTGGCGTTTTTCAATGCTTTTTCCTTATCGATCTTGAGTTGAAGCTTTTTCGTAGGCATCACATTCACAAAACTGCCATCACTGGTTTCCAACTTATTCCTATTATCATCTGAAAGCATCACATCCAACAATTGATCTACATCCGTATAGCCCTCAACCCCCAGATCAACCACTTGAATCACATCCCGGACGCCCTTTTTCACCTTGTTAAAATCGAAAGCAATAGGCAAGGCTTTGGATTGATTGACATCCTCCATCGCCTGCTTCACATACCAATCTGAACCCAAATAACCATAATTCAAGACCCTCACATCGGTCCTTATTCCCTCCACTTCCTGCAGATACCAAAGTGGAAATGTATCATTATCAGCATAGGTAAGCAGGATGGCATTGGGCTCACAGGAATTCAAGGTATTCATTGCTACTTCTCGGGTCATATTGCGACCAGAACGGTCATGGTCATCCCAATTTTCCTTGACCAACAAAATCGGTCCGGCCAACATGGCAAAGGTCACAGAGGTATAGGTTATTGCCTTAATGGAAAGTTTGCTCCTCTTTTGTATAAAATCAATCAAACCGAGAACTCCCAAGCCTATCCAGATGGCAAACACATAAAATGATCCCGCATAGGAATAATCACGCTCACGTGGTTGCAATGGGGTTTGATTTAAATACAGTACGATTGCCAATCCGGTAAAGAAGAACAACAAACCAACGATGGTTGTGTCTCTTTTGCTCCGCTTGGCCTGCCAGATCAGACCTGCAATCCCCAGCAATAAAGGAAGGAAGAAATAGGTATTCCTACTGGGGTCTTTTTTCATGCTTTCGGAAATGGCGTCCAATCCCGGAAGTCGCAATTCATCCAATATATTGATCCCCGAGATCCAATTGCCAGCGGTCAATTCCCCTTGGCTAGGGGTATCATTTTGTCGACCTACAAAATTCCACATGAAATAACGTGAATACATGTGGCCAACCTGATAATTGAAAAAGAACTTCATATTATCCAAAAAGGTCGGATTTTCACCATCTGCAAGGTTCAGGTATTGCTTATAGAAATCAGCATGTTTTTGGCTGTACAACCTCGGGAACAAAACTTCCTTATCATATTTATAGCCTTTGACATTATCAAATTTCTCATATCGTTCAGCATCTTTTCTGTAACCAGTGGATTCATTGACATCCAATACCTTTGAATTGAAAGTAGGTCCTTTGAACAAGGGCTCAGATTGGTATTGTTCCCGACTCAGATATCCCAAGAAGGAAAAAGCATTATCAGGATCATTGTTATTGAGGGAAATATTGGTTTGTGCACGAATCAACAGCATACTAAAAGAAGTGAAGCCGAAGAACACTAAACAAGTCCCCAATATCAGGAGATTTAAGATAGGCTTATTCCTCTTGATGGAATATACAATCCCGAATACTGCTGCCGAAACTAAGAGCAAGACAAACAAGATAATACCCGACCCAAAAGGCATGCCCAAGGAATTGACAAAGAACAAATCAAATCCTGCGGCTATTTTAACGGAATATTGAATGACTCCCCAAAGGATAAAGGCTAAGGCGAGAACTCCCCAAGCAAGGGCTTTTGCGGCTCCTTTCCAGGTTACATGAATAGATTTCCTAAAGTAAATCAAGAGTGCCAAGGCTGGAATAGTCAACAGATTCAAAAGGTGCACCCCAATCGACAAACCCATCACATAGGCAATCAGCAACAGCCATTTATTGGAATCTGGCTCATCCGCTCTCCTCTCCCATTTCAGGGCAAGCCAAAACACGATAGCCGTACACAATGAAGACATGGCATACACCTCGGACTCAACAGCCGAATACCAAAATGAATCGGTAAATGCATAGGCCAATGCACCTACAGCCCCAGCAGCAAAAACCTGCAGGTTTTGAAGCCTATTCCCTTCTGTCCTTCCCAAAAGAAGCTTTCTAGCCAAAGCCGTTATGGTCCAGAATAAAAACACAATGGTCAAGGCGGAACAAAATGCTGAACCTAGATTCATCCAAAGGGCAACTTGCTCCTTATTGCCGAAAGCCAAGTTTGAAAACAGATTCTGGATCAGAAGAAACAAAGGCGCCCCTGGCTGATGCACAATTTCCAACTTGTCCGAAGCGGCAATAAACTCGCCCGTATCCCACCAACTGATGGATTGATCCACAGTGAATGCATACAGTACAAACGCGATGATACCGCAAAGCCAGCCGAGAAAATTGTTGATTTTATTATAGCTCATAATTGTAGGTGATAAATGTTGTTTAAATTTAAAAAAGAATTATCTCCCACTTCCGTGATTAACATAATTTAACATGGAATCAGGCTGCTCTCCTTTTTCGAAAACAGCGAATTTATCGCTGGAATTTCGGGAGAACTAATAGCTTTTGTTTTACCCACATTCGGATTTCTTGCAATATGACTAAAATTTTATCCAAGCAATCTTCGAACATGTCTCGAACAAGCCTCGAATGAGACCCGAATATGGGATAAAAATATCACCTCGGTATAAACGGACAAAAGCGAATGAAATCATTCGCCTTTGTCTGTTATTTTTGCATCAGTTCTTTTATTATACTAATTTTTCAACGATCTTTTTAGTTGGTCCTGGATTACTCATGGTATAGAAGTGCAATACCGGAACGCCAAAATCGATCAGTTCCTTACATTGATGCACCAACCATTCCTCACCTACCTGCCTAACATCGGCATTGGTTTTACAAGCCTCGACCGCATCACTTAGGTCCTCAGGTATATCCAAGTGGAAGATCCTTGGTAGCGTGATCAATTGCTTTTTGGTGGTCAATGGTTTCAATCCTGGAATAATAGGAACATGGATATCATTTTCCCTACATTTCGTCACGAACTCTTTATATTTTTCTACGTTGAAAAACATCTGGGTAACGATAAATTCAGCCCCCATTTCTACCTTTTTCTTCAACCATTTAAAATCGGTATTGAAGTTTGGCGATTCAAAATGTTTCTCTGGGTAACCGGCAACACCTATACAAAAGTTGGTCTTTTCGGAGGAGCCGATATCTTCATGTAGATAAGATCCTTCGTTCATGTCCACGACTTGCCTCAACAGGTCAGTAGCATAGGCATGACCTCCAGCAGTCGGGATAAAGTCGGCATCGCCTTTTCTAGCATCACCTCTTAGGACCAACACATTATCGATACCTAAGAAGTTCAGGTCGATAAGTGCGTTTTCCGTTTCCTCTTTGGTGAAACCACCACAGATCAAGTGCGGAACGGCATCGACTTTATATTTACTCATTATGGCAGCACAGATGGCTACGGTTCCCGGTCTTTTTCTATAGGATACCCTTTCCAACAAGCCATTTGCATGTTGTTTGTACAGGTAATCCTCACGATGGTACGTCACATCAATAAAAGGAGGTTTGAATTCCATCAGTTCATCCATGGTTTGGAAGATACTTTGGATACCTTGACCTTTAGCAGGAGGTAACAGCTCAAAAGAATATAAGGTCTTGCCTTTAGCGTTCTTGATGTGATCTACGATTTTCATAAAAATATATTAAGGCTTAGAGAGAACACAGTGAACACTGATTCTTTGGCTTATCTTTCCCATTTTGGGGGTAGAATGTAGCACCTTGACTGGTGTCAGGTTGCTAAGGCTTCAGCGGGTCTAGTCCCTCTGCCTTTCTCTATAAGCGAGGGCTAATATCGTCAATAGCAAGGTAATCTCAAAATGTTTAAAGAAAAAACTTTTCGGATGACTATGAAAGCGAGGCCTTCGGGAATTGGAAAATGGAATCTGGAAATGGATGGGGTTAGGTATGATCATAAAAAAAGGGCGTCTTAAAAACGCCCATTCTATATCTAAAATATCTTATTAATCTTCTAGGTACATATCGATCAAACCTTCGGGAAGGTTCAATACGACAATCTTTTCTTCGGGGTCAATGCCGACGATAAAATCCTCGTTTAGGGGGAACATGGCATCTCGGCCATCGATATCTACGGTTGCGATAAATTGTTGCGGCATTTCTTGGACCTGTGTGATCTCGCCCAATTCGCCTTCAGTTTCTTCAATGGCGGTATAACCTACAAGATCATGATAGGTAAAATCATCAGGATCACGTACCGGCATTTTATCATTTGGCAGATAGATTTGCTTTCTAAGGAGCGGTTGGGCCTTGTCGATATGGTCCACATCTTCGAAATTGACATAAGCCGTGCTATTATTCTGAAATTTGATCTTTTCGACAAAGAATGGCACCAATTTCTTGTCCATCTCCAAGAAAACTACATCCAGATCAAGGTCCATATAGTTATCAAATTCAAAAAACAGCTGCAGTTCACCCTTCAATCCGCGGGATTTACTGACATAACCGATATAAAAACATTGATCTTTCGTCATATTCACAAATTAATTTCCAAAAATACGGAATTCTTTTTCTGTTCAGGGATTAGGGATAGCTAATCAAGGTAAAAAGGGAACAAAAAAGCCGGTTCATAGAATGATCCGGCCATTTTGAATACTTTATGAAGAGATTATCCTTCAGTTTCTTCTGTGTTTTCAGTAGCTTCTGCAGCTTCTTCTGCCTCTTCTGCAGCTGTTTCTTCAGCAACAGGAGCGTTTTTAGCAGCGATAGCAGCAGCTCTGTCTTCTTTTTTCTTAGCTTCAGCAGCTAAAGCAGCTTTCTTAGTTTCGTCTTTAGATTTCGCTAAGCCTGATTTCTTTCCTTCGATTTGAGCATCTTTACCTTCAGCCCATTTAGTGAAAAGTTCTTCAGCTTTTGCTTCATCAAAAGCACCTTTTTTCACACCACCTTGCAAGTGTTTTTTGTATAAAACACCTTTGTAAGAAAGGATAGCACGAACTGTGTCAGTAGGTTGAGCACCTTTGTTCATCCAGTCTAACGCTTTTTCGAAATCCAAAACGATTGTTGCTGGGTTAGTGTTTGGGTTGTAAGAACCTAAACGCTCGATGAACTTACCATCACGTGGTGAACGGCCGTCTGCTACTACTACGTGGTAAAAAGGTTTTCCTTTTTTACCGTGTCTCTGCAATCTGATTTTAGTTGCCATGTTTTTTCTTTATTTATGTATTCAACATATCCCCCGTTGCTACATGCAGGAGGGGACGCAAAGATACAAAGTATTATCAATTAATACAACAGAGAATTTAAAGCTGTTTTATCCTCAAAATAAGGGCTACTCCCGACCGATATTCTTGAAAAAGATTTGAGTAATCTGCTAATAATACCGATATTCAGATACTTCAAACCATAGTCATCTTATGCAAAGAATTGCTCCATTAAGGATTGTAAAGGCTTCCGCTGGATCTGGAAAAACATTTAGTCTCACTGTGCATTACCTGACACTACTGCTATCCAAAGAAAGCAGCTATCGGGAAATCCTTGCCGTTACCTTTACCAACAAAGCTACCGCCGAAATGAAAGGTCGGATCATGTCGGTCCTGCATGGCTTGGCGATCGGTAGCACAGCAAGTGACATTGAGCAGTACAGACAGCAACTATTACAGCAAAATCCACAATGGGATCCGCAAAGCATCCAGGAAAAAGCTAATCGGATCTATAGAAGGATACTCCATGATTACAGCCATTTTTCGGTAAGCACCATTGATGGCTTTTCGCAAAAAGTCATCCGAAGTTTCACCTATGAACTTAACCTCGATTCAGGTTATGCCATCGAGATGAACACCAATAAAGTGAAGCGTGACCTGACAGTCATGTTGAACCAACTGCTGGATGAAAGACCGGACCTATTGGAATGGATCATCAATTATGCAGAGCAAAAGATCGGCAAGAATGAGAATTGGAATTATAGACAGCAATTGATGAGCTTGGCTGGATTGATCTTCTCAGAAAACTTCCAGGAGTTTGATAGTTTTATGATTTCGGCTGATACCGACCGAATATTCAACTTACTCAACAAAGAAATTGACGAAAAGACCAATGCTTTTTTGGATGCTTTGGTCCAGGGAATAGAAACCTTCAAATCTGAATACCGCCGCTTGGGGGTGGATGATGCAGAGATGAAAGGCAAATCCAGGAACAAACTGGTCGCTGCAAGCAAGATCAACATAGACCCTAAAAAGGTTTCTACCTCTGATATCCAAGATAAGATATTTGACAAATTCTTGGTCTTGTTGGATAATGAAGAGCATTATTTAGACGATAAAAAAGCTGTCAGGTATGAATATATGCAAGGCATTCGTCCTGCATTGGATGCTATCTTATCCTTACAGCAGCATTTTGCAAATTATATTGCCTATCAAGCGGTGCAGACCAATCTGTATTTCTTAAGGTTACTCAAAGAAATGAGTGATCTACTGAGTCAATGGAGGAAGGAAAACTCTGCCCAGTTGATTTCGGATGCGCAGATATTACTGAACAAGCTGGGCTTGGACGAACACAGTGACCCTACCTTTATTTGGGAAAAAATAGGCAACCGATACAATTATTTTCTTTTTGATGAATTTCAGGATACCTCACGGATTCAATGGAAAAACTATAGTCCATTGCTCCTGAATGCCCTGGCAGATGCGACAGGTAAGGTTGCTGAACATTTAGTGGTGGGCGATGTCAAACAGAGCATATATCGCTGGAGAAATGGTGACTGGCGGATCCTATTGCAACAAATCGACCAGCAGGTGTCGCAGAACTTCCACTTAAATGAGGATCAAATCAAGGAATTTATTGATAACGGAACCTTGGAGACCAATTTCCGCAGTCTTCCAAATATCATTAATTTCAATAATTATCTCTATGAAAAGATCCCTAGCCTTTTGCAGGAGGTCTTGAATGATAAGGTCGGCGAGAGCTTGGGTGAAGAGGGAATGGCTTGGTGGAATGCCACTGGCAATAACAGGCTCCTAGAAAAAGCCTATGAAAACAGCAGGCAATTGATCCCTGAAAATAAGCTTCAAGCGGGCAAACCTTTGGGAAATATTGAAATCAATTTTTTCCCTGTCAGTGATGGGCGAGCAAGGAACAATCAGGTTATGGAGGCTTCCGTAGAGGCTCTATGTAGCAAGATTGCAGAATGGATCAAGTCGGGAAAATATAAACCGGCGGATATAGGGATTTTGGTTCGGAGCAATGCCCAAGCCAAGTTGGTCATTCAAGAGTTGATGCGTTTCAAGAACACAGAAAACCTCAACTTTGAGGTTATTTCTGGGGATGCGCTGAGTTTAATAACCAACCATGCGGTCAACCTGATCATTGAAACCCTCAGATCCTTGGTTTTCCAATCGGAGAAACACGTTTTACACCTTGCCAATATGGCCTACCTATTCCAATTGGCGCATGGCAAGTCCAATTTTGAAGAAGCGATATGGCTGAAGTTCAAGGACAATAATATCAAGGAATTATCCGATTTACTTCCTCTTTCATTGATAGACTCATGGAATCAACTACATAAAATGCCTTTGGTCCATTTGGTAGAAAAGCTGATTGAAGTATATCATCTTGGTGAAGAAGGAAGTATCCATTTACCTTACCTTTTGGCATTCAAGGATATTGCGACCGCATTTTCTACTCAAGGGGAACGCGGAATCATACAATTCCTGGAATATTGGGATGAGGATGGCGAAAGGGCTGTCCTACCATCCAGTGGAAAGGTGGATGCCATTGAGGTAAGCACCATCCATAAATCCAAGGGATTGGCTTATGAAGTGGTGATGATCCCATTTTCTTCTTGGAAACTGGATGGGTTAACCAATGGCGATTTCTGGATTGATGTGCTGGATTCTCCTTTCTCAGAACTCGGAAAGATACCGGTAAAATATACCCAAACCCTAGGAAAGTCGATCTTCTATAAGCAATATTTCGAAGAGATGCTCTTCAACTACATGGACGCACTGAACACTTTCTATGTGGCAACCACGAGGGCCAAAAGCCATCTCTATATCAGCGCCCCACAATTTAAGGATGAAGTGGACAAGAAAACGGGCGAGATATTAGGTTCTGAGGTCAAGAATGATTTTATTTCAGATCTTTTGATCCAGGTGCTTTCTGCCAATAATTCTCCATTCCGGTTGGAGAACAATGAATTTATCTTGTTGGATCAGCCTATCGCTGACGAGCAAGTAAAAAAGGATAAGGAGAGCGATGCAGACCTCAAAGTTGAATTAAAAGATTATCCACAATCTCTGGCTTTAGAGACGGCTTTGGAAAAATCCACCTCTAGGAATATCAATACCATTCTGATGATGGAAAAGGCTGCTCAATACGGTGTATTGGCGCATGAGATCGTTTCCTTGGTAAAAGATGAATCGGAAATAGATAAATTGGTAAACCAATATATTGAGGAGGGTATTTTGGCGAGGGATGAAAAGGACCTTCTGCTAGATGAAATCCAACAGATCTGGAACCACCCGACCATCAACCAATGGCTGACGGGTGATTATAAAGTATGGAATGAATCGAGCATCATCTTGGAAGATGGCAGTACACAGAGGCCCGATAAGGTGTTCACCAATGAGAATGAAACCATCGTGCTGGACTTTAAATTTACACAAGGAGATTATATCAATCATAAAACACAGGTAGGAAGATATATGAATGCATTGAGCAATGTGGGCTATAGCAATATCAAGGGGTATTTATACTATGCGAAGTCCAAAGAATTAGTGGAGGTGAAATAAGGAAAGAACATGGAAAAAGCATTTTTAAGACTCGTTGCAGAAGACATACAGGCTAGATTTGGCCAAGATATATCAGATATTGCCATTGTATTCAACAACAAGAGGCCGATTACCTATCTGAAAAAGCATTTGGTGGACGTATATGGAAAGGCCATCTGGTCGCCACAATTTTATACCATTCAAGAGTTCTTTGCCCAATCCAGCAGTAACCTGCAGGCGACGGCATTGAGTCAGTTCTTCTATCTTTTTGAACTGCACAATGAATTGTTGACCAATGAAGGTCGCGATCCGGAAACTTTGGAAGAGTTCTACCCTATTGCGGAGATTATCCTAAGTGATTTTGGCCAGATCGATTATGATCTGGTACCCGTGGACCAGATCTATATGGAACTGTTTGATACGACAGAGATAGATATCCATTTCCAACACTTTACGGAAGAGCAGCAGTCCTTTATCAAGCAGTTTTGGAAATCCTTTAGCATGAAAGGCCATACAGCCGTTCAGCAACGCTTTTTGGCATTATGGAAGCGATTACCAAAATTATATAAAGCCTTTCAAGAGAAATTAAAGAGTGAAAAGCAGACCAACTATCCTATCTTATATCGGGAATTGGCCGAAGGGCGAGCAGAGAACCAAGACTTTATCAAGGAGCATAAAAAGGTTCTTTTTGTGGGATTCAATGCTTTGAACAGAGCAGAAGCTCAATTATTCAAAAAATGGCAAGAGGAAGATTTAGCCCTGTTCTATTTTGATGCTGACGCGCATTACTTGGATGATAAAATCCAAGAAGCTGGCTTATTCCTTCGAAGAAACCTATATAATACAGGCTTGGTCAATGCCTTGGGTGAATCGCCAAATCTTATCGCGAATCGGGATACGGATGTCAATCTGTACAAAAGCCTCGGTAATAACAGCGAAGCCAAATTGCTGCATGATGTCCTGGCATTAAAAAACATAGATTTCAAAAAAGAGACCGCCGCCATTCTATTGGCCGATGAGAGTCTTTTGGTGCCCTTGCTGCAAAGTCTTCCCCAAATAGATATTAATATTACCACTGGTTATCCATTGATACAATCGGCTATTTATGGCTTATTGGATCTGTGGACAGAGGTGCAACTGTTGATTACCCAACAGAAAAAGGAAAAGATTCCCTATCAGTTATTGGAGACTTACCTAAGTCATCCGATGACTAAGGTGAGCCGGAAACAGAAGCAAGAGATACAGAGGGATTCTGCTAAAAGACAGCTCTTTGAAATCGCCATTGCGGAGATAGATGTAAGTAGTTCAGCGATTCCTCAATTCTTTCGGAAACTGAACAGTCCGGAAGATCTCATCCCTCAGATGATCAAGATCACCGATGATCTTTTGAGCAGTCTAGCTTTGGAAGGAAGAACGAAATTGATTGAATCACACCTATTGATTGAAACAAAAAAGGTTTTGAATCAAATGCATTTGGGTTTTGAGAAGCTGGGCAACCTGAGTGTGCTATTCCAAGTTGGCTTGATCAAGAAAGCATTAGGCCCTATCAATTCAGCCATTGAAGGAGATCAACTTTATGGTTTGCAGATTATGGGTCTGCTGGAAAGTAGATGTTTGAATTTTGACCATGTGTATGTTCTTGGTGTGAATGAGGGTATCCTACCGAAAACATCCAGTTCACCGACCTTTCTGCCTAATAATTTGAGAAAGGCCTATGGACTTCCGGTATTAGAAAATCAAGATGCCCTTTCGGCATATTTATTTTATAGGCACTTCCAATACAGCGATGACATCCACTTGTTCTACAATGGCATCGTGGATGAAAGCAGTACAGGGGAGGAAAGTAGGTTCATAAAACAGCTGATGTTTGAAACCCAGTTTAATTTCATTAATCATATCCAACAACAACCTTTATTGTTCCCGAATCAACCTCAGGAACTGATCATTGAGAAAAAGGGTGCAATCTGGAACAAGCTTTATGATAGCTATATCGTAAACAAGAAAGCTCTTTCTGCATCTGCATTTACTACATACCTGATGTCGCCATTGCAATTCTTCTTGAAGTATGTCGCTGAGATCAAGGAACCGCCTAGCATTTCACAGGAATTTGAAATGAACAAGCTCGGTACAGTTATCCATAATTGCATGGAACATTTACTTAAAGCCGTATTGGATGAGAAAGATTTTGTTCCTACTTCTGAACTGGAGAAAGCACTAGAGAAGGTGGATGGGGTGGTGATCCAGGAAATCGGCAGGCAATATGAATCGGAACCGCATTCTTTGGAGGACCTGAACAGTTTACAGCGGATCATGCATAAAATATCCTCTGAATACATCAAGATGTATCTGCAGTACGATATGGAACAGTATGAATCCATCAAGATCGTGGAGTTGGAAAATGATGAAGACTATCATTTAGACTTTGAAATCAGCATAGATGGCAAGCCTGAAATGATCAATCTATATGGGATCATTGACCGTGTGGATGAGGTGATTACAAAAAATGGCCAGCATAAACTTCGGATTGTGGACTATAAAACTGGGGCGGATCAAGTTATTTTTGGTAATTTGGATAAAGTATTTGCCGATAACACCGAAAACAAAGCCTTATTGCAGACCTTATTTTACGCTTATGTATATGAACAGGTTTCAGGACTGAAAGGATTGGAACCGCATCTATACGTTGCAAGGCGTATGCGTGAGGATGGTACATTATTTAGGAATAGAAGTGGAAGTATGGTTTTTGAAGACCTGATTTTGGAAGACCAAAAGAAGGTATTCATTGACTTTTTGAGAGAGAAACTAGAAGAGTTATTCAATCCCGAAATACCATTCAAACACAATCCAGATGCTGTTGTCTATCCGTCTGACCCGTATACCCTGTTTTATAAGTACAGCATTGCGGAAAAGGCTGAAGAGGAAGCCTAAGGTCGGTAAAACTGTTTTATTGCAACAATATCCATGTTAGAAGTCAATTTTAGAATCAAAGTTTTTTATCATGCCGCTAGGGATTTGAGCTTTACCAAAGCATCCCGCGAACTAAACATCAGTCAACCTGCTGTATCCAAACATATCCAAGAACTGGAGAATACCATAGGCCAAGCGCTGTTCTTGAGAAATGGAAGCCGGATACTCTTGACTGAAGCAGGAGCTACCTTAATGGAATCCGTGAAGGTCATCATCCATGAATATGAATTGGCTGATTATAAACTGGGGCTTCTTAACAATCAAATAAGAGGAAATTTAGTCATTGGCGCCAGTACTACCCTAGCCCAGTATATCCTGCCGAAGCTTATTGCCAAGTTTTCTGAAAAGAATCCCTTGATCAACATAAAGTTGTTCACCGGAAATACTGCTCAAGTGGATCGCTGGCTTTATGAACGTAAGATCGGTTTAGGCTTTGTGGAAGGTATTGCTGAGGACCAATCATTGAAATACAACAAGATCCTAGACGACCAATTGATCTGGGTCGCAAGGACCAACCATCCCCTATTCAAACAGTTGCCGATCTGTTTGGATGAACTCAAAAAACAGGAGTTTATCTTTAGGGAACCAGGATCAGGGACGAATGACATCGTCTTTCAAAAGTTCAGTGAGAACGACATCAATGCCAGGGATTTGGTAAATCGGGTACAGATGTCGAGTTCAGAATCTATCAAGCAATATATACGCTATAGTAATGCCATTGGGATTCTATCCAAATACGCCGTTCAGAATGATTTGGAGAATGGAATTCTAAAACAAATAGAAGTTGAGGGCTTCGAAATCAACAGAGAGTTATATTTAGTTCATCTTCACGGGGAGCTCTCGGGGCTTCCAAAGCAGTTCATTCGCTTTATCAATCAAGCACTTACAGAGTAGGATAACCTGAGGTTATAGCCCATAACATTTTATCGTTTTAGCAACTCCATTAACAAGCTTAAGTTTGTTCATATGGAAAACGATTTAAACCAACCGAAAAACCTCCTAAAGGAAGTAAATAAGATAGCCAGGCAGACTAAGATCGTGGCCGGACTATTTATTTTCATTGTATTCATTGTCCTGATGCAAGCATTGGGGTTCAATACCAATATATTAAAAACCAAGCTAGCTGCCGACAACAAGCAGGATAGCGTTGAGAACAATTCAGTGAACTTGATCAAGGACTTCAAAATGGCTCCATATCCTGACAATGAAGAAGGAAAGATGGCAGCCTATGGAGAAAAGCTGATCAAAGAAACCCCGAAATATCTAGGACCAAATAATAAGCATGGTGAAGTGTTCTCTGGAAACAACCTCGCTTGCGGAAGTTGCCACCTCAATGGAGGAACCAAGGAATATGCCGCTCCTTATATCGGCCTAAGTGCTTTATTCCCTATCTACAGTGGCCGTGAGGGCAAAGTTGCGACTTTGGAAGAAAGGATCAACGGCTGCTTTGAAAGAAGCATGAATGGCAAGAAACTGCCTATAGAAAGCAATGAAATGATTGCCATCGTGAGCTATATCAAGCACTTGAGTAAAGATGTTAAAGTTGGAGGAAGAATAGAAGGTCAGGGATTTGTGAAGTTGGAGACTCCAGACCGTAAAGCTGACCTACAACATGGGGAGTCGGTATTCAAGACCCAATGTGTAAGCTGTCACCAAGCGAATGGCTTAGGCCTTCCTAAAAAGGCAGGCGAACTGGATGAAGGTTATATGTACCCGCCACTGTGGGGCGATGATTCGTTCAATGATGGCGCCGGGATGGGAAGGATGCTTACCGCAGCTAAATTTATCAAGGGCAATATGCCTTTAGGTGCAAGTGCGGATGCCCCTATCCTATCTGATGAGGAAGCTTATGATGTTGCAGCCTTTATCAATTCCTTTGAAAGACCATCTAAAGCGGATAAAGAGCATGATTATCCCGATCTAAGCAAGAAACCAAAGGATAGTCCATATCCACCTTTCGCCGATAAAATACCTGAAGAACAACATAAATACGGACCTTTTAATTTTTAAAAAGCATGAGAAATATAATTATTATTTGCAGTCTATTTTTAATGACTAGCAGCCTAGTAAAGGCACAAAGCAAATCAATTGACAATAAATTGATTGAAAACGCCAAGTTCAGTGGTGCCGAGACTCACCATAAACACTATAAAGCCATCTATCAATTGGACAGCAACAATCCTGATGTTGTAAAGAAAGCTTTTAGGAACATCAAGAACGTATTGAACGACCCTCGCCTAAAGGGCAAGATCGAAGTCGAACTGATAACCTTCTCTGGCGGAACCGAAGTGATGCTAAAAGACTCTGGTTATGAAGAAGCATTGAAAGATCTGATCAATAAAGGTGTTACTGTCGCCCAATGCACCAATTCCTTAAAAGAGAGAAAACTGAAAAAAGAACAATTATATGATTTCATCGGATATGTACCGAGTGGTAATGGTGAATTGGTTATCCGCGCTTCAGAAGGCTGGGTAATCGTAAAACCATAATATCCTTAATCCATTGTAGAAATATTGAATATGAAGAATTTAAAACGAATTTTATTACTTGCTGTTATTTTATTGATGAACAAAGCATTTGCCCAAGACCCATTTCAATATGATCCACCATGGAACACAGCACCAAAATCAGCAGTTAATTTCACTGTTCCAGGTATAGATAATGTTCCCGATTTATTTGGTGACATCGTAGATCCGCAGCTAGTCGTGTTTTTTGCAGGGAATCAATTTATGGTCATGGATGACCTATTGGCAGCCTTCAAGCAGAAACATCCGAAGTATGAAAGAATCTTTGTGGAGACTTTGCCTCCAGGGATTCTGGCAAAACAGATTGAAGGCGGCTCAATTACTATTGGGAACATGCGGATAACCCATAAACCTGATGTGTATGCCGCTGGCAAGAACAGAATCGACAGTATGCAGAATCACTTCTCAAGAACTGAGGTCTACGCCTACAACAAACTGGCGATTATGGTTCCCCAAGGAAATCCAAAAGCTGTTAAAACTGTTCAGGACCTAGCCAAGAAAGATGTGAAGATCGCCATGCCGAACCCAGCTTGGGAAGGCATTGGAAGGCAGATCGTTTCGGTATATAAGAAGTTAGGTGGAGAGCAATTGGAAAAAACAATCATGAAGGACAAGGTGAGTGATGGCTCGACCTACAAAACCAAGATACACCATAGAGAAAGTCCTATGAAAATCTTGTACAAAGAGGTTGATGCAGCACCAGTATGGTATTCGGAGGTTGTATACCAAAAGCTATTAAATCATCCTGTAGAGATGGTAGAAATCCCAAATGAGCAAAATATTAAAGCGACATACATGATCGCGGAGATGAAGAATGCTCCAAGGGCCCAAGCGGCAAAAGATTTCGTAGACTTTATGAAATCGGATGAAGCAAAAGCGATCTATAAGAAATATGGATTTGAAACACCATAGTTTGTTTAATTAAAAAGAGAAGGGTCCCAATCATGATTGGGACCCTTCTCTTTTTAGCTTCTCAGCTTATTTCTTATATTTTCGAATCGCTTTGTTTGCTCTTTTAGTAGCAGTGTCGATTTTATAATCTAGCCATTTATCTTTAAAAATCTTACGCATGGTGTCATCGAAGTGGCGGGTTACGAAGAGGTTTCTAGCACCTTTAAGTTTTTCGCTCAATGAATTTGCCAAAGCACGTACAGAAATAGAATACCCTTCTGTTTCGTATTGTATATAATGCCACCAACCAGCAGGCATGTATAAGGTCTCTCCTGGATTGATTACCGCCTCATAACCATCTAAAAATTCCAAGCCTGGATAATCCTTTACATCGCTTTTCTTAAGGTTTGCAATGCTATGGAAGTTATATGGCAGTTTGTACATTAGATCAGACTGGTTGTTCGGGAATAACCAGATACGCTTAGCCCCTTGGAATTGCGAGATGAATACATGAGACATATCGATATCAAAGTGATTCCTAGTTGCTGAACCCTCACCACCGAAGAACATATAAGGTAACCACTGAATAACCTTGCCACCAGTAACATCATTAAAGATGACATCTTTTTTCAATTCCGGTCTTATTTTCATAAGGTTAAACAAGAAAAGGCGTAGTTCAGTAGGTTCTTTACGGATCATATCCAAGTATTCTCCAAAGGTCATCTTACCCACTGGAGGACTTGCTGCATGGTTTTGTGACTCCTCTTCCCGACCATATACGTCGATTTTTTCGTTACCCGCTATTTCCTTGAAATAGTCGTAGCTCCACTTATTCCAGCAAGGGCTATCTTTACTGATAAAGTCCTTGATGATAACAGGCTGACTCTTATTCAGATAGTCCCTAACAAAGTCTTTAGGAGCTATTCCAGATATACTATTAACAGGTTTTAATTTCACAATATTCCCATTTTTGAGTTAATGCAAACATAAAAAAAATATTTCTACAATAAATATACCCAACCCAGATGAAAGGAATATTTATGACTATTTTTTGGTAATGTATGCAGAATATATTTATCAAAAAATGATAAATATCAAATTTGTAAGTGTTTCTTGATAATCGGGTTAGGGTCTTTTGGAGAAGAACAAAAAGAGTTTATGGCCTCGTTTTACGGGAAACCATAAAAAAAGGCTATCCCGATCAGGATAGCCTAAATATTGTATTGGGCGATTGCCTATTTATTAACTTGTTTGATATACTGCTCAATAGCCATAGTCATACTTGGAGCATTAGGGGTTGGTGCTGGAATATCCAGGATCAAACCATGTTCCAATAAGGCTTGTTGAGTTGTAGCACCGAATGCAGCGATACGGGTATTGTTCTGTATGAAATCAGGGAAGTTCTCGTACAAGGACTGAACACTCGAAGGACTGAAGAAAACGATGATATCGTAAAATACATCTTTCAAATCCTTGATATCCGAAATCACCGTTCTGAATAGCACAGCCGGGGTGAAATCATATCCATTTTCTTGCAACCAGCGTTGAGTTTCCTCATTGGCTACATCAGAACATGGGAATAGGAATTTCTCTTTGTTATGCTTTTTCAGGACATCCTCAAGATCCTGTGCGGTTTGCTTTCCGAAGAAAATCTTGCGCTTACGATATTGAATGTATTTCTGAAGGTACAAGGCAATGGTTTCAGAAATACAGAAATATTTCAGTTCCGCAGAAACTTCAAATCGCATTTCCTCACATACCCTAAAGAAATGATCTACTGCATTTTTACTGGTGAAAATGACTGCAGAAAAATCTGCAAAATTAACCTTCTCTTTTCTGACATCTTTTGCAGAGACGCCTTCAACATGGATGAACCCTCTGAAGTCTAATTTTAAATTATACTTCTCGGCTAGTGTGAAGTAGGGAGATTTATCGTTTTCAGGCTTTGGTAAAGTAACTAAAATGCTCTTTACTTTTTTGGATCTTTCTACATCAATCTGCATATACTCTTTCTTAATTACTTAGTGATCTCACTAATATCAAAATTGGTGCTAATTCGAGACTGCAAAGATAAAGAATTAAATAAAAAATAGAAAATTTGAAATGACCGAACAGGTGAAAAGCAGTCCTAATAAACCTATACGAGAATAAAATAATTACAATACAAATGTAAATTATTGAGATAGTTTGGAAATAATAGGCAGGAATAAACACAACAGCCAGTAAAAACGGCATTAAGAAAAACATGCTATTAAAATAAACTAAGTACAGAATAGCAATATATTCCCTTACAATTTTTTCCAATTGAAATACAAATGATACAAAGCGGATGATTAAGATCTTTGCAATAAACAGCAAAGCGATAAATCCGGAGTTCTTCAGGAAGTTTTCAAAAGTAAGATAATTTTTGTCGTCAAAACTTGACATGATCACAACGACAAACAATCCCAAGGACAAACTGAAAACTGCGTACAAAAAGATATATGGCCATGAGGTCGCTAGGTTATCTTCCTTACTGACTTGCAGCAATAATCGTTCTTTGTAATAGGCATCGACAATTATCTTGAGTTCTACCGGAAAGACAATCCGAAGCACCCCTAACATCAAGAACAGCAGAAATACGATCAACAAAACCCAAGCGGGTCGATTGCTTTTCTCAATCCCATCCTGCAAAACAGATTGCCCATGCTGGGCTCCAACTTGATCCATCCCAAAATACAGCCCCTGATTCCCCTTTTTCAGGGTAGCATCATACGCCAATTTCAAATAATTGATTCCTTTATCAGGAAAAAGAATAATTTGACTATTTTTAAGATTGTTGTCCAAAGATTCAAAGATAGCCAAGCGAGCTAAAGAGTCTTTGATAGCGAGAGAATCCACTAATTCTACGGAATCAACAGGTAATTCTTGGGCATAGCCTTTAGGAGCATAGAAAATGCTGCTAATGATCAAAATCCATATTATACAGAATCCGTTAATGTCCTTCATGAAAGGCGTAAAGTTAGGACAAAATAATTGCTTTAGAAATTGAAAATATGAGTAAAAAAGAAATTGTAAGATGCGGTTGGTGCGGCACTGATGAATTATACAAAGAGTACCATGACAAAGAATGGGGCAAACCGGTAAAAGACGATAAAATACTGTTTGAGTTTTTAATCCTTGAATCCGCTCAGGCGGGCCTTAGCTGGATCACTATCCTCAGGAAAAGGGAGGGTTATAAAAAAGCTTTCTCCAATTTTGACTACAAGAAAATAGCAAAATACACTGAGGAAGATGTAGAAAGACTGCTGCAAGACCCAGGAATTATCAGGAACCGATTGAAGATCAACGCCACGATCCATAATGCAAAATCCTTTATGGAGATTCAGAAGGAATTTGGCAGCTTTTACAACTACCTATACGGCTTTCTTCCGGATCAGCAACCTATCATCAACAATCTGGAAAGTTTAGAGCATGCTGTTGCTACCACGGATCTTTCGGACCGCATCGCAAAGGACCTGAAGAAGAGAGGCATTAAATTCTTTGGCTCAACCACCTGTTACGCCTATATGCAGGCCGTTGGTATGGTGAATGACCATTTGGCCACCTGCAGCTTTAGATAGCCCCTGTACGCGGGATATTCTTATAGATATTTTGAAGGTTACGGCATTGGCCATTATAGTCCAATCCGTAGCCTACTACAAATTCCTTCTCGATTTCAAATCCCACATACATGATATTGTCAAAGGAATAAAGAAGGCATTCCGGTTTCAGCAACAGCGTTGCAACGGAAATACTAGCTACGCCCAATCGTTCCAAGGCCTCGATGGTATGGACCAAGGATCTCCCCGAATCCACCACATCCTCCACGATCACGATATGCCTATCTTCCAATGACATCCCCACCCCTATCAACTCGTGTATATCACCTTGATCAGTACCCGCATAGGAAGCCAACTTCACAAAAGACATTTCACATGGAATATGGACCTGCTTCATCAAATCGGCCATAAACATAAAGCAACCGTTCAAAACCCCGACAAATACCGGATGCTGGTCTTCATACCTGAGATTGATATCAATCCCAATCAGGCGAATCCTTTTTTGGATCTGCTCATAATCAATCATGAGCTCAAATTCCAAATCGTCGATAAATATATTCTTCATGATTAATCGTTTTGTTCTGAACTACCCTTGCCAAATAGTTTTTCCAATAATGCTTTGCGGATCCTTTCCTCCCTATCGATTTCATCCACCATATCTTTGATGTCATCATGGTTCATCATCGAATCAGGCACTCCTTTCGGTCTTGGCGGACGCAGATTAGGCTGCAATTCAACTTGATAGAATCCATAATTTCCGGGAACATTTTCACCTTCCAACTGGTTCATTTTATTCATGATGTAGCCGTAAGTATTGAAATGCTTCATGACCCACGGTTTCAGATGTCCGGTATAATCAAAGGATGATAAGCCAGTTTTCGGCCTAGGAATAATGCTAGAAAGGTACAGACTCTCTCCAATGGTCAACTCTGAAGCAGTCTTACCAAAATAATATTTAGAAGCCTCTGAGATTCCATATACATTTTTACCCCATTCGATGATATTTAGGTAGATTTCCAATAAGCGATCCTTCCTCACCTGCTTGGATTGTTCCATCAGCCATACCAACAGAATCTCTTCAAACTTCCGCATCATCGTCTTGTTCCTGTTCAGGTACAGGTTCTTGATCAGCTGCATGGAGATCGTACTGGCTCCACGCTTAAATTTCTTTTCCTTGATATTCGTCACGATCGAGAGTTGGAAAGCCTCCAACTCAAAACCATTATGTTTATAGAAAAACGGATCTTCCGTATTCAACACCGTTTTCTTCAAAATCGGAGCAATCTGTGCCAATGGCATGAAATTAGGATTGGATGCATCCAATTTAATATCTCTCATCTTCAGCGTATCCTCATAGGCCTCATAGACAAATGGACCATTCAGCGCAGCAATATCAGCCTTGCCCCATTTCTTCACCTTCAGGTTCTGATCGTTGATCTTCGAAGCAAATTTCAATTCATCTGGATTATCCAGATCCACGTTGAAATCCATATCATATTGTATTTCACCTTCCACTTGAATTCCGTCCAGGTTTTCAAACAAGCCTACAGGAAGCGCATCAAAGAAATTCTGCGCCTTGAACATGCCGGTATGTACCGCCATTTCCAATATCTTCTTCGGTTTACGGGTAAATTTCAATTTCGGTTGAAAGGAGAAATCCTTTACCTCTACCTTGGTGCCCTGCACTAATTCTATCGTATTTTCAGAGACCAAGAATCCACCATCTGCGGACCCACCCGGCAAAACAATGGTTTCTTCCGAAAGTCGATGATGGTTGACCCTCAAATTCTTGGCACTTACGCCCCCCAACATTTCCAAACTCTCCTTGCCTTTACGCGACACATTATCCAAATGGAAGCTCAGTTCATCAAAGCTTACATTCAAGCCAAATCTCCTCCCGATAAAGGGAATTTGCGCCTCTTTATTGTCCGAGGATATGGTTACATTCACAGTTTGGCGGCTGGAATTGATGTTCCCTTTAAAATTCCATTTCGCTTCTTGCTCATTCAGGAATACATCAATATCATAATCGCCGTAATCGACCTTCCCTTCTGGGATCTTCACCACTTGGGTAGAAGAAGAATCTTGAAAGGACAGGCTTACATTTTCTAAATTCAAATTATCCGGAACTGCCTGAAAAGCTCTCTTCAAAAGGTTATCAATGGTTTCGGCCAAGGTCTTGGTTTCGGTCACTTCTTTGGTACTGTCTACTTCAGACTTCTTGCGGAATAGGAAATCATAATTGGCAGTACTATCATGCTTGACCAAGGTAATATCCGCGTTTTTAAGGTCTAATTCATCCAGCTGTACCGTTCCTGAAAGTAGGGGGAATAATTTGACAGACACCTTGAACTCATCGATGGCAGCCAATTGTTCTGAACTGTCGGGAACCAGCTTTACCCGCTGAAAATCTACGGTAGTCAAACCTGCAAATTCATACTTTTGGACTTCAAAATTCAAAGCATAATCATCCTTCAATTTCTTCTGCACCTTAGCTACAGCCTTGTTCAGCATATCCCCACGCACAGACATCGCCCATATAAAACCTATTGACAACACCGCTAGGATGCTCGCTGCAGTTATAATGCACCATCTCTTCTTAACGAAACTGAAATCGGGAATCTTGATATTTTTTGCGTCTAACATATATTAATGTGAAAACCGAAGATTAAGGTAAAAATATGCAAAAATCATTAAAAACATCATTATGACAAGATATTGAGCTTCTTTCTTTAGCTTTGGTAAATTAATTTAAATCCATGATTACTAAAGAACAGATTTTACATGCTTTAGGTCATGTGGAAGAACCAGATCTAAAAAAGGACTTGGTAACTCTCAACATGATCGAAAACATTGAAATATTACCGAATAAAATAAAATTTGATGTGGTACTCACCACACCTGCCTGTCCACTAAAGGGACATATTGAACATGCCTGCCGAAACGCCATTGCCTTATTTGTTTCCAAGGAAGTAGAAGTTGAAATCAACATGACGGCAAGAGTTCGCGCTGTTGATACCGCCCAATTGAAAAACATCAAGAACATTATCTTGGTTTCCTCTGGAAAAGGTGGCGTAGGAAAATCCACCGTCGCAGCAAACTTGGCATTGGCCCTAGCAAATACCGGTGCAAAAACCGGATTATTGGATGCCGATATCTATGGTCCTTCGGTTCCATTGATGTTTGGTGTGGAAGGTGCAAAACCACAGTCCTCTCAAGGTCCAGATGGTAAAAACAGGATCGTGCCTGTCGAAAGGTACGGATTAAAGCTTCTGTCTATTGGATTCTTTACCGACCCGAACCAACCTATTCCATGGAGAGGTCCGATGGCAACATCGGCAATCAAGCAATTGTTTGGCGATACGGATTGGGGAGAATTGGATTACCTGATCGTGGATATGCCTCCAGGTACCGGAGACATCCATATCACTACGGCACAGAGTTATCCTATAGCAGGAGCGGTGATTGTAACAACACCACAACAAGTAGCCTTGGCTGATGCGATCAAAGGGATGGCCATGTACCAGATGGAAGGCGTAAAAGTGCCTATCATTGGTGTTATTGAAAACATGTCCTACTTTACACCTGCGGAACTACCGGACAACAAATACTATATTTTTGGAAAAGATGGCGGCAAGAGACTTGCAGCAGACAACCAAGTCCCGTTTTTAGGCGAGATTCCATTGGTTAAATCTGTGGCCGATGCTGGCGATAATGGCTTCCCAATTGCCTTAGATCAGGATGAACCTGTAGCAAAGGCTTTTGCTGACATTGCAGGACGTGTTGCACAGGAACTAAGTATCCTAGCTGCCAAAGCATAAGGATCAACCATAGAAATTTGAAAGGGGCTGTCTAAAAAGGTCTCTTAAAAAAATAACCCCGTCATTAAAAAATGGCGGGGTTTTCTGTTTTTTGTCCTTAAGATTTAGTATCTTAAGGTGCACCCAAAAAACAATATGGCAAACATACAATTCAAAGCTCTTCCATCCAATAGTCCGAGTCTATTTCCTGAAAATATTTTTGAGCGCATTCCATTGGACCATCCGGTCCGCTTGGTGGACCAGGTTGTTGACCAGCTGGACCTGGATCATATCATCCGACTTTATAAAGGCGGAGGCACCACGAGTTTCCATCCCCGGATGCTCATCAAAGTGTTGTTCCACGCCTATTTAAGCAATATCTATTCTTGCCGCAAGATTGAACGGGCCTTACAAGAGAACATCTATTTCATGTGGCTTTCGGGCAACAGCACACCTGATTATCGCACGATCAACTATTTCAGGGGGAAGCGTCTCAAAGGGCAAATACAGGAGCTGTTTGCAGGTATCGTCCGGATGTTACATGAACTGGAGTACGTCAGCCTGAAAGTCCAGTATGTTGATGGTACCAAGATCGAATCTGCAGCTGGTCGCTATACGTTTGTCTGGAAGAAATCGGTTGAGAAAAACAAGGTAAAGTTAGAAGCGAACATCGCTTCGGTCCTTGCCGATATTGATGCGCAGATAACCCAAGACCAATCTTCATTAGGTAATCAAGAAGTTAGCAAGGCTATCGACAGCACTCAGCTGAAGGAAAAGATCAAAGCGATCAATGCTACGCTCAAAGGAGCGAATAAATCTACCGATAAGCAGCTCAAGAAGCTTGAAGAGGACTACTTGCCCCGATTGGAGAAATATGAAGAACAGCTGGAAATACTAGGGGACCGCAATAGTTATAGCAAGACCGATACCGATGCTGTGTTTATGCGCATGAAAGAGGACCACATGAAGAACGGCCAACTCAAACCCGCCTACAATACACAGATCAGTACCGAGGAACAGTTCATCACCCATTATAGTATCCATCAGACTACCGCAGACACGACAACCCTACCGGAACATTTGGAAGGCTTAGAGTCCCGTTACGGAAAGCAGAGTGAATCAATCGTGGCAGATGCCGGATATGGCAGTGAGCAGAACTATGAGTTGTTGGAAGGACAGGATATAACCGCTTTTATCAAGTACAACTACTTCCATATGGAGCAGAAGCGTAAGCATAAGCAGGATCCTTTTTCGGTACAGAACCTATATTACAATGATCAGGAGGACTTTTATGTGTGTCCGGCAGGACAGAAACTGAGCTTTGTCGGACAAACAACCAAGGTCAGTACCAACGGATATACCGCCCAGGTGAGCTGCTATCAAGCTCAGCGATGTGAGGGCTGTCCGATGCGTGGTGGATGTCATAAAGCCCAGGGCAATCGTCTGATGGAAGTCAATCACCGCCTTGCTTGGCTTAAGGCCAGAGCTAGAGAAAGGTTACTGTCGGCACAGGGGCTATACCATCGAAGCAAAAGACCCGTGGAAGTCGAAGCGGTATTTGGAGAGATGAAAAGCAACAACAGGTTTACCCGATTTAGTATGAAGGGACTGGAGAAAGTTACCGTGGAGTTCGGCTTGATGGCTATTGCCCATAGCCTAAGAAAATGGGCAAAAAAGTGGAAAAACAAAGCTTTTATTGGTAAACCAGGTGGCAAAAACTTCCTATTTGCGATAAATCAAGCCATCAACATGCTGAAAAGTACAAAACATCGACATGCAGCTTAATATTGCTCATGAAATTATAATTGAGCTCCAGAAAGCTATAAAACAGAAGAAGGTGCCTTTTTAGACACCTTCTATATAGCATTTAAAAATTAGTCTATTAAATTTGAGGGTTGTTTTGAATTTCCACTTGAGGGATTGGGAAAGTCAACTTCTCATCATTGTATCTATAAGATTGACCAGGGAAAGAAAGGTGGTTTGAACCTCTAGTGATGGTCGCTTTATTACGTTTCATCGCTAGGTAACTTTTTCCTTCACCCCAGAACTCGATACGGGTCTGTAAATAGATTTCATCCTTCAAAGCTTGGCCAGAAAGGTTAGAAATATAGTTTACATCTGCTTTTCTTAGGCTCACTACTTTTTTCAAAGACTCTGCAGCAGAAGTGGCATTGTTCAAGTTCGCATAAGCTTCAGCGTTCAAGATCTGCATCTCATCCACACGCATATAGATATAATCCGTAACCACATTTCTTTGACCCATTGCTTTACGCTCTGGTGCAAAGAATTTATTGAGTGGCATTAAGTTTTTAGCGTTGAATTGAGATTTTCTCACGTCATCAGCAGGAATTTTGTCGTAAAGACCTTTGTCGATAGTTTTAGGGTCACCCGCAGCTGCATAGCTATAGGTAAAGTAATCTACCTGTCCCCACCAAGAAACCAAGTCAAGGTTACTCGCTAAGGTCAAGTCAACACCCCACATCCAACTTGGTGTATTTACGTTGTTGAAACCAGACTCAGGGTTTGTTACAATACCATTTTCATTTAGAATAGCAGCAGATTCACGTTTTGTAGTTAAAGGGAATCCTCCATTGGCCAAGATATCATTGGTCAACGTAACTACTTGTTGCCAATCAGCTTGTGTACCTCTAGCACCTAATGCATAAGCTAACAAACCTTTTGCTACATATTTATTGATTTGATCTTTACTTGTTCTGTTGAAATTATCTAAGTAAGCAATAGACGTATTCAAGTCAGAAACTATCAGGTCATACACATCCTTGGTGCTTGACAAAGGTTGGTTAGGCTGATCAGTAGATGTATAGATCGGTAAGATCATTTCAGAACCAGTACCATACTCTTTAGCGTATAAGTTTGCTAGGTAGAAATATGAATAAGCTCTCATCGCCTTAGCCTGACCCATAATATGTCTTTGTTCGATATCTTCAGCAGGAATTTCTACATCTGTACCACCCAAAGCATCAATTACCGTATTAGCAGCGAAAATGATCTTGTAGTAATATTTCCAAGCATGGCTAGCTTCTAATTTAGTATAATCAGTTGTCGTGATGTAACGAGCGATTTGATCATACCAACCATAGTTTCTTCCCGCCAATACCATATCAGAACACAACATGTCTGTATAGATGTCATAACCTTTTTGACCAAAGTCGTCATGACTCTCTTCATCAGCACCTTGCGCAGAGAATGTATTGTACATGGTTGAATAAAGACCTGCAATATTACCTTTTAACAAAGCAGGGTCTTGTTTTGCAGCTTCTTCCAACTGTTCGGTTGAAAGTTCTTCTGTTGGTTTTTCA
The DNA here is from genome assembly GCF_046161205.1 of Sphingobacterium sp. BS-2. Classification (NCBI taxonomy): domain Bacteria; kingdom Pseudomonadati; phylum Bacteroidota; class Sphingobacteriia; order Sphingobacteriales; family Sphingobacteriaceae; genus Sphingobacterium; species Sphingobacterium sp. BS-2. Next base: position 89,418 of record NZ_JBIXGO010000021.1, read on the forward strand.
TCCAAGAAGTCTTTACTACAAGAAGCAGTAAACAACAGGGATGAAATCAACACTATATTTAATGACTTTTTCATTGTTTATCTAACTATTAAAATTTAACTCTTAAACCTGCACTTACAGTTGATAAAGGAGAGTATCTGTACATACTTGATGAACCAGCTTGGTGAGTTGAAGGATTGAATCCTTTTCTCGCTGAAGCGATGGCCAAGTTATCTGCAGAAACCCAGATTCCTAATGCTTTTGCACCGATAGCATCTAACACATTAGTTTTGAAGTTGTAACCTAATCTTACGTTGTTCAACATCAAGTAATTTGCAGATGTCAAGAATCTAGTTGATGAAGAGTTTACACCAACATCATTGTCATTATTCAATCTTGGAACATTGGTGATATCACCAGGCTGTTGCCATCTGTTGAACATATCTGTGTGCCAGTTGTTACCACCGATCACATCATTGTTCATTAAGATTGCGTAAGCACCGTCATAAGCATATCCACCTAAGCTATACAACATCTGTACGCTTAAATCGAAACCTTTGTAACCCGCTCTCAAGTTCACTGCACCTCTTAATTTAGGGATAGCAGATTTACCAACATAGTGTTGAGTTGCTTCTGAGTAAACGGTTGTAGTTCCTTCTTTGATCTCTTTGTTTTCAGGATTGTCGAACAAAGCCATTGAAGTGATCTGCTCACCAGTGTCAAATTGACCGTTTGCATTGTTGTCTGTATAGAATACTTTGAATTGGCTCTCACCAGTTTCAGCATCCACACCTACGAAATCTCTCATGTAGAAATCGTATAGAGAGTGATCTTTAGACCATCCATAAACACCTTGGATATCAATTTCCTTAGGTAAGTTTGTGGAAGGTTCGATAGGCATTTTAGTGATTTTGTTTTTGAAACTCTCACCGTTGATACCTAGATCTAAATAGTAATCTTGACCTTTAAGGATGTGACCTACCAAATCAAATTCGATACCTTGGTTTCTTAATTGACCGTCGTTTACTTTGATTGTAGGGTAACCGATTGATGGACCAACACCTCTATCGAAGATTAAGTTGTCGGTATTTTTCACATAGTACTCAACTGTACCAGAGATATAGTTACCTAATTCGAACTCGATACCTGTTTGGAACATTTTGGAAGTTTCCCAAGTCAAGTCCTCATTACCCTTAGTTACGAATGAGAATGCAGGGTTGTTGTTCAAGTTATCTACACTGTACAAGTCGTAACCTGGGTAGTAACCAACACCAGCTTGCTCACCAAGAACACCGTAAGAAACTTTATATTTCAAGAAATTGAAAATATCTTGGTCTTGCATGAAGTTTTCATTAGATACAATCCAACCAGCACCTAATGAACCAAAAGTTCCCCATTTATCTTTCTTGAACCTAGAAGAACCATCTCTTCTTACTGTTCCGGATAAGTAGTATTTATTTTTGTAATCGTAGTTAACCTGTCCGAAGTAACTTTCCAAAGCATAAGCTTCCGTGTACGATTTAACTGGGTTAGAAACGATTACGTTATTGAAATCAAGGATGTTGTTGTCCACTAAGTTGTAACCAGAAGCATTCAAGATATTGCTTTCCCACTTAACAGCCTCATGTGCAACCAATGCTTCCAATGAGTGATCACCGAAATCTTTTCTATAGCGCAATAAGTTCAATAAGTTGAAGTAGTTCAGCTCTGTACGACTTTGGTACAATGAACCGTTTTGAGATGCAGAACTTCCGTAGAATTTGTTTGCACGGTCATTGTAGATATTGTTATAGTACTGGATACCTAAAGAGTTTTCGAATGTCAAACCATCAATGATATTGAAGTTAACATAAGCTCTACCGTTCAATTCATTACGTTTATGACGTTTGATGTCATAAGTTGCATCAGCGATCGCGTTGGTTAATGAACCGAATTTACGGCCTGAGTTCGTTCCATAATCGTATACATAACCACCGAAGATGTTATCATCGATTTTGTTTCCGTTTTCATCACGCTCAAACAAAGGATAGATAGAAGGGATGTTGTCAACGAACCAGAAAATGCTTCCTGAGTCTTCCGATTGACCACCTGTATTTCTTTCCACTTTCGAGTAGTTGGTGTTCATACCCACTGTCAACCAGTTGGTCACTTTATGGTCTAAGCTCACACGACCTGTAAATCTCTCGAAATCAGAGTTGATTGAGTACCCTTTATCGCCTAAGTAACCGAAAGAGGTAAAGTAGTTTGTTTTATCTGTAGCACCACCGAATCTAACGTTAAGGTCAGTTCTTGCTGCGTTTTGGAAAGCATGATCTTCCCAGTTTTCAGGATCAAACTTTCTAGTTACATTGTTTTTAACCTTTCTAGTTACCGGATCGATTAGATCAGACACTGAACTTACGTTCCAAAGGTTGTTCAATGGATTGATACCTCTATCAGAGAACAAATATTCGTTAGCATATGCAGCACCATCTTCTCCAGCTAATACACCTTCGTTGTACATAGCTTCCCAGCTTAAGCCAATATATTCTTCAGGGGATTTGATCACATCATAACGAGGCAATAAAGACATGTTTGTACCGAAGTTAACATCAGCTTCAATAAATGAGCTCTGTCCTCTACCAGTTTTAGTAGTGATTACGATTACCCCGTTAGCACCTCTAGAACCATAGATAGCAGTTGCAGCAGCATCTTTCAATACTGTTACATTATCGATATCTGCATTATTGATGGAAGTAATGTTACCTGAGAAAGGCACACCGTCAACCACGTACAATGGGTCACGGTTACCGTTAACCGAACCAAAACCACGGATACGTACTGTTGAAGCAGTACCTGGCTGACCTGTAGTATTGGTTACTTGAAGACCAGCGACCTCACCAGCGATTGCCTGCGATACATTTGAAGTGTTTTTTTGTTGCAATTTCGTACCATCAACCTTTTTTGCAGAACCTGTAAAAGCTTCTTTGGTTGTGCTACCGTAACCCACAACGACAACTTCATCCAAAGACATTTCATCTTCTACTAATTGTACATTGGCAGTTGTTTGGTTAGCAACATCAACTCTTTTGGAAGTATATCCTACAAATGAGAAGTTCAATACCGTCTTACCGTCCGCTACAGTAATCGTGTAACCTCCATCTGCGTCTGTCTGAGTAGCAATACTAGTTCCCACTAGCGCTACTGATACACCACTTAAGGGTGCTCCGTCAGTAACCGAAGTTACCTTACCACTCACTTGACGATCTTGTGCGAACGCTACACTAATCATGCAGGTTAACACAAAAATTAAGCTGAGTAATTTGTGTTTCATAAATTTTGCTATTAATTAAAAGTTTTAAAACAGAGTCTGTTAAAATTTGTTAAACAGTCGACAAATATAGACTTACCTTAAATATTTCACAAATAAATTCCTGTAACCTATTATTTTTATCAAATAGGTAACAGAAAAGTTGAATTGTTAACTATTATAAGTTTCTACGTTAAATTTTATAATAATTAGCATCCATTTAATAGTTATTTGACTGAAATGAATAAAACTTTTTTAATATTAACGAGATTATTATTCCCTTATCCCACTGAATTACTGTTATTTAGAAATCAAGATTGAAATTTTGGTAAAATATTGACACATTTAGATGTTTAAACAAGCTTTTAGGGGAAGTAAAATTATATACACGTTACGACATCGAAATACCTAGAGATCAAAAACGAAACATTCATCACGGCATGGACATAATTTCAAAACAACAGTCATAATCATGTTCGTTAATCAGAATATAATTTCGATTTATCCATCAAACACTTCTCACAACACGGTCTTTATTGAAACTCAATAATTCGCCAAAAAAAATTTATTACATATAATATGTAAAATGCATGTTACTTTAAGATTATCTCTTGAATTTCGCGGTTAAAATGGGTGTTTGAACACAAAAACGGGTTTAAAACCTTTAAATCCACAATATTTCTTTAGGAGAAATATTACACACGATTAAAGAACAAAAGTATAATTCATTTCACAAAACCTTGAAAAACAGCTTTTAGGGAGTATGGCTGAGAAAAAAAAAGGGATTGAACACTGCTCAACCCCGATTAATATAAAGGCAGTTTATCTTAGGGCTAAGCATTAACCGCCTATTACAAACACAATATTATTTAGTTACTTATTCAATTTCGGATGGAAGATCATTAGCTTCTACTCGATATATCTTAAGAACCATTTAAAAAAGGAACCGCCAAATTTGTGGACGGCCCCTTCATAGGTATTAATATTATTTAGTATCCCACCAAAGTCTGGTGTTCAATTCATCTGGTCCTTGTGCGGCTACTGCTGCTTCATAGTTTTTACCATTCAGACCAGCTTCCGTATTCGGGTATGCCTGACGAACCGGGATCTTTTTGTCGATGGACAAAGGAGCTGGACCAGGATGTAATTCTGGGAATCCAGTTCTTCTCCAGTCAACCCAACTTTCATAACCATTCGCCTGGTAGTTAGCCAACCATTTTTGGGTAATGATCAACTTCAAACCATTTGCTGCACTATAAGCTACACCACTTTGTGTATAATATGATGCCGGAGCAGTTACCCCTTGTTGCTGCATGGATGCTTCGATACCTTTTTTGTAAAAAGTAGCAGCGTCTCCAGTTCCCCAACCGCGGAAAGCAGCCTCAGCTAACATAAACTGAATTTGCGCATAGGTTGTGATTGGCAAACCATAGTTTTGAGCAGTGAATTTTTTACCGATCAACGAAACTGTTTCTTGGTTCAAATCATCATCCGCATTAGCCAAACCATACGGCATACCTTTATAACCACCACCTTGAACCACTTTTTCTGCGTAAACTGGAAGACGAGGATCTTCTAGGTCTTCTAAAGTTCCGATCATTTTCTCACTCACCGCATAATCCGTTCTCTTACCAACGAAATAGTTGTTGTAAAGTGGGTTTTGGTTATTGGCATCGTTCAAATAGGCAAAAACTGCATTGTCAGCATTACTAGCGATTGCACCTGCAGCATAAGCACTAGCAAATTCCGCTTTAGCTAAATTAGGATCAACATCCGCTAGGTGAATAGCAGCAACCATACGTAAAGAGTTGGCCCATTTTATCCATTTAGAAACATTTCCTTGAAAAAGGATATCACCGTTCAAGGCTTCACCAGGTTTTAACTGAGCAGCAGCTTCCTTCAATTCTTTCAATAAAGAAGCATAAATATCCTTTTGCGTATCAAATTTTGGCGTCAATACTTCTTTTCCTTTTAAGGCTTCTGAGTAAGGCAACATTCCCCATCTGTCTGTCATGTGCAGATAAAAGAAGGCTTTCAAAATTCTGGACACCCCAATTTGGTTATCTGTGCTTCCACCTTTTTGAACATAAGGCAAATTTGCAGTTGCTGGATCAGAGTTTAAATTCAGGATGGTCTGTGCATCCAATAATGGCCCATTGTAATAAGCTGAAAAATCATAGAACTTATTTTGGAACCTAGACTCATTGGTATATTGAATCTCGGCCATATATTGAGGATAAATATCCTTTGCCCAACCAGCGATACCGTTTCCTTGGTTACCAATTTGACGGATCACATTACTTATCAACAGCTCGGTATTCGGATCGGCTGGATTATTTGGATCTTTATTAATCTCTTCAAAATCTTTGGTACAAGAAACTGAAAGACCAATCAAAACAAATCCAAGTATTGTATTTAAAAATTTCTTTTTCATAAACTTAATAGATTTACAGGCTAAACCTTAGATTAAAACCAAATGTCCTTGTGTTAGGCAACTGACCACCTTCGAACCATGAACCTTCTAAGATGGAAGGGTCAAAGTTTCTGTTTTTAGCATAAATCAAGAATGGATTTTGTGCAATCAGGGTTAAGGAAACTTTCTTGAATGGAGTTTTACCAAACATTCTGTCAGGGAAAGTATAACCTACGTTGATTTCACGCATTTTGACATATGATGCATCATATACCCAGTTTTCCCAAATGTTACCTGAGTTCAATTTGTCTTGGTATAGTTGCTGAACATCTACATACACATCATTTTGAGAACCATCTTCTTTCACACCATCAAGGAGAACACCACCACCTTGATCAACTGGATCACGTTTAGGGTTTCCTTTATCGTTCACACCTGCTGTTTCTTCGTACAATCCAGAACCATTACCGAACATGGAAGAAATAGACATGTATTTACCACCTTTTTGAAAGTCTAGCGAGAAACCAGCAGTAATTCCTTTGTAGTTGAACTGTGAAGTTAAACCACCTGTGAAATCAGGAAGGATAGAACCTAGATCGATGTCACCAGAAGTAGGTACATAGAATCCGTCAGCTCCAACGATTTTTTCGCCTTTGTCATTTCTTTTGAAACCTGAACCCGTCAACATACCGAATGCTTCACCTTTACGAGCATTAACAGCGATAAGCGGTGCTCCTACGAAACCAAATGAGTTTCTAGTTCCATCTACTGTAACTCTTAAGTTGTTTACAACGATATTATTTACTGGATCTTCGTATAATTCAACAACTTTGTTTTTGTTGATACCAAGGTTTGCATTCAAGTTCCAGGAGAAATTATCATTTTTGATTGGTGTACCACCTAATGAGAACTCATGACCCCAGTTGTCAATTTGACCAGCGTTGATCGCTGTAGTCGCATATCCAGATGCTGAAGTTACCGTCAAAGGAATAATTTGGTCTTTTGATGAACGTGTGTAGTAGTTGTAATCAAAAGTCAAACGGTCATGGAAGAATCTTAATTCCGTACCTACTTCAATAGATGAAGATAGCGTAGGTTTAAGTTCTGTATTCACCAATTGGTTAGGAACTGTCAATAAAGGACTAGAGCCATAAGGATTTCCGATGGAATAAGTCTGTGCAACCCTGAATGGATCAGTATCCGTACCAACGCGAGCGATGGAAGCTCTTAATTTACCATAGCTGAACCAATCTGACTCAATAAATTCAGAGAACAAGAATGATCCAGACAAACCTCCGTATAAGTACGAGTTATTTTTCTTTGGTAAACTTGAAGACCAGTCATTTCTTGCATTAGCTTCTAAGAACAAGAAATCTCTGAAACCTAAAGTAATGTATCCGTATAAGGAGTTTACTTTATAATCGCTTAAGAAAGAGTTAAGAGTAGGTCTGTTTTTTGAAGCAGATAGGGTATACAAATCAGGAACAGCAAGACCACCAGCGGTACGTGCATCTGTATATGTACGTTTGTTTCTTCTGTTTTCAATGAAAACAGAAGCAGCAATATCAAAATCCTGAATCTTGGTTGTATAATCAAGACTTCCTACAAAGTTCAATTCTTGTTGGTTGTTCAAGTATTGGTAGTACTCGTCTTGGCTAAGTGTGTTGGAAGCAATCCTAGAGTTTTGCTCACCGTTAAAGAAGTTACCACGAGCGATTGCAGAAGCTTTCCAGTGTTCATTGAATTTATACACTGCACTTACGTTTCCGTACAATCTTTTTCTGATATCTTTCGCTGTGTTTTTGTACACATGTGTATACGGGTTGTCCCAGTACTTAGGGGCTGTATTGGTTGGAGAGATCATGTTCCAGCTTCTGTACGTACCATCAGGTCTTTGGTAATCTTTAAGATCATCCATGTTCAAGTTTCTTGCAAACCATTGGTTGAAAGAACTTTGAGGACCTGAACTATAACCGTCGATAGGTGTATTGAAACGATCTTCAAAAATAAAGTTAAGGTTTGTGCTAACTGTTAATTTATCACTTAAATTCAAAGCTGCATTAGCACCTAACCAATGTTTGCCTTGTTTAGAATTAGGCATAACCCCAGTTCTGCTCAAATTGGTATAGGAAAGTCTTGAATTTAGATCGTCCGTTCTTTTTGAAACCGCTACGTTAGTACTTGCGGTAATACCTGTTTCGAAGAAGCTTTTTACGTTGTCTGGTTGAGGAGAGAAAGCAGCTAATTGGCCGAATTTAGGATGGGTTGGATCCCAAGCGTACCAAGGCGCGATCATGCTACCGTCCAACTTATGACCCCAGCTTTCATCTGCTGAGAAGTTGTAATATTTAGCACCATCTAAGGCTTTTAAATAATCAGCATGAATTGAAGGATCGTATTTAAAGGTAGAAAACTCTTGGTTGTAACCACCACCATATTCGTTTTGATATGCTGGTAAGCCATAAACATTTTCAAATGAAGTGGCTTGGTTTACTTCAATACCGATTCCAGGAGTTGCTTTACCGGATTTGGTTTTGATCACGACCGCACCTTCTGCACCACGTTGCCCGTATAAAGCAGTTGCTGCAGGACCTTTCAAAACGGATAGGCTTTCGATATCGTCGTTGTTAACATATTCAGGTCCCGTGATCACACCATCCACTACGTAGATAGGGTTACCTCCTGTCAAGTTATTAATACCACGGATACGGATAGCTGCAGTACCGAATTTAGCACCAGAACCGGTTCTGATTTGGATACCAGAAACTTTACCCGCTAGAGCAGTGTTTAAATCTGCTTGTCTAGCTTGGGTAAGGTCTTCGCCTTTTACTTGTTGAACCGAATAACCAATTGATTTTCTAGTTCTTTCAATACCTAGAGCTGTTACCACGACTTCTTCTAGGTCATTTTCTCCGCCAACTAAACGCACATTAATAGTTGTCTGAGAACCAACGGTAATGGTTTGGGATTCATAACCAATGTAGGTAAAGGTTAGTTTGCCATTCGCTGGTACGGAAATTGAATAATTTCCAAATTCATCAGTTTGTGTAGCGGAATTAAGATCTACAACTTTAACTGAAGCGCCTGCAATAGGGCTGCCGTCAGATGCCGCTGTCACTTTACCACTCACTTGCCGATCTTGTGCATGCACGACGCCAATTAGCATAGTACACAGCAACAGAACACTGAGTAATCTTTGTTTCATGTTTCTTGTTTTTAGTTAATAAAAATTGGGTTCTAATTTTTCTTGGCAAAAAGTTAGTATTGTTAAACTAGCGCCAAATCTATTTATATGCTGTTGGGGATGCAAAAAAAGGGCATTTATTTTTTGAAATTTTCGAAATTAAACTTAAAACACTATTAAAATTATATTTTATGCCATTCTTGGTTAATTGAAAAGGAGTGATTTTAATCATTTTTTATGATTATTGAAAAATATTTCACTATTAATCATTAAATAAAATACACTTGTGTAATAAAAATTAATTTCATATAAAATATTAAATTAAATTAATTTTACAATAAGAAATTGTTAACCAAAACTTATTCTTTTTTTCTAAATGTATTTTTAAACCCATTTTACCCAATAATCATGTACATTTGCGTATGCGTTTTGACATCATCACCGTATTACCACAATTATTGGACAGCCCTTTTGCCCACTCTATTCTTCAGCGTGCGCAAAAAAAAGAGTTGTGTTCCATCCATGTTCACAACTTGAGGGATTATTCCGTGAACAAACAGAAATCAGTGGACGATTATCCTTATGGTGGTGGATCCGGAATGGTCATGCAAATTGCGCCCTTTGCAGCGTGTATAGAGAAACTAAAATCTGAGCGCGAATATGACGAGATCATCTATATGACTCCAGATGGGGAGACCTTAAACCAAGGGATAGCCAATGGACTAAGCTCGGCCAAGAATATCATGATATTATGTGGGCACTATAAAGGGATTGACCAAAGGATCAGGGACATATATACCACCCGTGAGATTTCAGTTGGTGACTATGTGCTTTCAGGAGGTGAATTACCGGCGGCCATATTGGTCGACTCTATCGTCAGGATCATCCCGGGGGTGCTCTCTGATGAGACCTCTGCCCTCTCCGACTCCTTCCAGGATGGGCTGTTGGATGCGCCAATCTATACCCGACCGGTAGACTGGAATGGCCATAAGGTGCCTGACATCCTTTTGAGTGGACATGAAGCCAAAATCACAGAATGGCGTCATGAGCAACAACTTATCAGAACAAAACAAAGAAGGCCCGATTTGCTAAATGACTAAAAATCCTGCCTAATCTTTGCTTTTTTCACAAATAAAGTTTGAATATTCAATTTTTCTATTAATTTTGTGATGCAATGATGACTGTAATTCAATATACTAACCGTTGGTGGCTTCTGACTATATAAGTCGGGAAGGTGGTATATTTTAGATAAAAATTTTCATAATCAACCAAAACCACTGAATGGTAGCCCGACGTATTTCGTCGGGCTTTTTTTATTTTTGGAAACTATTAAACACTTATATGAACTTTAAATTCAAAACTAACCATAAGAAGATCTTAGCGGACACGACTACACCGGTAAGCATCTACCTTAGACTGCGCGACACTTTCCCCAACAGCCTGCTCTTGGAAAGTTCGGAGTACCATAGCCGGGACAACAACATCAGCTATATCTGTTGCCAACCGATCGCCAGCATCATCTTGGAAAACGAGGAACTCAGCATCGGCCTACCGAACCAGAAGAAAACCTTAAAGAACGCAAAAGACCTTAATTTGAGAGAAGAGGTTTCAAATTTCAGGAAATCTTTTGAAGCAGATGCAGTTCCTGATGTAAATGTGATTTCCAATGGCCTTTTCGGATATTTCAGCTTTGAGGCCGTGGAATTCTATGAGGACATTGAATTGACGGCCAAAGAAAACAACAGACGGAAAATTCCGACGCTGCAATACCATATCTACAAATACGTCATCGCAATTGACCATTTCAGGAACCAGTTGCATGTGTTTGAAAACCTATTGGAAAACGAACCTTCTGATTTAGACAGGCTTCAATTCCTGATCCAGAACAAGAACTTCCCTGAATATACCTTCCAAGTAAAAGGTGAGGAATCTTCAAACATGAAGGACGAAGACTTCAAGGCCTTAGTCAATAAAATGAAGGAACATATACAGAGAGGTGATGTTTTTCAGATCGTTCCTTCAAGAGCATTTGAAACTCCTTTTTCGGGAGATGAATTCAATGTCTATAGAGCACTGCGTTCGATCAACCCTTCTCCTTATCTATTCTATTTTGATTATGGAGATTTTAAGCTCTTCGGTTCATCCCCAGAGGCCCAGCTAACGATCAAGAATGATCAGGCAACAATCTACCCTATTGCCGGGACTTTCAAGCGGACGGGGAATATGGACCTCGATGAAAAGATTGCGGAAGAATTGAAGAATGACCCGAAGGAAAGTGCAGAGCACGTAATGCTGGTTGACTTAGCCAGAAATGACCTGAGCAGGCATTGCCGCCACGTCCAGGTGAAATCCTACAAAGAGGCGCAATATTATTCGCATGTTATCCATTTAGTGTCCAAGGTTAGTGGAACCCTGAACCCAAATACCAATCCTTTTGATGTGGTTGGAGATACTTTCCCGGCAGGCACCCTATCTGGTGCTCCAAAGCACATGGCAATCACCTTGATCGACCGATACGAAGGTCTGCAAAGGTCATTTTATTCAGGCGCTATAGGATTTATGGGTTTTAATGGGGATTTTAACCATGCCATCATGATCCGTTCCTTCCTGAGCAAACAGAATGTATTGCATTACCAAGCTGGAGCCGGCATTGTACTGGATTCGGATCCGGAAAAAGAATTACAAGAAGTAAACAATAAAATATCAGCTCTTCGCAGGGCTTTAGAATTAGCGGAAACATTATAATGAGCAAGCCAATATTAGTAATCGACAATTACGACTCCTTCACCTATAATCTGGTGCACCTCCTTCAAGAATTGAACGAGCGTTATGAAGTCGTTAGGAATGACAAGTTTGAACTCGAGGATGTCGAGAAATACGACAAGATCTTGTTATCGCCGGGACCGGGTATTCCTGAGGAAGCCGGCCTGTTATTGGATGTCATCCGCAAATATGCACCCAGCAAAAGCATTTTAGGCATTTGCTTAGGACAACAAGCTATCGCTGAGGTTTTTGGAGCTAAGCTGTACAATATGCCTAAACCATTGCATGGTGTGGCAACCAGCATCCAGGTGACCGATCCTACAGAACCTATCTTCAAGAATTTCCCCGAGAATTCTAAAATCGGCCGATACCATTCTTGGGCGGTAGATCCAGACAGTTTAAATGAAGATTTAAAAGTCACTGCAGTAGACCCTAACGGCGTGATCATGGCTTTGAGCCATAGTAAGTATGATGTGAAAGGCATGCAATTTCACCCGGAATCCATATTGACAGACAATGGAAAGACCTTGATTGCCAACTGGATCAAAGGCAAGAATTAATTCCCTCTTAATTTGAAGAATAAACATGACCATATTAGATAAAATCGTAGCTAGAAAAAAAGAGGAAGTGGAAGATGCCAAGGAAAAAGTAAGCCTTTCGAATTTACAGGCCATCCCTTTGTTTTCACGCAGCTGCTATAACCTGAAAGAAAGCATCTTGGACCCCAACAGAACAGGGATCATAGCGGAATACAAAAGAGCATCTCCTTCTAAAGGATTGATCAACGGCACTTCTTCGGTACAAGAGGTGGTTTCGGGATATCAAGCTGCTGGAGCCTCCGCCATCTCGGTACTGACGGACAAGGATTTCTTTCAAGGCTCATTGGAGGATCTGACTGCAGCGCGTGAGGTTCTGCAAATACCGCTATTACGCAAGGAATTTATCGTAGATGAATACCAAATCGCTGAAGCTAAGGCCTACGGAGCAGACATAATCCTGTTGATTGCGGCATGCTTGGAACAGCAGGAGATCAAAACGCTTTCGGAATATGCGAAATCACTTGGCTTAAATGTGTTATTGGAAGTCCATAATGAAGAAGAGCTTCAAAAGAGTATTTTCGAGAGCATTGATGCCATTGGGGTGAACAACAGAAACCTGAAGGATTTCAGTGTTTCCTTGGAGCATTCCTATGATTTAGTCAATAAGATCCCAAACCAATTTATCAAGGTCTCCGAAAGTGGGATCACAGATCCTGAGACCATCAAAGCATTAAAAAAGGCAGGATTCAACGCTTTCTTGATCGGAGAAAACTTTATGAAAACGAAGGATCCGATGGCGGCCATACAGGAGTTTGTAAAACAAATCTAAGCTAAAAACCTGCAATGGAATCAATAGAACGGGGCGTCATCAAAATGTCTAAAATCTTGTGCCTCTTATCTATTGTCTATTTTTGTTTACCTTTGTAAAAATTTCAACAAATAATGTCGGTAAAGATAGGCGAACATATTGATTTAGGTGAGTTTCCATTGTTGTTGGCTCCTATGGAAGATGTCAGTGATCCTCCATTCCGTTACGTGTGCAAACAGAACGGCGTGGACATGATGTACACTGAATTTATCTCCTCTGAGGGCTTGATCCGTGATGCAGCTAAGTCTCGCCAGAAACTTGACATATTTGAATATGAAAGACCTATCGGAATCCAGATCTTTGGATCTGATATTGAGCACATGCGTCAATCGGCTGAAATCTGTACCGCAGCGAATCCAAACCTAATCGACATCAATTATGGCTGTCCGGTAAAGAATGTAGCTTGCCGTGGTGCTGGAGCGAGTCTCTTGCAAGACATCGACAAAATGGTCGCGATGACCAAGGCCGTTGTAGATGCCACCCACCTACCTGTGACGGTGAAAACCAGATTGGGCTGGGACGACAACAGCAAAAACGTGTATGAAGTCGCTGAACGCTTGCAAGACATCGGTATCAAGGCATTGGCTATTCATGGTCGGACCAGGGCACAGATGTACAAAGGGCAGGCAGACTGGTCGATGATCAAGGACGTGAAAAGGAACCCAAGGATAAAGATCCCCATTTTTGGAAATGGTGATGTTGACTCTGTAGAGAAAGCGGCTGCTTGGAGACAAGAATACGAGGTGGATGGCATCATGATCGGAAGGGCATCTATCGGTTACCCTTGGATCTTCAGGGAAGTCAAGCACTTTTTCAATACTGGAGAACGTCTAGAAGGGCCAACCGTTTCTGAACGCGTGGATGTATGCCATACCCACTTGACCAAATCCATCGAATGGAAAGGTGCGAAAACGGGAATCTTCGAAATGAGACGACATTATGCCAATTATTTTAAAGGGATTCCAAATTTCAAGGACTATAGAATGAAACTGGTAAGCCTACAGGATGTTAATGAAATCCTGGAAGTACTGGAAGAAATAAGATTTAATTTTGCAGAAGAAGTCGCTTAGGAAAGCGACTTTTTTTATTCCAAATATTGACTATCCCCTTTTCAGGATCTTTAACAGGGTATTTTTCTCTAAATAGATTACCGCCCCTAAAAAGGCAATAAACAACAGGTTTCCTATCCAAAAATGTCCAAAATAGGCTGACCATGAAACGACTAACCCCATTCCTAAATAGCCAATGATTTTCTTCGTATTATAGGGTATGGAATAATTTTGCTGTCCCCATATATAGGACAGGCTGACCATGACCAGATAGGTGAAGGTAGTGGATAGGGCCGCTCCCAAATAAGAATACCTAGGAATCAATATGAGGTTCAAAACAATGGTTATGGCTGCTCCAATCCCCGATATATACAATCCATAACGAGTTTGGTCGGAGAGCTTATACCAAATGGATAAATTCATATAAATACCCAGCAAAACGTAATTGAAAAGCAGAATAGGCACGATGAACAATCCTGACCAATAGGCACCAAGATTGTCCTTTGATCCCGGAATAAAATACTTTAGCCAGTCTAAATTTGCCGAAATACCGATCATCACGACTATCATCGCGATGACAAAATAATCCATGATGGTGGCATAGGTTTTCCTGGCATTCTCATTCTTGGAATAAGAGAAGAAAAAGGGCTCTGCGCCTAACCTAAATGCCGTAACGAAGAGGTTCAGGAATATCGCGATTTTAGCGACAGCACCATATATCCCCAGATCTGAATCTCCCTGCTCTCCAGGAATTAACCGTGGGAACATGATTTTGTCTAGGTTCTCATTGATAATAAAGGAAATATTGGCAATCAAAATCGGAAAAGAATAACTCAACATACTTTTGATCAACTTATTGTCCAATCGGAACCTAAAGCCCATAATCTGGGGGATCAGAAGCAAAAGGGTAACTACACTGGCCACTAGATTGGCAATAAATACATTGCCTAACCAGCCTTCACGAAACCAACTAGCACTTATATCCCTAAAGAATTCGGAGTTTTTGTTCCATTCTGGTAACCAAGCCAATAAAATAAAATTGACAACAATAAAAACCAGGATATTGATCAATTTCACCAAGCCATAACGGATCGGGCGCCCTCCTGCCCTCAATTTGGCAAAAGGCACCACTGCGATCGCATCTGCAGCAATAATGAGTGCAAAGAACTTGACGTACATGATGTAGTCAGGCACATTTTTGCCCTCACTCAAAAAGTGCGCAATCGGCTCTTTAAAGGTAAATACAGACAACAGGAATATGGCTGTTGTAAATAGGGTAATCAAGAAACTATTGTCGAATACACGATCTTTTTCCACATCCTCCTTTTGCAGATAACGGAAAAATGTCGTCTCCATTCCAAAGGCTATGACAGCATTCAGCATGGATGCATAAGAGAAAAGATTGGTGAATATCCCGTAAATGGAGGTCGGAAACTTACTGGTAAAGAATGGGGTCATCAAGAACCCAAGCATTCGTGATAAGATGGTCGAGAGACCATAAATCATCGTATCGCTGACAAATTTCTTAACTACCGACACGCTTATATGGTTTTCTTAAGGACTTCAAAATTGCGGAACCCTTTGATCACATCAGATTCTTGATAATCCACTTGGGATACTTCGGCATGTTCAGGACCCTCTTGGCAAAAGTCCAATAAAGACTCTAGGGCGAATCTATCGCCCTCAGCTTCTATATATACAGATCCATCCGGTTCGTTCTTCACAAAACCCTTTACCTTCAATTGATCAGCAACAGCTTTTGTAGAAGCCCTGAAAAAGACTCCTTGAACTTTACCTTGAACCTTAATATTCCAATGTTTCATGAATACAAAGGTATAAGAAGAAATAGAATTAGAAACTATCTAATTCTTCTTACCTTAACTTTTGGATTAAGTTTGAAGGTATCCATCCCTTCCAATAGTACCAAACCTGGCTTCTTCCCAACTTCCAAAGACCCTAATTCGCTTTCTAAGTTCAATGCTTTTGCACCGTTCAAAGTAGCCCATTTGATGGTCTCATTGAAATCCAAATCTGGGAACTCTTTGTGGATTACCTTTAATTCCTCCAGAATATCCAAGGTATCATTCGATGCCAAACTGTCGGTACCAATAACGATGTCATGGCCACCCAATAAGAAATTGTCGATTTTTGGAATTCTATCCTCGATATATAGGTTGGCTTTTGGACAGAAACAGAAATAAACAGATCTCCCCATTCTATCCACAAAGTCCAAATCCTTAATGGAGGTATAGGTATTGTGTACCAAAATCAATTTGTTCTTACTCGGAATATAAGGAAGAAATGATTGCAGGGAGTTTCTAGCTTGAGCTCTAAAATCTTCCAAAACCATGTCCATCTTTTTGAAAAACTCCAAGAATTCACCTTTTTTATAGCGGAAAAGCTTGTTCTCTTCATCACTTTCCTGATTATGGATACTGATGATATTATCTTCGCTGATAGCCTTCTTCAAGGTCTTAAACAAGAACTTGGATCCGGAATAAGGGGCGTGAGGGGTAATTGAGGAATGTTTATAATCAAAATGGAATTCAATTTCCTTAGCATTATCGATTCTAGTAACGACCTCCTCTTTATTGGTTGCCATTACTTCTACGAATGTATGGTATTTGATAGGACTGTTCTCCTTGATCTTAGCGGTCACTGCGGAGTTGACGTGGTCACCAACAGCTTGGATGCCGTTATCATACATCATCTTGTCAGCTTCTTCCATTGCAGCTTCTAATTTACTCTCATGGTTACCGCGTTCATTGATTACAGCAGAAAGAAATGAAGGTAATCCTGTACTCCTCGGCACAACACCTAATAAATGGGAAAGTTCCAAATGGCAATGAGCATTTACAAATCCAGGAATTAAAGCTCCTTTGAATTGTTCCACTAAATTTTCATCTATTTCACCTGGATTGAAAACACCTTTCACAATCCCTTGATCATCCATCGCGACAACCCCCCTTTTAATAGCAGGACCGGCAACAGGAAACACAACATCAGCAGCGTAATACTTCATAAGAAATTAATAGTTCCGTTTTTTTAAAGTTAGCGTAATTTGCCCATTGATGGCAATGTTGGCAATTTACAAAAAAATATAATGAGTTTAACTAATAAAATAATAATTACGAACTTGTTACAATAATATTTAAATTTTGTTTTATTTATCCAAAAGATTAGATTTGCCGCATCGAATAGGGGTGCCTTGTTGTAAAACACAAATAAAGGCTGAGATTATACCCTGTATTTCAAGTGTTTACAAGAAATACATACCTGATCTGGATAATGCCAGCGTAGGGAAAGGGCGGTTAAATAGAACTTGTTGTGACCCCTTACAGCAAGAAAGTTTAACTCTTTAAAACATTTTTTTATTATGTTTAACAAGCTTTGGGCAACTTTAGCCTTATGTTTGCTAGTACTTGCGAGCTATGCGCAGCAAAACTTAACTGTTAGGGTTTTAGACAAATCTGGAGCACCTGCAGACGCCGCAACCGTGTCCATCGACGGACAATCTAAATCAACCAATAAAGACGGAATTGTCGTTTTTGGCAATCTAAGCAAAGGTCTCCATGACTTAAAAATTTCTTTTATTGGTTATAAATCCGAAATTTTAAGAATAAATCCAGAAAATCAAGCTAATTTTTCCATTCAATTAAAAGACAGGGTCTATGAATTCGAAGAAGTTTATGTAACTGCAACTCGTGCAAAAGAAAACTCTGCGACCACTTTCAAAACCATCAGCAAGGAAGAAATCAAGAAAAACAACCTTGGCCAGGACATTCCTTACCTCCTTGACCAGACGCCCGGAGTGGTGATTGGATCCGATGCAGGAGCAGGAATTGGTTATACGAACATGACCATCCGAGGATCCGATAACGAACGTATCAATGTCACCTTGAATGGCATCCCCCTGAATAACCCAGAAAGCATGGGTTCTTTCTTTGTAAACCTTCCTGACTTTGCTTCTAGCACAGAAAGTATACAGATCCAACGGGGTATCGGTACTTCTACCAATGGACCAGCTGCTTTTGGTGCTTCATTAAACTTCCAGACGGATGCCCTAGAGACTAAGCCTTACCTAGAGTTCAATAACTCGTTCGGCTCTTATAACTCTTGGAAAAATACCTTGAAAGCAGGGTCTGGATTGATCAACAATAAATTCGCTTTCAACGCCAGGTTATCCAGGATTTCTTCTGATGGCTATGTTGATAGAGCTTCATCGAATTTAAAGTCTTTTTATGTAGATGCAGGCATGTATACCGATAAGCATACCCTCAAAGCGACTGTGTTCTCAGGTAAGGAAAAAACTTACCAAGCCTGGTATGGCCTTACAGAACCATTGTTCACAGGAAACAAAGAAAGAATCGAAGAATACGCCGATAACCTTTGGTTGTTCGATGCAGAGCGAGAAAGGTTCTTAAACGGTGACCGTAAATACAATTACTACACTTACGATAACCAGACGGACAACTATACGCAAACACATGCTCACTTGAACTATTCCTACCGTCCTTCAGAAAAAATGACCTTTAATACTGCCCTTCACTATACCCGCGGTGCTGGTTATTATGAAGAATTCAGGCCGTTGGACGGATTAGATCATTATGGAATTGACCCAATAATAGTCAATGGTAAAGACCTTGAAGACACCGATTTAATTAGAAGAAGATGGTTGGACAACCACTTCTATGGTTTGACTTACTCTTTACTTTATAAGCCATCCAACAACTTAAACTTCACATTTGGCGGAGCCTATAACCAATACAAGGGCGACCATTATGGCGAAGTAATCTGGGCAGATCAGGTTCCTCAAGATAAGCTGAACGACAAGTACTATTTTAGTCATGCCAATAAAAATGACTTCAACTTTTATGCAAAGGCTGATTATAGACTTGAAAACTTCCTTTTCAATCTAGATGTGCAGTACAGAAACATCGTTTATAATGGAAAAGGAGACGACGACAAAATAAAGGACTTCACCTTTGATGACAATCATAACTTCATCAATCCAAAAGCGGGGATTACCTATTTCTTGAGTGGTAATTCTAATCTATATGCTTCTTATGCCTTTGCAAGTAAGGAACCTACTCGAAATGATTATGTAGAAAATCCTATCGGAGCCTTCCCCAAAACAGAAAAGATGCAGGACATAGAAGCCGGTTATCGTTATAGAACAGATAACATCAATGTTGGAGCAAACCTATACGCAATGCTTTATAGAGATCAATTGATTCCAACTGGCGCATTGAACGATGTAGGTTCTGCAGTAAGGATTAATGTAGACAAAAGCTATAGAATCGGATTTGAGCTTGATGGAAGCTGGAGAATCCATCCGAAATTCATTTGGTCTGCAACAGCAGCCTTGTCGCAAAACAAGATCAAAAACTTTGTAGAAAACATTCCAGTTTATAATGACGATTTCGATTTTGTGAAGTATGATCTAATCACACATAAAACAAGTGATATTGCAAAATCACCTGCCGTGGTATTATCTAATAACTTCACTTATAAACCGATTGAATCTTTAAGCTTCAGCTTTTTGAGCAAGTATATCTCTAGGATTTACCTAGATAACACATCCGAAGTGAACAGAAGTATCGCTCCTTCTTTCGTAAATAATTTCCAGGCGATCTATTCATTTTCAGTATTTGGTCTTAAAAACGTAGACTTAAACCTAATGATCAATAATATTTTCAACGAGAAATATGCTACATCGGGATACACATACAGCATGATCATGGAATCTGCAGGAAAAAGAGATTATTTCAATTTCTATTATCCTCAGGCAGAAACCAATGCCATGCTTGGTTTAAATATTAGATTTTAATAGTACCAAACCCCTCAGAAGATGTCCTTTCGTTCATTCGAAAGGGCATTTTCGCTTTTTAGGGCAAACAAAACCTATAGGCCAATTGATTTTGCCAATACCGAATTAAATAATACTTTTAAACCATGCGAGCAGTAATTCAAAGAGTAACCCATGCATCCTGCACAGTCGACGATCATATTACAGGACAAATTGAACATGGTTTACTTGTTCTTTTGGGTGTAGAGGAAGAAGATTCCAAAGAGGATCTTCAATGGTTAGGACAGAAGTTGATCAATCTGAGGATATTCTCAGATGAGCAAGGGTTGATGAACAAATCGGTACAGGACATCCAAGGAAACATCCTATTGATTTCTCAATTCACTTTATTTGCACAGACCAAAAAAGGTAACCGCCCTTCTTTCATCCGTGCCGGAAAACCCGACAAAGCAAAACCTATGTACGAGGAAATGGGAAAGTTCCTCTCTGAACTTTTGGAGAAAGAAGTACAGATGGGCATATTCGGAGCGGACATGAAAATAGACCTACGAAACGACGGACCAGTTACCATTATCATGAATACCAAAGACAAGGACAACTTCTAACACAAAGCACATGACAATCAAAGAAGCACAAGAAACAGTAGACAAATGGATTAGCACAACTGGAGTACGTTACTTCAATGAGCTGACGAATACCGCCATGCTGATGGAAGAAGTCGGAGAAGTTGCCAGAATTATGGCGAGAAAGTACGGCGAACAATCCTTCAAAAAATCAGATGAGGAAGTTAACTTAGCTGATGAAATGGCCGATGTGCTCTTCGTCCTGATCTGCCTAGCCAACCAGACCGGCATCGATCTAACGACAGCCCTAGAAAAGAACCTCGATAAGAAAAATATGCGCGATGCTGATCGCCATAAGAATAATGAGAAGCTGAAAGATTAGTATTGAGATGTGAGATATGAGATGTGAGACAACATAAGCTTCCCATTAATAATCTCCAAGAGGTTATTTAATTGTTGTACAGGAATCTTGACGCTGAATATCTTAAATCTCAATTCTCATATCTCATATCTCCCCCTTACTTAAACTCAATTTCCGCCAACAAGGGCAAATGATCTGAAGAATATTCTTCCTTGATCACATGGTAGCTTTTCCAATTGAATTCTCGGTTTTTTAGGACCATGATATAATCGATCTCATTCTTGGTATTCACATTTGGGGAGGTCGGCTGATTAGAAGTCGTATTTCTCACAAAGTATTCTTCCAATATCTTGATCGGTTTAGAATCCGGTTTTGCATTCAGATCACCAACTAAAATCAAAGGCTTCTTATAGAGCTCGCCCAGTTCATTAATAAATTCAGATTGAGCAATCCTGTTCTCTTCCTTCAGATCAAGATGTGTATTGGCCAAAGAGACCGTTTTACCACCAGGCAACTCCACATCCACGATCGCTAATGAACGATTTTCACTTTTCACGGGCATAGGAAGGTCATATCTCCTCTTGCCTACAATCTTATGTTTGCTTAGGATCAATACCCCATAATAGCCTTTCTCCAGATCAATCCCTTTAGAAAAGAAATATTCAGTTCCGGTAAGTTCCGCAAGCTTCTCAGCTTGATTGACCATTTCAGAGCGCGACACATTGACATCAACCTCTTGAATCCCAATAATATCAGCCTTAGAATCATTAATTACCTTTGCTATGGCTTCAATATCAATTTTCCCAGGAGTAGAAGGGGGATTTGCGTGGTGAATATTATAGGTAAGGATTTTTACGGTTTGCGCTTTGAGTTGAATCGACACAAAAAGCAATAGGATCAGGCTAAGTAGACGCATAATTAATAATTTGATTGAAGTTAATATAATTCAACTAATAATACCAATTTATTATCTTAGCGACATGAAAAAACCTAATTTGATTTATTTATTCTTAATCGTCTTTTTTCTGGGTTCCTGCTCAGTTAATCAACAGACTGCCTCCAACCAAACCGAATTTGAAAACGGAGCAGTCGTGACGGCTCACCCGATTGCATCAGAGGTGGGAGTAGAGATTTTAAAAAAGGGCGGAAATGCAGTTGATGCAGCAATAGCTGTCAAATTTGCTCTAGCAGTAGTCTACCCTAATGCTGGAAACCTGGGGGGAGGTGGATTTATGGTCTTTCGTGGCAGAGATGGTTCAGTATCATCGCTTGACTTCCGCGAAAAAGCACCCGAAAAAGCTTCCAGAGACATGTACTTGGACAAGGACGGAAACCCTATCACTGACCTAAGTCTTTACGGACAATTGGCATCAGGGGTACCTGGATCTGTTGCTGGTATGGATGCTGCCTATAAAAAATATGGCACCATCGCATGGAAAGACCTGGTACAGCCAGCAATCGACCTGGCAACAAAAGGCTTCCCAATTACCAAACAACAAGCTGGCGAATTCAACCGCTATAAAGCCCGTTTCCAAAAATTCAACCCTAATGGCGCAGCTATCATCCGCGATGCGGAATGGAAAGAAGGCGACCTTTTTGTACAATCCGAATTGGCAGAAACCCTAAAACGCATTTCAGAGCAAGGTCGTGATGGCTTCTATAAAGGAAAAACAGCCGAATACATTGTTGATGAAATGAAACGAGGCAATGGTATCATCAGCTTAAAAGACCTTGAAAATTATCAAGCCAGCTGGAGAGACCCAATTGTAGGTATGTACAAAAACTACAAAGTGATTTCCATGCCCCCTCCTTCCAGCGGTGGTGTGGCTCTAATGGCTTTATTGCAATCTGTAGAGAAATACCCGCTTGCTAAATGGGGATTCCAACATGATAGCACTGTACGTGCCATGGTAGAAGCAGAACGCCGCGTGTATGCCGACCGAGCAACACACTTAGGAGACCCTGACTTTTATCGCGTACCTATCGCAAATCTAACAGATGCAAAATTCAACCAAGATCGCATGGCTAAAGTAAACTTGGACAAAGCTACGCCAAGCGATCAAGTAAAAGCAGCAAAATTCCCAGGTTACGAATCGGAAGAAACCACGCATTACAGTATCGTTGACAAGAATGGCAATGCCGTTTCATTGACTACAACCATCAACGGATCTTACGGATCCTGTGTATGGGTTGATGGAGCAGGATTCCTTTTAAACAACGAAATGGATGATTTCTCTGTAAAACCAGGCTCACCAAATATGTATGGCCTTCTAGGGGGAAAAGCTAATTCCATCGAACCCGGGAAAAGAATGCTCAGTGCCATGACACCAACCATCATTGAAGAAGATGGCAAGTTGAAAATGGTTGTTGGTACCCCAGGGGGATCTACCATCATCACTTCCGTATTCCAAACCATCCTGAACGTTTTGGAATTCGACATGTCGGCACAAGAATCCGTGTCAGCAGCTCGTTTCCACCACCAATGGCAACCTGACGTAATCGACGTTGAAGAAAAAGCAATCAACGACAAAACCCGTCAAAGCCTAGAAGAAGACGGTTACAAAATCAATAAAAGAGGTGCTATCGGCCGCGTAGAAAACATCGTTATCCTCAAAAACGGAAAACTCCAAACCGGAGCCGACCACCGAGGCGATGACCAAGCGAGGGGATACTAACCCGTAGATATTAGAAATGAGATGTGAGATTTGAGATAGAAAAACCTATCAACAATTTCACATCTCATTTATATTTACACCCCTTTAAATCTGCAAAAATTACACGTTTGAAGGTTCTCAAATCTCATATCTCCAATCTCACATCTAGCTTCCTAATGATACCCCACATCATCCAACTTCCCTTTAAAGACCCGGAATTGAATGATAAAGTAGATGACTACCAACAAGAATGCTATTACAAACCAGTTTAGACCTACCGAAAGACCGTATTCATGTGCGGCGACGTTGTAGACCGTTAAGGATGGATTGACGGCATTGGTGGATGGTAATACATTTGGAAATAGCGAGGCGACCGTAGTGGCGAAGCTTCCTAGAATAAATAAGGTGGAAAAAAGGAAACCCATTCCATCTTTCTTGAATTTCTTGATCCAGAACTGCCCTATCAACCCTGTTCCGGCAATCACAGGAAAAATCCATAACCAAGCATGCCCTATCAGGTTATTGAGCGGAAATGGCTTCACGTATTGCCATAAGCTAGCTGTAAGCACAACTAAAAAAGTAAGGGCAATATTCAATTTAAAAATGATGCCTTTCAATCGTTGATTCAAGCCTGTTGAGGTCTTCAGGATGATCCAGTTGGCACCATGTATGGTGAGTGTAAATATGGAAACTATCCCCAGTAAAATCGTAAACCAGTCAATGATTCCATGAACATCGGACATTGGATCTAATGTAGGGTTCCACAATTGCAGGAAGAAATAGTGGGGTTCTTGTGTCGAAACGCCATTCTCCACCATTCCTAGATTCACTCCACGGACAACATTGCCCAATGCTGCCCCAAAGAACAAGGGCAGAAACAGGCTCGCTAGACCAAAAGCTTTCTCCCAAAACCTTTCCCATAATTTATTGTGTATCTGTCCACGCAGCTCCAAACCTATCGCCCTAAAGATCAAAAACCAAAGCACCAACATCAGGGGCAGATAAAAACCACTGAATGCCGAAGCATATAAAGTTGGAAAAGCAAAAAACAATACCCCACCCGAAGCAATCAACCAAACCTCATTGGCATCCCAAAAAGGACCGATTGCATTTCGGATGGCAGCTCTCTCCTTATCCGATTTCGCAAATAACAAATGGACAATACCGGCTCCAAAATCATACCCATCAAGAACCACGTACATACCCAACATAAATACCAAGATGATATACCAAAACATTTCCATAAGCTATGATTTTAATGCTAAATGAGTTTCCGGACCCTTCCTGATGATTTTCAATACCAGCATCAAGAACAACAGTCCCAATAAAATATACAAGCCAACAAACCCCAATAAAGTAAACAAGGTATTTCCCGAAGATACCGTCGGCGAAACGCCATCGACCATTCGCATGAGATTGAAGACCAACCAAGGCTGCCTGCCCAGTTCTGCGGTATACCAACCTGCCGTATTGGCGATATAAGGAAATGGGATCGTGAACATCAATACCCATAGGACCCATTTAGTTTGAAAAAGCTTTTTTCGCCACAAGAGGAATGCGGCAATTATCATGATTCCTATAAAAATGGTCCCCAAGCCTGCCATAATATGGTAACTATAGTATAAGCCAGGAACGTTTGTTGGATGAATATCCCCATCAAATTCATTGAGGCCCTTTATGGTGGCATCCCAACGTTGATAGGTCAAGAAACTCAAAACCTTAGGGACAGCAATCTTATTGTCCAGCTTTTTGTTCTCCATATCTGGTTGTCCAATCAAAATTATCTCTGAACCACCGGTTTCAGTCTCAAAGATCCCTTCCATCGCGGCGAAAGTAGCGGGCTGGTGCTTCACCACGTTCTTTGCCAACATATCCCCAGTTGGAAAGGCGACAGCAATCGAGGCGATCAAACCAAAAACAACGCCCGTCTTTAAGAAGATCTTTCCATATTCCGCATGCAGGTTGCTCAACAGATAGAACGCCCCTACTGCCGATACAAAGAATGCTGAAGTGACCAATGAACCGGCCTGATTATGCAAATAAGAAGGAAGTAACCAAGGATTAGTAAATAGAGCAGAAAAATTATTGAGCACAAATTTTCCGTTTTCCAGGATCTCATAGCCTACTGGATGCTGCATCCAGGAATGGGTCGCCAGAATCAAGTATCCCGAGGCCCAAGAGCCAATAAAGACCATCAATCCCGCCACAAAATGGAGCTTATGCCCCAAGAGCTTCTCCCCAAAAATAAACATTCCTAAAAACGACGACTCCAAGAAAAAGGAAAACATCCCTTCCATGGCTAATGTCTGTCCAATGATCCCGCCGGTCAACTCCGAAAACTTAGCCCAATTGGTCCCGAACTGAAACTCCATGGGTATCCCGGTCACCACACCCATCGCAAAATTGAGCGCAAAGATCTTCATCCAAAACTTGGAAGCATCATTATAGATGATATTATTGGTACGAAGGAATTTCCACTTGAAATAAACGATCATGAGCGAAAGCCCCATGGTCAATTGTGGAAAGAGATAGTGAAAGGTAATGGTAAATGCGAATTGCAGACGGTTGTAGAGGATCATATCTTCCATAAGACATTCTGTTTTGTGGTCGAACTTTCCTTAAAATTAAGGCATTACAACTGCAAATCAAACATATTTTAATAAAATACCATATTTGCCTGAATTAAGTCTTTTTGATGAAAATTTCTTAGCTGAATGCGTCAACAGGATTCCATTGACGTTAGTCTTCTAGGTACTTATCCCCGATTTGTTTATTGGCTTTAGCACCTAAGGTTTTTAACTGTTCGATCTTCCGGATCACATTTCCTGAGCCTGAGCTGAGTTTTTTCATGGCCTCATCATGCTTATCCGCCGCTTTCTGGATCATCCCCTGCAATTGATCCATATCGTTCAGGAAACCGACAAATTTATCATACAGCAATCCAGCCTCCTTAGCGATCTCCAAAACATTCCTGTTCTGCCGTTCCTGTTTCCAAACGCTTGCTATGGTCCTCAAAGTTGCCAATAAGGTAGAAGGACTGACGATCACCACGCGCCTATCCCAAGCCTCACTGAACAGTTCGGGCTTAAAGTTAACCGCTAAACTTAAGGAAGATTCAATTGGGATAAACAGCAATACAAAATCTGGCGATTGAATCCCATACAAGGAATGGTAATCCTTGGCAGAAAGCTCCCTCACATGGTTCTCAATGGATTGCACATGCTGTTTTACAAATATTACCCGGTCCTCTTCGGTATCTGCATTGACAGCCCGTTCATAGGCAACCAGCGATAATTTGGCATCCACGACCAAATGCTTTTCGTCGGGTAAATAGATTAGGGCATCGGGTTGAAACCTTCTGCCGTCCGCTTCCTGAACTGAAGCCTGAAGTTTATATTCCTGGTCTTTGATCAGACCAGAACGTTCCAGTACACGCTCTAGAATAACCTCACCCCAATTCCCTTGCTTCTTATTATCTCCTTTTAACGCCTTGGCCAAGTTATTCGCTTCATCCTTGATCTGCATGCTCTGTTGCATCAACTGCTCCACCACACCTTTCAAAACATTGCGCTCTGCTGATTCCTGTTGGTAGGATTTCTCCACCTTCTCCTCGAAGGTTTTGATCTTCTCCTTCAATGGATCCAATACCAAGGAGATATTCTGCTGGTTCAACTGGGTAAACTTGAAAGACTTCTCTTCCAAAATCTTATTCGCCATGACCTGGAACTCATTGTTGAACTGCACTTTCATGTTTTCCATTTCCTGCCGCTGCTCCGCAAATTTTTCCTGTTGGGCTTGCAGATAAGCATTGGTCCCTTCCAAACTCCGTTCAACACTTTGTCTCGCCAGGCTTTCCTCCTTCATTTCCAAAGACAATCGATCTCGATCGGCCATCAAGATCCTTTCCCTTTCCTGAATTTTAGCAAATTCAACCTGAAGATCCTTAGAAGCATCCAATGCCCTATTATGCTCCTCCCTAGACACGGCTCTAGCATTGCGCCATACAAGAATGGCACAGATAGCAACCAAGACAATTAGGGAAACAAGGTAGATGACTTCCACGCTATTCAGATTTTTAAAAATACGATTATTGAAGTTTTTGATGGGTTTTCCACCATAGATCCGGCATCTCACCGCCTACTGCCAATTGATAATCCTCATAACGGCATGGCACTAGATAGAAACGCTCATTGACAGATTTCGAGCCAAAGTATGGAACCTGCATCCACCAGCGGTCTGATTTCTTGCTCTTCACAAAAACCAACTCATAGTCTTCAGCCTCCAAGGTCGTTCTGTAGATGATATAATTTGATTTTGGATACATAGGTGCATCCTTTTTCCGACTGTAGAAACCATCGACAAAACACCAGATCATCTGCGCAATCAGCATTCCGGTCTGGCCCATAGGATCAAAAGTCGGGTTGTATTCATAGATCCCAAAGGAGCTACATTTATCCGACATCCCTGCATACCTAGCCAATTGACAAGCCTCATCACCATATAAACCATTTGGCCCCGCATTCGCATTTCCACAGGCCTCTGAAGCACGGATAGCACCAATATCAAAACTCACCATGTCAGCCGAACGGATAATAGGTTCTGCTTGGTCTAGTTTACCTGAAAAGCTTCCCAAGCGCATGGCATTGAAAAACAACTTATCGTACATATTGATAGACTCCTTGCTCACCAAGTAAGTTTGAAAGCCAATATTGCTTAGATTGAACAGATAGTCTGGCTGATGCAAGATCAAATGATTCAGATAGGTCTGCGAATTCAAAGGCATATCCTCGGCATTCTCCTGATCCAAATCAAACCTTGAATCGATCACCGCAACATCTACACGTTGTTCCAGGTTCTCATAGGAGGTATATTGTGCATAGGTCAGGTCCTGTCCGCCGCCAATTAGGATCGGAAGGATATCCTTTTTCATCAATTCTTCCATCACCAATTTCACAGCCACGTAGGTATCCTTAACCGTTGCCCCTGCCTTGATATTCCCAAGGTCAGCAACCTTCACCGTATAATCTCCTTGATAAAGATCATAAAGATGCTTCCTGACCATGTCTGGCCCCTTTTGCGTACCGTTATTATTGACCGCTGACCGCCCCTCTTCTACCCCAAAAATAGCAATCTGCGGATAGCCCGTTTCCTCATCCCATTGCGGAAAAACATCTGTATATTTTTCGATGGAATGACCGAATTGCGAGTTATAATATTCTGTTGGAAGACCTAATTCTTTTAGGGAGATGGGTGATAAAAAATCAGCTAAAGTCATATTGATTGTCTAATTCCTCAAATTTTATTGAGTTTATCCTATTGTATTTAGCAAATATGCATTTATTAACTTACTTTTGAACTACATAATTTTTCAACAATAAGTTAGGAAGTGATATTAGTAACTGGCGGAACAGGTTTTTTAGGGTCTACATTATTGCAGTACCTCATTGATGAGGGGCATAGTGTGATTGCTTTGAAAAGACCGACCTCCATTATCCCTGACCACTTAAAGTCCTCATCCCTCATTCAATGGGTAGACGCTGAGATAACCGATTACTTCAGCCTCGAGGATATCATTCCCAAAGTCGATCAAGTTTATCATTGTGCTGCTAAGGTTTCTTACCAAAAGGAAGATGCCGCAGAGATCATAAATACAAACGTTGAGGGTACCAAACACATTGTCAACCTCTGCTTGGAACACCAAAAAAGGCTACTCCATGTCAGCTCGATTGCCGCATTGGGATTCAGCAAAAAAGGACTTCCGGTAACCGAGGATGACAAATGGGAGTTCAACCCTAAAATCTCCAAATATTCTTTAGCGAAATACGATAGCGAAATGGAAGTCTGGAGAGGCATGGCCGAAGGTTTGGACGCAGTGATCGTCAATCCGTCCGTTATCATGGGAATTGGCTGGGGAGAAAAGGGTTCCCGTGCCATTTTCAACATGGTCAACAAGGGGAACAAGATCTATCCTTTGGGTTCAGTCGGAATCGTCGATGTTACCGATGTGGCCAAGATCATGATCCTCCTGATGAATTCAGAAATTTCTGGCGAAAGGTTCATCCTGAACGCCGAAAATATCAGCAACCAAGACTTATTGACCAAGATCTCTGAATTGATGAAAAAGCCAGCTCCCCATATCAAGGCAACCTCGTTGATGCTTTCGGTGGCTTGGCGACTATCAAAACTTAGCGCTATGCTCAGCGGTAAAAAACCAGCTTTGACCAAAGAGTCTGCTCGGGCAGCCAATAGCAAATTACAATACGACAATTCCAAAATTAAGGAAAGGTTGGGCTACACATTTAAACCTCTGGACCAAACCCTGAGGGAAGTTTGTGAAGCCTATTATTTATAAAAACAATCTAAACTCAACATACAGTGAAAAATTATTACATCATAGACTTCGATAGCACTTTTACCCAAGTCGAAGCCCTAGACGAATTAGCAAGGATATCCTTAGAAAACCATCCTGACCAAGAAAAAATTTACAATGAAATCGAGCGCTTCACCAATTTGGCGATGGAAGGCAAGATCTCGTTCCGTGAAAGCTTGGCAGGCCGGGTAAGTTTATTGCAAGCCAATCGTCAGCATTTGGACAAGCTGATCGCACACCTGAAAAAGAAAGTTTCCAAATCCTTCAGCAGAAACAAGGAATTCTTTAGGGAAAATTCTGAAACCGCATGGATCGTTTCTGGTGGATTCAAAGAATTTATCACGCCTGTCGTGAGCCCTTACCATATCAAAAAGGAAAACATCTACGCAAATACCTTCAAATTCGACGCTGACGGAAACATTATCGGTTATGATGAAGCTAACCCCCTTTCTGATGAAGGCGGCAAGGTAAAGCTCTTAAAACAACTTAATATCGACGGCAGGATCTTCGGTATTGGTGATGGCTATTCCGATTTCCAACTGAAAGAATCGGGCTTGATCGAAAAGTTCTACGCATTTACTGAAAATATCTCTAGACAATCTGTAACCGACAAAGCGGACCATATTGCTCCAAGTTTTGATGAATTCCTCTATGTGAATGATCTACCAAGGGCTATATCCTATCCGAAGAACAGGATTTTATGTCTTATTGTAGGCGATGTACCTGAAATCGCGGCACATATCTTAAAAAGAGATGGATTCTCTATCCGTGTCAAGGAGACTCTAGAAGAGAAATATGTGAAGGATGTAGGTATGTTATTGCTGGGACATGGAGAAACCATTTCCGATGAGGTACTTTCCAGAGCAGACAAATTGAAAACCATCGGTTACCTTGGCGATGTCAAAGGACATATCTCAAAAGCCATCTGTAATGAAAAAGGGATCGTGGTTTTTGATGATAAAAAGAACAAAAAGAGAAATGCGGAATTTATTCCTCGCCGTATGGCTGATTTCATCAATAATGGCGATACAGACCAAAGCAGGAATTTTCCTAACCTAACTCTTCCAGGGCTGACAAGAGCTCACCGTCTATTGCATATCCATAACAATGTACCGGGTATTATGGCGCAGATCAACAAGATATACGCTGAAAATAACATCAATATCTTTTCTCAATTCTTGATGACTAGAGGGGAAATAGGTTATGCGGTAACTGATATCGATGCTGCTTATGATAAACAAATGCTCAAGCAATTGAAGCAAGTCGATAACACCATAAAATTTAGGATTTTATACAAGTAAAGAAAGTTTTTGTCTAAAAAGCATGGATAAACTAATGTTTTGGGTTTTGCCAAAACCGAATGCCGACAATAGCATTACAGGGAGTAAATAACGAAAATTGTTTATTTAGCTTTTTAGACAAACTTTCTTTTATTTTCAGGAAACAACAGACCGAAAATGCCTGAACTATCCCTCTCCATATTTTGTATTCAAGCCTAAGCTCAAATTAATTTTAGCTATCTAATATACTTTTAACGCTGACGAGTATTATAAAATTGTATTTATTATGCTAATTTTTCTATTAGCGAAATTTAACAACACTTAAAAACAATATGTTTTTCCGGGAGTAAAAACCAATTCAATCGGAACATCCCACTCACCAATATCCTCAATAAGGGCAACGGGAGAAAAATAGGAAATCCCCGTTCTTAAAACGGAAGAATTACAGCTTGCAAAAAAGCGATCATAGAAGCCTTTGCCATAGCCTATCCGGTTCCCAAACTCATCAACCACCAATAGTGGCGCCAATACAGCCTCAATCTTCAATGTATCAATTTCTATCGCATCGACCGGTTCGGGAATACCCCAAGCATTCGGAACCAATTGAGTATCCTGATCAAAGATATAATGCTTGAGCTGATGGGTCTCGAAGTCAGATTTTGAAATCACGATCTGGGTATGGGGATAATGCTCCCAAATCCAATGGATAAACTTCATGGTGTCATATTCCTTGAATTTGGCAATTGCTAGATAACAATGCAAGTAGGTAATCTTGGACCAATCATAAGCGCACAACTCTCGGAAGATTTGCTGATCCAACTCAGCCACTTCGGCATTGGTCAGTTCATTCCGTTTCTGTTTATATGCCGCCCTTAACTCTACTTTTTTCATACTTGGATAAAAAAAACGGCCTTGAAGCATGGGAGCTAACAAGACCGAATAATCAACCTAAACCTAAGATCTTATTTTACACGTTCCATGTAATCACCTGTACGTGTATCCACTTTTACTTTATCACCTTGATTAATGAACAAAGGAACACGGATTTCTACGCCAGTCTCTACAGTTGCACTTTTCAATGCATTCGTCGAGGTATCACCCTTCACTGCAGGTTCTGTATAGGTAATCTCCAATTCCACACTTGCAGGAGTCTGGGCCATAATAGCCTCTTCACTTTCAAATGCCACGATTACGTTCATTCCTTCTTTTAAGAAACGAGCTGAATCCCCAAATAAAACTTTTGGGATATTGAATTGTTCGTAGGATTCATTGTCCATCACCACGAAAAAATCCCCGTCTTCATATAAATATTGGTAGTCATTCGTCTCTACACGAGCAATTTCCACCTCTTCATCTGTTCTAAATCTGTATTCTACTAATTTTCCAGTCTTAACATTACGCATTCTTGCTTGATAGAATGCACGCAAGTTTCCTGGGGTACGGTGAATATATTCCTCTACCGATACTAATTCCCCATTGAAACGAAGTATATTTCCACTCTTAACGTCTGAAGCTTTTGCCATATTTTTAATAATTTCTTTCGCAAAAATATAAAATCTCTTCCATCTTTCCAATGAAAGACAAGTCCTGCCCTACTTATAACTCATGATCTGCAACTGCTCATCACAGAAGTTATATTCATGCTCCTGATTGGACCCGATCACCAGAATACGGTCTGATTTGGTATGCTCGATCAAGTTCAGGTACCAATGTTCGCCCTCTTTATCCAAATTGCTTGTAGGTTCATCCAAGAATAACAATTTACTTTGAGAACAACAAGCTAAAATCAATTTTACCCTTTGTTTCATCCCCGATGAAAAGTGTCGGATATCTTTTTCAAACGTGTTTTTCGCAAAACCCAAGGTTTCTTTGATGCGTTCAATATCATAACCCGGTAGGAAGGTTTTAAACTTGAAATGAAAATCTAACATTTCATTCAAGGAAAACTCCTCGATCAGCTCTACATAGGGCGCAGCGAGGCTTATCTTTTGGAAAATCTGCTCAATTTGCTGCTCCTGACCGCCATCTTCAAACTTCAGTTCTCCTTCGCTCGCTGTTAAGGCACCTGTGATCACTTTGATGAGGGTGGATTTCCCAGAACCATTCGGCCCGAGGATAGCATAGCTCTTTCCAAAAGAAAAGGTATAATCGAGTTGTCTAAAAATCCATTCCCTATTATACCTCCTACCAATATCTTGTAAAATTATATTCAAATAATCGTATTATTTAAGTTTATATTCCAGATCTGCCTTGACCAAATCCCTTTACCACTCCACGGTTTGATGCTCGCACAAACCCAAGGATCTCATCCCGAAGTTCGGTAGCCTTAAACTCAGCTTCCACAATATCCAATGCCTTACCTAGGTTACTGTGCTGTACAAATAGAACCCTATAGATGCCTTGGATCTCATTGATCTGCTCGTTTGTGTAGCCTCTTCTTCTCAATCCCACGGAATTGATACCCGCATAGGAAATAGGCTCCCTCGCTGCTTTGATATACGGAGGAACATCCTTTCTGACCAAAGTACCACCGGTCACAAAGGCATGTGAACCGATTTTACAGAACTGATGTACCGCAACCATACCCGCCAATACAACGTAGTCACCTACGGTAATATGGCCAGCTAAGGTACTGGAGTTCGAAAAGATGCAGTTATCACCAATAAAACAGTCATGTGCGATATGACTATAAGCTTGGATCAAACAGTTCTTACCGATGACCGTACGGTATCTGTCCTTTGTTCCTCTATTGATGGTCACACATTCACGGATGGTCGTATTGTCGCCAATCTCCGCCGTGGTGATCTCACCTTCAAACTTTAAATCTTGGGGTTCTCCGGAAATAACAGCTCCAGGGAAAATCCTACAATTTTTTCCAATTCGTGCACCATTCATAATGGTTACATTCGAGCCTATCCAAGTTCCCTCACCAATCTCAACATCCTTGTGGATGGTCGAGAATGGTTCAATAACCACATTCTGTGCAATCTTTGCCTCAGGATGTATATATGATAATGGTTGAATCATTCTTATTAAATTATCCTTTGACCTTTACTATTTGGGCCATTAATTCTGCTTCACTTACCACCTTGTCACCTACCATACCAACTCCTTTCATTCTCGCAATTCCTCTACGGATTGGCTCCAATAACTCACAAGTGAAAATTACGGTATCCCCTGGTACCACTTGGTTCTTGAATCTCGCATTTTCGATCTTCAAGAATAAAGTCAACCAGTTTTCTGGGTCTGGGACAGTATTCAACACCAATATACCACCTGTTTGTGCCATCGCCTCGATCTGCAATACCCCAGGGAATAAAGGTGCGCCTGGAAAATGACCCATGAAAAGGTCCTCGTTCATCGTTACGTTCTTCAATCCTACCACGTGGGTCTGCGACAGTTCCAAGATCTTATCGATCATCAAGAATGGCTGACGGTGTGGTAAAATATTCATGATTTGAACCGTATCGTAAACTGGAGGTGTATTCGGGTCATAAACCTTTACATTCTTTTTATTCTTTTCACGTTTGATTTGCCCTTTAATGCGTTTGGCAAATGCTACGTTGGCTGCATGTCCAGGACGCGCTGCCATAATATGGCCTTTAATAGGTTTTCCTACTAAAGCCAAATCACCGATCATGTCCAATAACTTATGTCTTGCCGGCTCATTTTGGTATCGCAATGAAATATTGTTCAAGATACCCTCCTGTGCCACTTCAACGCGTTTATGGAATAGATCCTGTAATTTATCCAATTCACCTTCCGATACTTCTTTATCTACTATAACGATGGCATTGGACAAATCGCCACCCTTAATTAAATTTTGGCTTACCAAAGCTTCCAATTCATGTAGGAAACAAAAAGTACGAGATCCAGCAATCTCTTTGCTGAATTCATCCAGATCACTGATCGATGCATGTTGACTTCCCAAAACCGGAGAGTTGAAATCGATCATACAAGTGATGCGATAGCCATCAACTGGCATGGCAACAATTTCTACCTTGTTTTCTGGATCGGTATAGTGAATATTATCTGTTACTTCAAAGAAATCACGGTCTGCATCTTGATCTTGAAATCCTACTTCTTGGATTTTCTCGATGAAAATGGCCGAACTTCCATCTAAGATCGGAACCTCAGGAGCGTCGATCTCAATCAATACGTTATCTAATTGCAAGCCTACCAATGCTGCCATCAAATGTTCGATGGTACTTACAGAAGCTCCGTTTTGAGAAATTGTAGTTCCCCGTGCAGTGTTGCTCACATTATCAACATCCACACTTACAATTGGTTGACCATCTAAATCTACTCGTTTGAATTTGTACCAGTGGTTTTCTGCAGCCGGTTTCAAAGTCACATTCACTTGCTTACCGGTATGAAGACCCACGCCCGAAAAATGGACGTCAGATTTAATGGTTCTCTGTTTTACATTCATATCTAACATTAGTATTTTGCAAAAAAATTATCTTGTAAAGTTAGCTATTATTTTTTTGATTTAATTGCCTTTCTAACTCCGCAATGCGTTTTTCAAGCTCCGGAAGCTTGGAATAAAGCACCTGCGAACGCAGCTCATTGCTGTATGGAAATGCCGGACTTCCGCCCCATTTCTTATTTTCTTCCA
The DNA here is from genome assembly GCF_046161205.1 of Sphingobacterium sp. BS-2. Taxonomy (NCBI): domain Bacteria; kingdom Pseudomonadati; phylum Bacteroidota; class Sphingobacteriia; order Sphingobacteriales; family Sphingobacteriaceae; genus Sphingobacterium; species Sphingobacterium sp. BS-2. The sequence goes on from NZ_JBIXGO010000021.1 coordinate 125,157, forward strand.
ATATCGATCGGTTGATGCCAGATTGAGCCTGTACCTGACTGCCTTTGGCAATGCTGATATGGCCAACCACACCTACCTGTCCCCCTAAAACCACATTCTCACCAATCTTGGTACTCCCGGAAATTCCGGTCTGCGCTGCAATAACCGTATTCGATCCCACCTCCACATTATGCGCGATCTGGATCAAGTTATCCAATTTAACGCCTTTCAATATCCTTGTAGAACCTAAAGTTGCTCGGTCAATAACCGTATTTGCACCGATCTCTACATCATCTTCAATAATGACATTCCCTATCTGCGGGATCTTCTCATAAGAACCGTCCTCTTTTGGAGCAAATCCAAAACCATCGCTCCCTATCACTGATCCAGCATGGATGATCACCCGATTTCCAATGATGCAGTCTTTATAAACCTTTACCCCTGGTAACAATACGCTATTGTCTCCAATCTTGACATCATCGGCAATGTACACCTGAGGATAGATCTTCACTTGGTTCCCGATCACTACATTCTTTCCAATATAGCTGAATGCCCCGATATAAGGATTCTGCCCAATGCTGGAAGACTCATGTATGTAAACTTGTTCATCGATTCCACTTCTATCATTCCTCATTTCATCATATAGCTTCAACAATTCTGTAAAAGCAGTATATGCGTTTTTCACTCGGATAAGAGTAGATTTCACAGCTTTCTGCAAGGTCAGATCCTCATTGATCACTATAATCCCCGCCTCTGTATCGTATATAAAGTGTTCGTACTTCGGATTCGCCAAAAAAGTCAAGCTCTTAGGACCAGCCTCCTCAATTTTGGACAACTGATCTACTAAGGTCTCAGGATTACCCTCTACCTGTCCTTTTAATAATGTCGCTATTTGTTCCGCGGTAAATTGCATTAAGTAATACTTGTATTTGTTTATTTGTTAATAATCATTTGTTGATCGGAAGAAACCCTGCCTATCTCCTTAGGATAGGTTATTGCGTATTTCTCCACTCTTCTAGATAATGACTCAATATTTGATAAATCTGAAGCTTCAGCTATATCCAATAATTGCCCATCTTTCATCATCACACAGATTTTGGTCTCCGATGAATCATAAGCATTATTTCCAATAACCTGTTGATACAACAAATAATCTAAATCGTCTTGATTCACATCAAATCTTTCCTTCAACCTTCCCTTCAATTCCGACACATATTCTTCAGAGAACGGCGTATTGCTTAATTCCGTGCGGAACAATTCTCTGCGGAGAAGTTTAGAACATAACATACTCAGTATCTGATCGTCATGGTCTGCCCAAATCTTGATCGCTGATAAAATATCCGTGTCATCTAAACGAGTAAACCATTCTAAATGCGACTCGTTTGAAAGAAAAGTCTCTTTATCAATCTTGTTGTTCAGGAAATGATCCAATGCTGGAGTAGCAAACAATTTTACTCCTTTATTGCTCAGTTCTTTGGCTCTTCCCAGCGCTTTGATCAACATCTGTTCGGCAGTGATGACTGTTTTGTGCAAGTATACCTGCCAATACATCAATCTCCTCGCTATCAAAAACTTTTCTACCGAATAGATCCCTTTCGCCTCCACCACCAACTCATCATCCTTTACGTTCAGCATTTTGATAATCCTATCAAAAGAAATCACGCCTTCAGAAACTCCTGTAAAGAAACTATCTCGGTTCAAGTAGTCCATTCTATCGGTATCCAGTTGGCTAGATACTAATTGATGCAAGAATTTTCGGTGGTATTGATCGTTGAAAATGGTTATAGCTAAATCTAATCGTCCTGAAAACTCTTCATTCAACTTGTCCATCAATAGAGCTGAAATCAACTCATGTGACACACCTTCAACTAAGGTATGCTCAAGCGAATGTGAAAAAGGTCCATGCCCAACATCGTGCAGAAGAATGGCAGCCAGAGCAGCTTCCTCTTCTTTTTCCGAAATCGACACATCCTTTCCTCTTAAGGTCTCGATGGCCAAGCTCATCAAGTGCATAGCGCCTACAACATGCTGAAAACGAGTATGCAAAGCTCCCGGATAAACCAAATGAGTCATGCTCACTTGTTTGATATAACGCAGCCGCTGCAAGTATGGATGTTGAATCAGGTCATAAATAAACCCCGACGGGATCGTAACAAAACCGTAAACAGGATCATTTATTATTTTCTTCTTGTTCAAATGCCTAAATAGTGATTAAAATCTAGCCTCACCCACTTGTACTATACAGTATATTATGGCTAAGATACGGGCAAAGATACATACATGGTACTTAATAAATGTTAAAAAAAATCCAAAAAGGGTCAATTTTTCAGTAAATACCTAGATTCCATTACAAGGATCCTAATTTCACAAGGATATTCCTGGATAAATTCGATTAAATAATCCCTAAATATCCTGCTATTTCCTCCTCCAACTCCAAGATAATCAAAGCTTAACAAGGGATTTACCATCCTAATTTCAGGATATTAAACCCCTACTTTCATTAATTATCATTACAAATGCTTGCTTTGTCACAAGACCTATTTTTTTCACCCTTAATTACCTGCTTTATCCTCTTCATTTCCCTGAATCTTGGTTGGATTTCGGGATTTTTCTGACCACATCCTTCGGACCTGGCTTTGACCTCATTCGAGACACATTCGGAAAATTCCGAATGTGTCTCGAATGAGGTCAGAATATAATCCAAAAAATCAAGCCTTTAGGATAACCTCTCAAATACAGATAAAACCCGGCATGCATCCTTCCTCACAGACCGATTCGCTAATATTAATAACGAAAAGACAACAGCAAATCCCTTTAAAAGCTGTAAATTAGCTTTTCTAAGGATTGATACATGCAGAAAATACATATACTTTGGGCTGATGATGAGATTGAGTTCTTGAAACCACATATCTTGTTGTTAGAACAGAAAGATTATAAGGTAAAAACCGTTAATAACGGCTCTGATGCTGTTGAGGCTTTTCAAAACGAACCCTTTGACCTGGTTTTCCTCGATGAAAATATGCCTGGATTAACCGGTCTGGAAACCTTGGACAAGCTGAAAGCCATCAATCCTTCGATACCAACCGTATTGGTAACCAAGAACGAGGAAGAGCATTTGATGGAAGATGCCATAGGTGCCAAAATCGATGATTACCTGATCAAACCGGTTAACCCAAAACAAATCTTATTGACCATCAAGAAGTTCACAGAAAACAAACGCTTGGTTTCTGAACGGACTTCCATGGCTTACCAACAAGATTTCCGCGAATTGGGGATGCGCATGAACGATAACCTCAATTTCCAGCAGTGGGTAGATGCTTATAAAAAACTACTTTACTGGGAACTCTCTTTAGAAAAGTTGGAAGATGCAGGGATGCATGAGATCTTGACCATGCAGAAATCTGAAGCCAATCTACTCTTCTCCAAATTCATTGAAAAAGAATATCTCAGCTGGATAAAGAATCCAGAAAATGGACCAACCCTATCCCATCAACTTTTTAAGAAGAAGGTATTCCCAAAAATGGAAGCTGAAAAGCCTACCTTTTTCTTTTTGATCGACAACTTAAGGTACGATCAATGGAAAGTCATCAATGAGGTGATGACTGATTATTACCGCGTGGAGGAAGAGGATAGCTATTACAGCATCTTACCTACCGCAACTCAATATGCTAGGAATGCCATTTTTAGTGGTCTGACCCCTTTGGAGATGGAAAAGCGCTTTCCAAAAGAATGGCAGAACGATGATGATGAAGGCGGCAAGAACCTCTACGAGGATGTATTCTTGGCGGACCAAATTAAAAGGGTCTATCGAAAAGATATCCGACACAGCTATACCAAGGTCATAACGATGGAACAAGGCAAGGATGTCTTGGAAAACATCAACAAGTATATGCATAATGACCTGAACGTACTGGTCTATAACTTTGTGGACATGTTATCTCATGCCCGCACGGATATGGCCATGATCAGGGAGTTGGCTAATGATGAAGCGGCATACCGTTCCTTGACCTTATCTTGGTTTGAGCACTCCCCATTATTGGATGTTCTGAAATGGCTTGCCCAAAAGAATGTTCGGGTCATCATCACAACAGACCATGGCACTATCCGTGTCAAGAAACCTAGCAAGATTATTGGAGATAGGAATACTAACACGAACTTAAGGTATAAGCAGGGCAAGAACCTAAACTATATTGACAAAGATGTTTTTGTGATCAAGAACCCACTGGAAGCTCAGTTACCACGTGTTCACATGAGTTCCACCTATGTTTTTGCGAAGGAAGACACCTATTTTGTCTATCCAAACAATTATAATCAGTTTGTACATTATTTCAATGGCACCTTCCAGCATGGGGGGATATCCTTGGAAGAAATGATCATTCCATTCATCACCTACAGTCCAAAATAATAAAGCAGTAAAAATGGAATATAGAGTTGCGAACACAGAAGGCCTAGCGGCTGCAGCAGCATGGCTCATTGAAAACGCAGGTGAAAAAAGAGTATTTGTTTTTCAAGCACCTATGGGAGCCGGAAAAACGACTTTTATTAAAGCGATCTGTGCTTACTTAAATGTAACAGACAGCACATCAAGTCCCACCTTCTCTATTGTCAACGAGTATCACACGGAGAATGGTCCAATCTATCATTTTGATTTCTATCGATTGAAAAGCGAACAAGAGGCTTATGATCTAGGTTATGAGGAATATTTCTATTCCGGGGACTATTGTTTTATCGAATGGCCGGAGAAAATCCCGAATCTGATTCCGGAAGATGCTGCGATCGTTAAAATAGAAGTTGCTGAAGATCAGAGCAGAACTATCTTTTTGAAATAATTTTTATTTCCGTTGCAACCCTTTTAGGCTGAAGGGCGTCTTTACAATAAACCAGATCACACATTGGAGCCTAATAAAGTTATACATATATGGGAGAGGTGCAAGTCCAGAGAGAGACAAGCTCAATCGGAACTGTACCAATACTTTTCACCGAAAATGTATGCTTTATGTTTAAGGTACGCCAAGGATCAAGATGAAGCAGCTGATATTTTACAGAACGGTTTCATTAAGGTTTTCAATAAATGTGAGCTCTATGAGGGCAAAGGTTCTTTGGAAGGATGGATACGCCGGGTCATGGTCAATACAGCGATTGAAAGTCACCGCAAGAACAAGGTGCATTTTCTTTCAACGGATGAACTTAGCGGGAAGGAATTGGAACAAGCTGGTACTTTTTCATTAAATCATTTGGACTACAAGGATTTATTGGCATTGATCAAAAAGCTACCCATGGGCTACCGTACGGTTTTCAACCTGTATGCCATCGAAGGCTACAACCATAAGGAGATAGCGGATATGCTGGACATCAGCGAAGGCAGTTCGAAATCTCAACTTTCAAGAGCAAGAGTTTGGCTGAAAGAGCGCATTCAAAAAATGGAGGAATTAGGAATATGAAAGATCAAGAAATAGACAAATTGTTTTCAGATGGTCTTCGGGATCAAGAAATAATACCGGAAGCATCCATCTGGCAAGGCATTGAAGCCAAACTTGATGAGGAAAAAATCGTTCCTTTGAGAAAGAAAAGCACTGTTTACGTTTGGATGATTGCAGCCTGCCTGGTCTTAGCATTAGGATTTTCTATCAAAATGTTCCTGTTCCAGGAGAACACATCGGTTGAAAGCACTCCAACCCTAGCGCAACAAGAGGATCCGATGGAAGAAGTCATAGCTAAACCAATTGCACAGGCCCCAATTCCAGTTGAAAAAGAGATAGCTGAAGCACCTACACCAGTAGCATCAAAAGCAGAAAGCCAGAATAATGAGGTTCTTCTTGATCAAACTCCAAGAAGGCCAGCGAAAAACCTGGCCCTAGCAAAGGTTGAAAACCCAGAGCGAGAAAATATCACATTGCCTACTCCAGCTTTGAATGTAGTGACCACAATAGATATGGATGATATTGATGAGAAACCGGCAGATTTAGTTGCAGTAGAAGTAGCACCTATCCAACCCTTGGTCAATATAATCGAACATGAAGAGGTCATGTATGCCGAGGCAAAAAAAGAACCTAAGAAAAAACAAACCATATTCACGAATATCCTGAACACGCTATCCGAAAACTTAAACCCTTCGAATAAGGCTGTAAAATTCAGTTCGGACGAGGAAGGAACCATTACGGTAGATTTATTTAACAGCATCGCAAAAACCAGAAGATAATATGAAAATTAGACTTTTTTCAACACTCATCCTTGCATTAGGCTTGATTAGCTTTTCTGCATCTGCTCAAGAAAACAACGAAAAAGAGAAGAAAGACAGCACCAATAGCAGTAGCCATGATTTCTCTTTTACCCTTGGCAAGGAAGACAAGGACAATGGGGAAAAGGACAGCAAAGAAATCCAATACCCTAGAGCGTATGGTGGTTTAACCTTTACAAGGATAGATTGGGGATTTTCAAGACTTTCAGACGACGGTAGTTTTACACTGTCTGAGCAAAATCAATTCTTGAGCTATAAAAAGGCTTCTAATTTTGGCTTTGATATCGCACAGTTTGGTTTAAGGTTCAATGATAATTTTAAGGTTTACCTTTCTGCTGGTTTTGAATGGAATTATTGGCGCCTGAAACAAAATGTCCTGCTGTTGGAAAATGTAACGCCATTGACCTATGAGCCTTTGGATGATGATGCAAACTATTCGAAAAATGTTTTTACTTCCACTTACTTGCGCCTTCCGCTTTCATTTGAATTGAGAAGTAGACAACTGAACAATGGAAAAAGGGTAAAACTTGCTTTTGGAGCAATGACAGGCATATTATTGAAAGGAACACAACGCTTGAAGAGCGATGACAATGGAAAGCAGAAGTTCAAGGATACCTATAACTTGCAGACATTTCAATATGGTCCATTTATCCGCATTGGCTATGACGATTTTGGCTTATTTGCCAAGTATTATATGAATAATCTTTTTGAAAAGAGCCCAGCCCAAGAGGGTGTTAAAAACATTGCTTTTGGATTGACTCTAGGTTTTTAATAGTAAAAACGATTCGTAAACTGTATTTTTGTGTCGGGTTCAAAAGATCCGACATTTTTTATGGCGCAACAATCTAACTCTTGTCAATATATTTTTTCTGATGTTCAAAAACCTAACCTTCCCTTAATCCATGGGGAGAATGTGTCTGCAGTTTTTGAAGGCAACCTTATCGTGACTGCGGTAAATCAGGTAAATTTTGGTATTGAGGAAGGCAAGATTACGGCGATCATCGGCGAATCCGGAAGTGGCAAAAGCACCTTGCTGAAGTTGATTTACGGCCTATTGGAGCCCCATACGGGAGAGATTAGATATAGAGGTTGGCTGGTTCCCACCCGAAAAGACAAATTGATCCCGGGACATGATGCCATGAAATTAGTCTCCCAAGGCTTTGATGATTTAAATCTTTATGCCAAGGTATGGGATAATGTGGCCTCCCAACTCTCCAACACCAACCTGGAGCTGAAAGCTAGGAGAACACAGGAAGTCCTGGAACAATTGCGCATCGATCATTTGGCACAAAAAAGGGTTGCCGATTTAAGTGGAGGCGAAAAGCAACGTGTCGCTATTTCCAGAGCATTGATCAATGATCCAGAGGTATTATTAATGGATGAGCCCTTCAACCAAGTAGATGCTGCCTTTAGGGATGAATTGCAACAGGATATCCAAAATATTGTCAAAAACACAGGCTTGACTGTTATTTTGGTTTCTCATGATCCAGCGGAAGTATTGGCCATGGCAGACTTTCTATTGGTGATGAAAGCAGGAGAAATAGCCGATTACGGGAATCCATCGGTTTTATATGCTACGCCAAACACACCCTATACAGCTAGATTATTGGCGAAGAGCAATGTATTGACCCCCGTCGCTGCCAAAATCTTGGATATAGAAACCCGCTCCTTAATTTCTATCCTGCAGGAAAACGTCAGCTATGAAATCAATGCGGACGGAAAGTTCTGGATCAAGGATATTAAATTCAGAGGCTTCTATAATGAGGTTATTCTCGGAAATGACGAATTAACCTTGCACATGGTTCAATATCCAAAAGTTGAAATCAAAAAAAATACGAGAATCAATATCCTCGTATCTTCCTATCATCAATTTCAATAGAAATATCTTTTATCGATTTACGTTCTGCAACCATTCCATCATGGCTGCAAACCAATCTCTATTATCGGTTTTATTGACCAATCCGAATCCATGCCCTCCTTCTTCGTAGGTAAAGATCGGATTTGGAATATTATAAAGTCCTAAAGAATCTTGGTACCTGTAACTATTTTCAATAGGCACGACCTTATCATCCTTGGCACTCATCAGGAAAGTAGGTTGGTTGTTTTTATCCACTTGTTTTTCCAGGGAGAACAGTTCAACATCTTCAGCCATAAAATGAGGACCTATCAGGTTGTTTTTGGAACCTTGATGGGTGATGGTAGAATCCATGGAGATAACGGGGTAACACAGCACCGAGAAATCAGGTTTCAAGTTTGCTTGTTCAAGAAATTCCGTTTGGGGTCGGTCATAAAGGTTGGAAAGTGTAGCTGCTAAATGTCCTCCTGCGGAGAAGCCAATGACTACTACCTTTTTATTCGGGTTTTCCGCTCTGATCTGTGCCATGGCATATTGGGCGTCTTGAAGTGGTCCAAAACGTTTGTCTTCCATAGTTTCCACTTTTGGAAGCCTATAAAAAAGCACATAGGCAGAGTAGCCCAAGTCGTTTAGCCTTTTTGCTACATCATGACCTTCGTGGTTGATGGCCACACCGGCATATCCACCACCTGGAATTACCAAGAATACCAGATCCTCTTTTTCTTGATTGGCTTTATGGACGTATAATTTAGGTTTATCCAATTCGTCGAGGGAATCAACTATTAATTTAGACTTTGGAATTTCCTCGTTTCCATACAAATATCTCATTTGCCCAGTATCTTGGGCTTTGGTATGCCATGCAATCATGCTTAAAATAAAAAGGATTAGGTATTTTCTCATCGTTTATAAGTTCGCCATGACGATCAGGTTCAGGTCCTTGCAAGGCAACTGGAACTTCTCGCTCATGTCTTTGTTAGTTAGATTTCCGTGATATAAATAGATGGCACTTCGTATGCCTTGATTAGCCCAGATCATATTGTTCATTCCTCCTGCCTCGCCAATCTCGATCAAGATCGGAGTGAAGATATTGGTCAGGGCATAAGTGGCGGTCCTAGCAACTCTAGATGCAATATTGGGAACACAATAGTGGATGACATCATATTTCCTGAAGGTAGGTTTATCATGATTGGTCACTTCAGAGGTTTCAAATACCCCACCTTGATCAATACTTACGTCTATCAGAACAGAATTAGGTTTCATCTTGGAAACGGTGTCCTCAGAAATCAAACATGGTGTGCGACCGTTCTTTGCTCTTACTGCTCCAATCACCACATCACAGGTTCGAACAGCTTTATTGAGGACAATCGGTTGGACTACGGAAGTGAAGACGCGGCTGCCTACATTGCTCTGTAGACGTCTCAACCTATATACCGAGCTGTCAAAGACCTTGACCTGTGCACCAAGTGCAATGGCAGTCCTTGCAGCAAACTCCCCAACGGTACCAGCTCCAATAATGACCATTTCTGTTGGCGGAACACCAGTAACCCCTCCTAACATCAAGCCCTTGCCATCAAAAACATTGGAAAGGTATTCAGCGGCGATCAATACGGAAGTCGCTCCGACGATTTCACTCATGGCACGGACAACAGATAGATGTCCACCCTCATCTTGTAAATATTCGAAGGAAAGCGCGGTGATCTGTTTTTTCATTAAGGCTTTCAGGACTTCAATCTTCATCAAGGAAGGTTGTTGGGAACTGAACAAAACCTGCCTGTTCTTCATCAGTTCCACCTCTTTCAAGGTAGGACTGGAAATCTTAATGATTAAGTCTGCTTTATAGACTTCTTTTTTATCGTATACGATACGGGCTCCTTGCTCGCTATAATGATGGTCTTGGAAATTGGAGGCATCACCCGCTCCAGTTTCAATAATGATTTCATGACCATTTTCTACCAACAACCCAACAGAGAGTGGCGTCAGTGCAATTCTATTTTCTTGGAAGGTATTTTCTTTAGGGATACCGATAGTTAAACTGCCTTTTTTTCTGTCTTTCGAAAGCAAAGCTTCCTTAGGTTGTAGTACTCCTTCTTGAGCTAATTTAGATACATTTATCATTTACGTAAATATAATGCAAGTTAAAAATACGCAATAATATTTCAACAAATAAAGCTTAAACGATTATATTTGGTTAAAATTAAAATAATAAACTTTAATAATCTTAAGTTTACAAACTAACCCGTTACGATGAAAATAATTAAGCCGTTGAATCACATCAAGATAGTTCCGAGATGGATTATTTTTATGTTTGACATAGCCGTTTCAGCTTGTGCCTTTCTACTTGCATTTACCCTATACAACAACTTCAACGTCGATTCTTTCTCAAAAACTGATTTCTCAATTGAGTTCTTATTTTGCATGACTTTAACTGCCATTTCCTTCTTGGTATTTAAGTTATATAGTGGTATCGTAAGGTATACATCGGCGGTAGATTCTATCCGAATTCTATCGACGATTGTCTTCACGTCGATCATCATGTTTTTGGCGAAGTTGATCTTCATTGCGTTACAAATACATATCAAAATCCCCACAAACCTGATTATCATCTATGCTTTGTTTGCATTTACAGGCCTTACAACCTATCGTACCTGTATCAAGATCTTCTTTCAATACACCAAATCCACTAGGAATGGCCGAAAGAATGCCATCGTATATGGTGCCGGTGATTTAGGGATAGCTGTGAAGAGAACCTTTGAACATGACTTTCGTTCTGAAAAGACCATTGTAGCCTATATAGACGATAATGATGAAAAAATTGGCAAGTCCATTGATGGACTGAAGATCTATGGATCGAAGGATTTTACTAGGGCGGTTGATAAATTCGGTGTGGATGAATTGATCATTGCTTCTTCCAATATTGATATTGACATCAAGAACAATATCATCGATCAAGCATTAGAGCATAATATTACGGTATTGACCCTACCTCCGGTAAATAAGATTATCAATGGTGATTTATCTCCGGCGCAGATCAAACAGATCAAAATCGAGGACCTGCTAGAGCGCGCTCCGATCCAGATTTCCAACGAGAAGCTGATGGATCAATTACGTGGTAAGCGTGTATTGGTTACTGGTGCAGCGGGATCTATAGGAAGTGAAATCTCAAAGCAGTTGGGAAAGTATGAACCGCAGATGATCATTCTTTGTGATCAGGCGGAATCTCCTTTGCACAATCTGCAATTGGACCTTCAAGATCAGTTCAAGAACCAAATTTACCATACCTATATTGCTGATATCCGAAGCGAAGAACGTATGCGTTTGCTCTTCGAGACTTTCAAACCGCATTACGTTTATCATGCTGCGGCCTATAAACATGTTCCTATGATGGAAAACCATCCCAGTGAAGGTGTGAAAACGAATGTTTTTGGAACCTACTTATTGTCCAATCTGGCAGTAGAGTTTGATGTCCAGAAATTTGTTTTTGTTTCAACAGACAAGGCGGTTAACCCAACGAATGTGATGGGTGCCACCAAAAGGATTGCTGAAAAATATGTCCAATCCCTGAACAACTTCCTGACCACGGTGAATGGCATTAAAGGGACTAGGTTTATCACGACACGTTTTGGAAATGTTCTGGGATCGAACGGTTCAGTGATTCCAAGATTCAAGGACCAAATAGAGAAAGGTGGACCAGTAACGGTGACCCATCCTGATATCACCAGGTATTTCATGACCATTCCTGAGGCTTGTCAATTGGTAATTGAAGCAGGAAATATGGGTAATGGCGGTGAGATCTTTGTTTTTGACATGGGAAAATCGGTAAAGATTGTCGATTTGGCCAAAAAGATGATCCGTTTATCCGGCTTAACCCCTTTCAAGGATATAGACATTAAATTCACGGGGTTAAGGCCAGGTGAAAAGCTCTATGAGGAGCTATTGAACGATCTTGAAAACACGATGCCTACCCATCATGAAAAAATCATGATTGCAAAGGTCCGTGAGAACGACTTTGAGTTAGTAAAAAATGAAATACACATGCTTTCCAAACAACTGGACAGCAACAACAACCTAAATATTGTAAGGCAAATGAAAGTCATGGTTCCCGAATTCAAAAGCCAGAATTCCATTTATGAACAATTGGATAAGGAAACAATGGTCAATGTGAACCCATAATGCCTTTAAATATTTTTCCTAAATTATTGCAAGTATTCTTTAAAAGTGTATTTTTGCGTTCCGTAATCTATTAAAACTAAGAATGTCACAAAATAAACAAAACGGTTCTTCAGCGGTAAAATCAGGGCCGAAGAAATCATTTTTCCAAGAAAATGAAAAGAGTATCATCTTTATTGTAGCAGGTATCGTCGTATTGATCCTTCTATATTTTGGATACCAAAAATTATATTTAGCACCAAGAGCAGAGAAAGCTGCTAACCAAATGTACCAAGCGGAATATTACGCTACTATTGATTCGCTTCAGAAAAAGGCAATCGATGGCGACGGTTCATTCCCAGGTTTCAAAGAAATTGCTGACGAATATTCTAACACTAAATCTGCAAACGTAGCGAATGCATACTTAGGTGGTCTATACTTACGTCAGAAGAACTTTAAAGAAGCGATCAAATACCTAGAGCAATATACGGAGACTGGTAGTCAAGTATTGGATCCATTGGTGATCGGTCTTTTAGGTGATGCTTATTCAGAAGAGAAAATCTATGACAAGGCTGCCAACTATTACAAAAAAGCAGCTGAAAAAAGTGCAAATGCATATACAACTCCAATATTCTTAAAGAAATTAGGTTTGGTATACGAGGAACTACAGGATTACAAAAACGCTGAGGCTTCTTATCAAAAAATCAGAGATGAGTATCCTGAAAGCGCAGAATCTACAACAGTAGATAGCTTTATCGCTCGCGTTCAAGCAAAACAACAGTAATAGTATTAAGTACTAAGTATTTAGTATTTAGACTGGAGTACTATTAAGTAAAGGAATTAATACTAGGAGGTCAATAAGCATTGGCCGAATACCAAAAATATTTTAATTAACTTTGAGGGCTACCTATGGTAGCCTTTTTATTTTAATTTATATCTATGTCGAGTACTTTAAAAAATCTATCTGATTTTTCCCATTTACAGGTGGGCAATGCTGAGCGTCTAAAATTTGCAATTGTTGTATCTCAATGGAATGCTCAAATCACTGGAGCTTTATTGAATGGCGCATACAAAGGGTTATTAGAGAATGGCGCGAAGGAAGAGAATATTGAGCTAATTGAGGTACCTGGAAGCTATGAATTGATTTCAGGAAGTGACATTGCTTTGCGAAATAAAGAATTGGACGCGGTAATTACACTAGGTTGTGTTATCCAAGGTGAAACGAGACATTTTGACTTTATTTGTGATGCCGTAGCAAATGGTATTGCACAAGTGGGGATCAAATATAATAAACCGGTAATTTTTGGCGTATTAACTACAGACAACCAAGAACAGGCTTTGGATAGAGCTGGTGGCAAGCACGGAAATAAAGGTGAAGAAGCTGCCATAACGGCAATCCAAATGGGCCTAATCCATAAAAACCATTAATGGTATTGTTTTTGATATCTAGGAGGTTATGAAACAAAATACACATACGGACAAAGCAACTCAATCATTCCCAATTTGATTCTGGGGTTGCAGCTTTATGCACGTAGTGAATTCCTCTCATATTATCACAATAATTCAGTATTATGAAACAAAAGAAGAATATAGTTTTCTATATCTATTTAATATTTGCTGCCATCACTATTTCTCCAGCAATCCTCTTGGCGCAGTCCAATGGCATTGTAGATAAAATCTGGAATGCAGTAGGTGGTAAAAACAAATGGGAAACCACAAAATATATCATGTTTACCGTATCTGGGAATAGCAAATACCCTTCAATCAGCGGAAACAGAAAATTCTTATTGGATAAACAAACAGGGAATGTTCGTTTTGAAGGTACCTTGAACAATGAGAACGTAGTGGCTCTGTTAAATGTTCAGAACCAAAAATTAAATCATGTTTATGATGAAAATGGAGCTGAAATGGCCCTGCAAACCTATAAAGAATTGCTGCCTGATTTGATCGCGCAGTACAATATTGACTTGAAGGTGCTTTCCTTACCGATCACCATTATGGCTTCCAATATCAGTTCGCAGACCAGTAGCAAGATTATCAATGCAGAGAAGCTACAGAAGTTGGACTTTTCGAATTTCTTAGGTAATTCGGGTAGTTTCTATGTAAGCGAGGAGTCTGGTTTGGTGAAACGCTTGGATATTGATAACAAGAGCTATTTGGTAAATGGCTATAAGGATATCGGAAATGGTCTGATCCTGCCGACAACCTTTAAGGGATCTTCGGATAGCATTACCTATCAAAAGGTAGCTTCCTTTACCGAAATGGAACCAGAGAAGTTTAAAGCATTCTAAGGATAAATTTCTCAAGAAATAAAAAGGCCATTCAATATGTTGAATGGCCTTTATTTTTGGATTTTCATGATCCTTTCCATGATCTGGATCAAACCAGTTCTGGAATTATCTTGATGAAAGGCTAAATACACGTTACTATCCAACTTCTTCTTCAAACTGGATGAACTAATTACTGAGAAATCTGAGATATCCTTCACCATACTTAATGGCGCAATGGCATAGCCTACTTTCAATCTCACCAGTTCAAGGATAGCATTCATATTATTGCATTGATGTTTTATTTTGGGTTCAAAACCTATTGTATTGCAAAACTCTTCGCTAAGCCTTGAATATTCTGGCGCATAGTCTTGATTGAAAGAGATATAATCCATTTTACTGATTTGATCCATGGATTGTTGACCGAAACTATCCTTATGCCCTACTAAACATAATTCATCTTTGAAAAGCAGCTTCTTGACAATAATTGGATTGGGGATGCTGCTTCGAATAATGGCAAGATCTAATCTTCCATTTTCCAAAGCTTTTATTTGAGATTGGCTGGATGCTTCTATAAGATTGACCTGCAGATTTGGAAAACTATGTTTCAGGTCTTCTAAGATTCTTGCAATAAGTCCTTTTGGTGTCGAACTGATATAGCCTAAACGCAGTTCGCCTGAGACCTGTTCATGGATCAATCGGGTCGTATTTTTAACTTGTTCCAAGTGATCGATCAGTTCATTGATTTGGGAATAGAAATATTGCCCTGCTTCGGTAAGTTCAACCTTTTTATTGTTCCTGTGAAAGAGATCGACCTGCAGTTCATTCTCGAGTTCCTTGATCTGTCTGCTCAGCGGTGGCTGTGAAATAAAGAGCTTTTTGGCTGCATTGCCAAAATGGAGTTCCTCTGCAAGGGTCTTGAAATAGAGTAGATGTCGTAGTTCCATGATACCTAATAAGTATTATACCATGATAAAAATAGTATTTTTTAGGTATAACTGAATCCGATAAATTTGGATATAGAAAAAATAGATTATGGAAAAATCAACATTAGAAGAAATAGAACAGCGCTTTGATGCCGACGTGGAGCGCTTTGCCAATCTGGAAACCAGTCAGGCAAATACCATCGATGCGGTATTGAACATGGAATTGATTACTGACGGGATCCGGGATATCTATCCGAATCTGAAAAATATATTGGACATCGGCTGTGGTGCGGGCAACTACGCCATCAAGACCTTAATGAAAAGCAACAACAAGGTGAATGTGGATTTAGTAGACTTAAGTCAACCGATGTTGGATAGAGCAAGACAAAGGGTTCAAGAATTTACGGAAGGCGATGTTCAAGTATTTAAGGGAGATTTTAGGTCTGTGGATTTACCTGAAGGGAAATATGATGTGATCATCGCCACTATGGTATTGCATCATTTACGGGATGATCAGGATTGGGAAAACGCCTTCAAGAAACTATATGGATTGCTAAATGAAGGTGGAAGCATCTGGATCTTTGATATGGTGGAGCAAAATAGTCCTGAAATCCAAAAGTTCATGTTTACTGATCGCTATGGCGAGTTTTTAGTGGGATTGAAGGACAAAGACTATCAAGAACATGTATTTAGTTATATAGAAAAAGAGGATTCGCCTAGACCCTTGCTTTATCAACTGCATTTATTGGAGAAAGTAGGCTTCAAAAAAGTGGATGTATTGCATAAGCATTTATGCTTTGCTTCTTTTTTGGGGTTTAAGGAGGAGGAGAATTGAGATGTGAGATGTGAGATTTGAGATGTGAGACAGTGGAAAGGCTTTTTTTATAAGAAAAGGGAACATCCAAGGTTATGGGAATCATAGCCTTGGATGTTCTGCTTATTGGGAGGTGTTTTATTGGGCTATGTAGGTTGATACCCTTCCAACCCTACCTTTATCGTCTACCACGGCTAAATTGACTTTATCTCCTTTTTTGATGTTAATACCTTCTTTAGGGAATCTTTGCGATCCCACTTTGGGTTCTGTACCATCGGTGGTATAAAAGATAGTAAAGCCAGGGTATTCTATATTTGCTTGTAGTTTGTTTCCTTTTTGGATAACGCCTACAGACGGCAATCTGTAATAGAAACCATCGGCAATCAGTTCAAGTTTTGGAAGTTCCTTTTTACCTACTTTATTGACAAATTCGGAATAGCTTTGAGCAAAGGCTTTTTTATCAAACTTTGAATCTTCCTCCCATGCTCTCTTAGGCGCCCAAGCACGCTCAGACAAGGCATATAACCTTGGGAACAACATATAGTCCATACGTTCTGGGGTCAATACGGTTTCTGCCCAAAGAGCGGCTTTAATGCCTAATAGATTAGATTTTCCTTTTTCGGTCAAACGAGCTTTGGATGCCAGGTATTTAGGTTCCAATTTCTTGCCCGGCTCTGTAATGGCCATATTGGAGAAAAAGTTTTCGGGTAATAGCGAGAAGGAATGATAAAGATCGGAAATAGCGGCCCATTTTAATCCGGGTTCCCTGAAGTCGCGATCCCAAACCATATCCAGATAGAGGTTTGCAGCACTGATGAAGATGGTCTTGTATCCTGCATTGGCCAATTTATAGACCAAGTCTTCATGACCTCCGCCGATTACATTATTCCATACATCGAGATGCATGTTGAGATGCGCCAATTCATCGTTGACTACCATTCCAGACCCTTTATTGACCATTCCGAATTCTTCCCATCCGGCCATGGTCAAACCCTTGGAGGCACAGATTTCATTGATCTTCTTTACATAATAAGGCCAAACTTCATAAACCGATTTGAAACCTTCTTTTTGCATCAATGCTTGAATCGCCGGAGATTTCTCCCAAGAACCTGCAGGGACCTCGTCTCCGCCCAAGGAAACCACATCTAACTTTAAGCCTACCTCGTCATACATCTTCTTGATATCATCCAACACAACGTCTAAAAAGCGGTAAACGGAAGGCAATGCCGGGTTCATGACATTATCATCCCAGTATTGAGCTGAGCTGTATTCTGATTTGTCCTCGGCTTCATAAAGTAAGAATTCCTCCGCTTCTTGGGTTTTGCCGGCCTTCATCAACCTGTTATACCTCGCTTCCATCGATTTAATGGCAGCACGGGCATGGCCAGGGGTTTCGATTTCAGGAATAATGTTGATATAGTTTGCCGAAGCATATTTCAAGAGGTCTTGAAATTGAGCTTTGGTCAAGAAATGCCCTTCAGTCACATTCGTTCCTGAACCATAGGCAGGTTGAATGCTCGCTCCATCCTGATAGAAAGGAGAACGTTGAGAACCAATTTCTGTCAATTCTGGTAAGGAAGGGATTTCTAAACGCCAGCCCTCATCGTCAATGAAGTGCAGATGGAGTTTGTTTACCTTTAATTGCGCCAAAACATCGATATATTTTTTGATGGTTTCGACGCCTTTAAAATTACGGGCTATATCCATCATGAAACCGCGATATTCAAACCTTGGCTTATCATTGACTTCTAAATACGGAAGGCTTACATCTGCTTTCCCTTTCAGTTGATCCGCTGTAAGCAGGGACTTGATGGACTGCAAGGCATAGAATGCACCAGCAGCTTCGCTTGCTTCAATGGTAATGCCTTTGTTGTCGATCTTTAGGTTGTACTCCTCATTAGCCATTCCTTTTTTATAGAGTATCCTGATATTGGCATTGGCTTCATCGCCATTGACAAAATTGAATTGGCTCAATTGCTGAGCTAGCTCTTGGAAAGGCTTTAGGGCAAAGTTGAAATGCTCATGCACATAGTAGCTGATATCTGCATTGAACTTATAATTCCCCTTCCCTACTTTGATATGGGCAGGGGTAGGAAGTATTAATTGCTCACCCGAAGAGATCCGAGATGCATTCTTTTCAAAGAGTTCATTTAGAAATTTGTTCTGTTCTTCTGAACTGAGATGTAATGGAATTACCTGCGGATGCCCGATATTGATGATTTCCTTTGGATTATTTCGGTTTTGAAGGTAGAATCCATTTGGAGTCAAGGATGTGTGGGTGATCGGATAGGGCGATTTATAATCTATCACCAAGGAATCTTTCCCTTTGATAAGGGACTGATCTGTGAAATCGATGGAATATAAATTCCCATTGCGGTTGTGTATTGAATAACCATCCGTACTTTTCTCCTCAATGGGATACATGGAATTGAACCAAAGGTTGTATCCTTTAAGGTCCAAATTCTGAGCTTCATTGTTTTTCACAATGATCTTCAGGGCAAGGTTATCTTTGGTGTTATAATTTTCATTGAAATCCCATTTTACTTCCAGATTATTCTTTTGGGCATGTGCTTGACCTGCCAACAGAAGAACTCCGCAGAGACTTAGGGTTTTAATTAGTTTCATATGATGTAGTTTACAGCTTAAAAATAGCACCTTAAAAGGGAATCAGCAATTTTTATGAAAAATATTTTGTGTTAATAAAAGTAAATTCTATATTTGCACACCGGAAAACAAAACGGCCCGTTCGTCTAGGGGTTAGGACGCAAGATTTTCATTCTTGAAACAGGGGTTCGATTCCCCTACGGGCTACCAGATCGAAGATCAAAACATACAAAAGCTTGCAAATTGAACATTTGCAAGCTTTTTTGTTTTTATGGCAGATCAAAATGTTCAGAAATTCGCAAACTTTTAGCGAGTCATTCGGTGAGTCATTAAATTTGATCGAAGTACTCACTGAAACGTATTCAATTCACTGATTTACAACATGTTTTATAAATAAACATCTTGATATGTTTTCGCTGCAAGGCTAATTTTGTTACACTTTTAAATGTTAAATAATGAGTACAAATTATTCCTTGCTCTTCTACTTGAAGAAACCAAAGAATTATGTCAGTGGAGCTAAGCCCATTTACATGAGAATTACGATCAATGGATCGGTCTGTGAAATCTCTACAGGAAAGAACTGTGACCCCAATCGATGGAATTCCAAAGCAAATCGATCAAAAGGAAATACCGAGGAGGTCAAGACTTTAAACAGCTATCTAGAGATGTTGAATCTGAAAGTTGCAGCCATCCATCTTGAAATCCTGAAAATGGGAAAAACCCCAACAACTGAATTGTTAAAGGCTAAACTTACAGGTAAGTCAGAAAATCAAAAGACATTATTATCGGTTCTAAAAGATCATAACCTTAAAATGGAATCATTGCTGGGCAATGGATTTCGGGAAAACACACTAAAGGGTTATAGGACGACTTATTCGCATTTAGAAAATTATATAACAAAGGAATATACAATTGCAGATATTGAACTCCGCAGAATTGACCATTCTTTTATCGTAGGCTATGAACACTATCTTCGGGCGGAAAAAGCCTGTTCGGATATTTCAGCAGCAAAATACATCAAGCATTTAAGAAAAATTATTAATTTATGTCTAGCACATGGATGGATCTCGGGCAATCCTTTCAAGTTTTATAAGACAAATGCAAAGCCTAAGGAAAAATCCTATCTAAATAAAGCGGAACTGACAAGAATCGAAAATAAAAAGCTTGATATTCCAAGACTTCATCAAGTCAGGGATATTTTTGTGTTCTGCTGCTATACCGGACTTTCCTATGCTGATGTTACAAAATTGAGTAGAGATAATATTGAGGTTGGTATTGATAATAAATTTTGGATTAAGATCAGAAGACAAAAAACAAACACACTTTCTTCTATCCCGATTCTTCCAAAGGCTCTTGAAATCCTTGAATCCTACCGAGATTATCCGCCCTGTCAATCAATTGGCCTAATGTTACCCATATTGAGTAATCAAAAGATGAATAGCTATTTAAAGGAAATAGCAGATTTATGTGGAATAACGAAAGAACTGACCTTTCATATTGCTAGACATACATTTGCAACTATGGTTACTCTTTCAAATGGAGTACCAATTGAAACCGTTTCAAAAATGCTCGGTCATCTTGATATTCGTACTACACAGCATTATGCCAAACTATTGGACAATAGAATCAGAATGGATATGGAAAATTTAGAGATTAAATTATATGGATCAAAATAAGAAGATTATATCATTTTAAAAGTAGTCCCAAGGAAGAAATCATCCTGGGATTATTTACTATCTACCCTTATTCAGGTTCCAGAGCGGAGGTCAGCGAACTAAAGAGGAAGAGAGAAGAAGATTGGGAAGTGCTCCAATCAGTCAAAAAAGACAAAAGTGATCTCTGGGAACGACTCTCAAAGTTTGTGGACAGCGACAACGAAGGTGCGACCGAATCCATAAAAAACAACAAGTTGAGGATGTATTACCTGTACAAGCTTGGTTTTTTGAACGATGCCATTTGGGATGAAAAGCTCGGTTACGAACAGCGGGCCAAAATATTGTGCAAAATACTGGAAGGAGGGCGGTTGAAAATAGGCACAGCTCTGCAATATTACAAACTGTTCAATTCCATAAGTTCAGCTGAACTTAGAGCCTATGTGGTGGATAATAAAAAGGTCGTCTTTGATTATATTAAAACTATATGTTCTGATATTGAATTAAAAAGAGGTGAATTCATCAATAGCTTGAGAAAAAAATAATAGGGACCAAAGGATTCGCAGACTTGTTAATCTGGATTCCCACAAAAAGAAACAGATTTATCCGTTTGGATGGACACGGACAGGCCAAGTAGAGATCATTGCTAATTTGCATAAAAGAATGAACTTATGATCAACTCAAAAACTTTCTATCTCGCAATGCTCATTGTGGCAAGTTATTTTACCGCGTCAGCACAGGTAAGCACAGCCACAATATCCAATAGCAATATCAATCAATTGTACAACCGTTTAGACACTGTCATTCAGCAGGAACATATTCCTGGTCTACTGGTTGCTATTGTAAAAAAAGACAGTATACTATATTCTGGTGGACTGGGGTATGCACATCTGAAACAACGTCTTCCAGTAGAAAATCAGACACAATTTCACTTTGCTTCCGTCACCAAATTTTTCGTGGCAATGGGTATACAACAATTAGTTGCTAGTGGGAAGCTAAAGCTCAATGACCGTATTCGTGATATAGCGCCTGAAATACCTTTTGACAATCATTGGGAAGCTACAGATCCGGTACGGGTAGTTCACTTGCTCGAACATACCGCGGGCTTTGACGATGTTCAACTCAACAGCATGGTAGATACAAGAAAAAAAAATGCACTTGCTGGTATCGAGGCCATCAAAGCTGTAAGCAATTCGCTCAAGGTACGCTGGCGGCCGGGAACCATGATGTCCTATTCAAATCCGGGCTATAATGTACTCGGCTATATAATTGAAAAAGTTTCGGGCATGCCTTGGGATAGGTATTTAAAAGAACAGATTTTTTTACCATTGAACATGCAAAACAGCTTATTTGATCTTGATGGAACTCATAGACCCAGCTTTGCCACAGGTTATGACTTTCAAAAGGGAGAATACAGGCCAATGCCATTCTATCGTCCGAGCGGAAATGGGGCCGGAAGCGCGTTGGTATCCAATGCTGATGACATGGCAAAATTCATGCTTTACCTGCTCAATGGTAGTGCCGACAGCAGGTTATTGGATAATGCCGGCCTGAAGGAAATGGAGACCATTCACAGTACCTTAGCAAGCCAAGCTGGATTACAAACGGGATATGCCCTGGGCAATGATCTATTCCCGAATAATAAAAAGGTCAGCTTACGGGGTCACAATGGTAAAGGGGAAGGCTTTGTCTCCTGGTTATTCTTTAATCGTGAAGCTGGTATAGCCTATGCAATAGCAGCGAATAGTGTTGTCAATCTCTGGCCAATCTCACAGGCTATTGAAGAATTTTTGACAAAGGACATTTCTGCTCCAAAAGCAGTCAGTCTACCGATAGATGAACAAAAAATTAAACCACTACTCGGATACTATCAATTTATGAATCCCAGAAATGAACGCTGGGAATTTTACAGACGTATCTTTGGCGGTATTGAGTTAACCGCGGTCAGCAAGGATAGACTCGTCGTAAAAAAAGAAAACGGACAGCTCGATTCTCTTGTCCATGTGGGCAATGGCATCTTCCGGCTAAAAGATGATATTCTCCCCGCTTTTGTATTAGCCAAAGATCCCAAAGGCCAGCCCTTCTTTCAAGGTTATGGCAATAGTTTCTATCGCAAGGTACCTCGGGCTTCTGTTTTGATCCAAAAGTTACCTGTCTATCTTGGACTTATGGCTATTTTCATTTATACGGTTTATAGTCTTATCGGCATATTCCTGACGCTCTTTCGAAAAATGAAACTGATAGACCTCGCTATTCCTCTATTTCCAATAGCAGGAACATGCTTTTTTCTAGTCGCTTATCGACTTATGGGACAAACAGATGCCAGCCATAAAGAATTATTTACCTCTTTTAATGGAACAAGTTTCTCCATTTTTCTGGGTATGCTCCTATTTGCTGTTTTGATTGCCCTCAGCAGCTTGCTGCTTTATTTCCGTTGGTCTCGACTGAGCTCTTTATGGCTTCGTCTGTTTTTAGCCTTCAATAATTTCTTTTTATGCTATCTCGTCGCCCTTCTAACCATAAATGGTTGGATCGGAGTACCTATATGGATGATGTAGCTCCATTTGATCAATTATGTTTAAATTCACATTACAAAGATAACTTGCTACGGTCCATGATTAATATACTCTTTACCTTTCATGCTTTTTCAGCTGGTGCATTTCTGCTGCTCGGCACCTTAATCTTTTTGGGTGTCAACCACACTTCTTCCCAAGCAGACCGGTGGTTAGGAACATGGTATTATTTGATGGCATGCTTATTTACCCAGCTTTTTCTCGAAGGTTTTCATGTGGAGAGCGAGAGATTGATCCATATGCTGGAACTCCCACGATGGGCTACCCTTCCCTGCTTCTACTTGGCCGTTCATTACATGGTCAAACCAACAGAAACAATCCGGTATTGGGGACTACATTTTGTTCCGTTCCTCGCTTTCCTTTTTTTCTCCATCATCTATTTAATACCCGGACTTTTCAATATGTACATCCATCCGCTACCGTTACCGCAGTGGATCATCTTGGCTATCAAATATTTCTTCTTCGCACAATGTATCTTTTACTGGGTCGCCTGCTATATCCTTTTCAAAATACACCAGAAAAACATTCGCCAGCTATCTTCCTATACAGAAAAGATAAACATGGCCTGGCTGAAATATCTATTGATCGCACTATTATTTATGATTGTTGCCCGTCTGCTGGCTATGGTAAATTTAGTTTTTAGCTCAGTGGCTCAAATTCTATATTTTATAGGCTCAGTGGCGCTTGGGTACGCAACGCTAACACAACGGTCAATTTACACAATTGAGTCTACAGAAAACCTAATCAACGAAACGGAGCATAAAAAGGTCAAAGCCGAAGAGCGGCTGACAGCACAACAGGTAGACACATTAAAAGAAAAATTATTGCAGAAAACAACAGCTGAAAAGCTATATCTCGATCCTGGATTAACACTATCATCCCTTGCGGACCATATCGGAATCAATCCGCATGATCTTTCCTATATCATAAACAATGGATTGGAAAAAAATTTTTACCAGTTTATCAACGAGCTTCGGACGGAGAGAGCGAAAAAACTTTTATTATCCGAAGAGGCCAAACAAATTGATATGTTTGGAATCGCAATAAGGGCAGGCTTTAATTCAAGAACAACTTTTTATAGCAGCTTTAAAAAAATAACCGGTATCACGCCAACAGAATATATGAAAGTCTATAGGAAACAATCAAATTAACGGTGCACAATGAAGTTTGTTCGATTGCATCCATTCGGACTGTTAGCCGATCAAAAAGACCTACTCTTGCATTATATCAACAAAAAGAATTATGATACAATACATCAAACCAAGCGGGAGCTCGAAAGCGATCCGCCAATTTTGCACAGCAACATATGGTCTTCTGGTGGGAGCATGTTGCCTTTTTTCTTCGATCGATACATTCGCACAGACCGCCCCTAAAGATGCCCCCCAGCAACAACAGCTGGTTCCGCTAAAATCATTTCAGGGCTACTACCAGCTACCCAATAAAGTGGCTTTCATTGCTTTTGAAGAGCAAGATAATAACCTGTATGCCACACAGCTGTGGGATCAGAAAAAAAGATATCGGCTGGTCCGTAAAGATGATACACATTTTGAATCCAAAAATGAAGGATATACTATCGAGTTCTTAAAAAATAGCTCAGGAGATTTTAGCCAAACCAAGATCCTGGGTAGAATTATCTGTGAGCGCGTGCCATTTGACCCCAATAAAATTGCGAGTTTAACCACATCTCAACTGAAACAGCTTGCCGGAACTTACCTAAAGGTAAATGACAACAACTTTAAGATTCAAATAGATCCCTCCTCAACAGGCTTAACGCTTACACAATTGTGGGATAACAGAACAATTTCATTTACTCCACGCTCGGAATTTTTCTTCCTCAATGATGATGGTACCTTTCCATTGACATTTTCTGTTGCCAATGGAAAGATAGAGCAGATGCAGTGTTTCGAAAATGATGTTTGGATAAAAACTGACCAATAATCCTATTCAAAAAAATAATATGAACAGATTTATTGCCAGTTTGTTCCTACTGCTGGTGGGTACAGCTCAGCTTAGTGCACAACAGATAGCAGATGAACAGTTCCATTATCCCATCACCGATCCGCGGCACCGGATAGGTGATGGACCGCTACTCCTATTTGACGAGGCACATAACAATCCAGTTACTTTGAGAGGAGCTTACGCCCCATTTTCAGATCTCCTGCAAGCTGACGGATATCGTCTCCTAAGTGCTAAAGAAAAAATATCCTACGATCAATTAAAGGAGGTGAAAATCTATATCAGCATAAATGCCTTATATAATCCGGAAAACTGGAAATTACCCACATATTCAGCCTTTACCGATCAGGAGATAGAAACTCTCCGTCAATGGGTATCTGATGGCGGAAGCCTATTTCTAGTCACAGACCACATGCCATGTGGAGGGTCAGTGCAAACTCTTGGTGCGGCATTTGGCATTCATATCGTGAACGGTTTTGCGTTACCTAAGAATGGACGTCCGGAAATATTTTCAAAGGATAGAGGAACACTGTTATCCAACGAAATAACTACGGTACCAGGTAAGGAAATAGACAGTATCATGTGCTGGGGTGGAACGGGATTTATAGTCCCAACGACCGCATATATTATTTCTCTGTTGAACGAAGAATATGAAATTTATCTACCTAATGATGCGGATCAGATTAAAAGGCCTATTCCAGACAATATTCCCCGATTGTCGGGCAAAGGGTTTGCAAACGGAGCTTATCTCCGCTTTGGGAAAGGGAGGATTGTGATATTCGGGGATGGTGCTCCTTTTTCGGCACAACTCCATGGCATCAAAAGTGAAAAAAGAGGAATGAATCATCCTTCTGCTCACCAAAATACACAGTTTCTGCTCAATATCGTTCATTGGCTTGACCAATGAACTTGTTTGTCAATTCCAAACTTTCAAAGTCAATCAATTTAAAGGTTTCGAAGGCAAAAACGCAGCATTAATAGGCTTGGCAGACGGAAAAGACGATTCATTCTATACCAGCCTGCACTTCCACGAAGATACTGGCATCGATGATGTTGCAGTTGCCAAAATCAATGCAAAAACATTAAAAACCGAAGCGGTTTATACCGATTCTCGCCTATCTATTTCGGGTGGGTTTTACCGTTCTGCCAGATACTCGCAAATTGGAGTTGCTTCCAACGGCGATATCTGTGTATTCTCAGGAAATAACTTCGGAACTAAAAAAGCAGGTGCTTTGATGATCAAAAAAGGTGCAACAAGTTTTGACAAAAGTTACTTCTGGGATCTAGAGGCCGCATCAGATGGTTATAGATTCAGTAAAGTATGGCCTTTAGTCGACGATATCTTCTTGATCGAATTCTACAACAAGAAATATGAAGCCGGAAAACAACCAGGCATGGATGCTTCCTCACAATATGCGGTAGTCCACATGAAACAGAAAAAATTCACTTGGTTAAAAGGTATTCCAGCTAAAAATGACATCCCTGAAGGCATTAGCTGGCCATATGTATATGAAGGCAAAGCCTTTATTGGGCTTACAGCCTTGGATAAATTCCCACAATTCTATACTGTCGATCCTCAAACAGGTAATGCTAAAAAAGGATTAGTTGTTAAGGATGCTAATGGCATAGAAGCAGCAACTTTCGTAGAAAAGAAATAGTATTTGTTTTTGGTAATCAGAAGACCAGGTCAGGAGTAATTCCTGGTCTGGTATTTTTTTTTCTATCCCCTCACAACCACTCCCACCTTCCCTGAACCAAACCTCAAATCCTCCTCCCTATAATTCGAATCATCCAGCTCAGCAATCATCTTAACATTATTTAATGCCTTTTGCACATAGTAATTGTTCTCATACCCCTTCGCTTCCAAGAACCTCAGCATTTCCTCAAGATCCCCTTTAGACAACAATTGGGAATGGGCCGTTGTCCTGACCTCAAATTGAATTTCAGCATTCAACAACAAATCCAGGGTCTCTTCAAAAGCTTCAAAAGAACCCGTCACCGATATTTCTTGAAAACGCTGACCCAAGCCCTTAAAATCAAGAGCTACATAATCCAGAAGATTTTCTTCGATCAGTGTTTTGATTATTTTTGGTCTAGCGCCATTGGTATCGACTTTAATGAGATACCCCAAAGATTTGGCAATCTTGACCAAGGGCATCATATCGGGATGCATGGTACATTCCCCACCACTAAAGACGACAGCTTGCAATAAGCCTTTCCGAGACTTCAAAAAAGCCTCGGCTTGTTCCATACCGATCTTACCCTTGCCGAATACGATATCCGGATTATAACAGTATTGGCAACGCATATTGCAGCCCACAAACCAAAGAATGCAGGCTGCTTTATTAGGGTAATCCAATAAGGTAAAAGGAGTTATATCATATAGAGCATTTGCCATATCCTTCTTGGAACAGGGTCCGCTGTTTATGCTCTCCTTGTTTACCGATATTGAAACTTTCTACTGGCCTATGATACCCCATCACTCGAGTATAGACCAAACATTTACTACGTTCTTGCTGATGTTGCTGCAACAATAGCAATCTCTCATTCTTCATGGTTTCCATATTCACTATTTAAATTATATTGATTCACGATTTCATCATCACATTTTGGGCAATATTCATGCTCCCCATTCAAATATCCATGTACCGGACAGATACTAAATACAGGAGTTACCGTGATATAAGGCAACCTGAAATTGCTCAATACAGTCCTTACAAATTGCTTACAAGCCTCTGGTGTGCTGATCTTTTCCCGCATATAGAGGTGCAGTACTGTACCACCGGTATACTTACATTGCAGTTGATCCTGCAGCAATAGCGCCTCAAATGGATCATCCGTATGGTTAACCGGAATCTGCGAACTATTGGTATAATAGATCTGCTGATCTTGGCCGGCTTGCAAAATATCTGGAAAGCGTTTTTTGTCCTCCTTGGCAAATCGATAGGTAGTTCCTTCTGCAGGTGTAGCTTCAAGATTATACAGATTACCCGTATCTTCTTGGAATTTCTTCAATCGCTCGCGGATATAGTCCAAGATCTCACTGGCAAATTCAATCCCCCAGTCCGAAACAATATTTTCCTGATTTGCGGTATAATTGCGGATCATTTCATTCATGCCATTGACCCCAATGGTCGAAAAGTGATTCCTGAAATGGGAAAGGTATCTTTTGGTATAAGGGTACAAACCATTGTCGTACATCTCCTGAATGAACTTTCTTTTCTTCTCCAGCGTAGAACGACCGATTTCCATCAGCTCATCCAATCGTGCAAACAAACCTTCCCGATTTCCTTGGTATATATAACCCAAACGGGCCATATTAATGGTCACGACCCCAATACTGCCGGTCATCTCGGCACTACCAAAAAGACCGTTTCCACGCTTCAGCAATTCCCTCAGGTCAAGCTGCAGACGGCAGCACATACTCCTTACCGCATTGGGCTTATAGGCATCAGGATTTTCCTGCCGATCACCATTTTCATCAATAAAATATTGGCTTCCGATAAAGTTCTGGAAGTAGGAAGAACCGATCTTGGCGGTGTTCTCGAATAGGACATCCACATTTTCACCATTCCAATCAAAATCCTCCGTGATGTTCACGGTAGGGATCGGGAAAGTAAAAGGCTGTCCATTGGCATCACCTTCAGTCATGACCTCATAATAAGCCCGATTGATCATATTCATTTCCGGTTGGAAATGCTTATAGGTCAAATCTTCCAAATTATCGACCCCTCGCTCTTGGGCAAGGGTTTTCAAGACCTCATTATTAACTCCTCTGAACAGATGCTTTCCTGCCTTAGTTGGGATTTGGTACCTCAAGTCTTGCGGGACATTCCAATCGAGGGTAATATTGGTAAATGGGGACTGCCCCCAACGAGCAGGAACATTAAGGTTATATACGAAGCTACGGATAGCTTTCTTGACTTCAATCTGGCTTAAGCAATCCTTAAAAACATAAGGTGCGAGATAGGTATCAAATGAGCTGAAGGCTTGAGCACCGGCCCATTCACTTTGCAGGATTCCCAAGAAATTGGCCATTTGACCCAAGGACTCCCTGAAATGCGAAGGTGGATTACTGTCCACGCGACCTCTTACACCATTAAAGCCTTCATCCAATAACACCCTTAAACTCCAACCAGCACAGTAACCGGTTAAACAGTCCAAGTCATGGATATGGATATCCGCATTACGATGTGCATGACCTTCAATCCTATTGTAAACTTTATCCAACCAATAATTCGCTATGATTTTTCCCGCCGTATTGTTAACCAAACCAGCATTGGAAAATGAATTATTGGCATTCGCCTGAATACGCCAATCGTTTTGGTAAATGTATTCTTCCACAGCATGGCTGCTATCCACATAAGTACTGGAAGCTACAAAACGATCGATATGCTCACGCTGCAATTTCCGCGTATGACGGAACAGCATAAACGAGCGCATCACCTGGAAATATCCAGCTACATAGAGCTTTCTTTCAATGACGTCCTGAATGTCTTCCACATCAAAGAGGTCTGCATTTTTTTGTTCCTCCAAGACGGTTTCTATGATTTGCTCATCATAAGGAACAGACACACTTTCGAATGCTTTTTTTATGGCATCTTCTATTTTATAGGAATGAAAGGGTTCAAGAGAACCATCACGTTTGATCACGTTTTTCATAGGCATGGTTTTAGATTAAGAGATAGATTTCAAGAATTATTTAAAGCTAACAACAAAAGCCTCAATATTTTATGAGGTGGAACATAAAGCCCAATTATGCGCAAAAAATTAGAAAGAAAGGTTGATCTGGGCGATCAAATTTCGTCCCGGTCTGGCAATCTTCATGATATCTTGATGGCGAAAATAATATCTATCGAAGATATTTTCCACTCTCAAATTGGCAGTTAGTTTTTGTTGTTTTAATTGGAATGCTTTCCTGACCCCTACATTGAACAGAGTGGCAGCTGGCGTCCTGCTATCTCCATAGATTGCTGAACTAACCTTATTTTGTTTGGCAAAATAACTTACTTCAAACTGGGCCACATAACCCTGATGGTTAAACAGGAAAGTATTATTATTGGTAAATGGCGAAATCAATGGCAAGTAATTGCCTCCATCATCCTTTCCTTCCGAATAAGCTACGGTACTTAACCATTCCAGATTCTTCAAGAACTTGATCTTCATGGCCATTTCAGCGCCCATTAAATTAGCATGATCCAAATTTTGGTTCTGTTTCACTCCAGTTGCTCCAATGGTCATCACATGGAAATCAGGATTGATTCTTCCAGCAATATAATCCCTGAAATAATAATTATAGAGATTCGCCTCAAGTCTGAGCCAAGGTAACTGATAGCTCAAACCAAAACTTGCTTGTAATGATTTTTCGGTTTTCAAATCCACGTTTCCCAGGTAATCATAGTTATCCAACCTATTGAAAAGATAGAAACCATAATACTCCTGCAGACTGGCGCTACGATTGGCATAACCTAACTTTGCCATCCAATGTAGATTGGCGGAAGGATGGTAATGGCCGGTCAGATTGATGTTTCCAAGGTGATTGGATCGTCCAAGAGAGGCATCCGTTAAGCTCGATAGCTGTTCCTCACCTTGCTGGCTATAGATACTTGAATTGGCAAAACTATAGGTTCCCATAAAATCCATCATCCATTTTTCACTCAGGTAATAACGGTCCGAAATATCCAAACTCAGCAGATCGCGTTGCGCATCCGGCAGGGTATACATAAACATAGGATTTCCGTCTTTTGGATACATGGTCATATTAGCGGTCAACCTATTGAGGTATCCATTCAACCTTGCTTGCAAATGATGCTTAGCAAACTGATAGCCTGTTTCAGAATAAAAGCCAGCCGTCCATGATAGGCCAGGCATATCCATGTGCATAGGAACAGTCTCCGCCGGCCTTTTGCTATCATCCATCGCATGGTCTATATGGTTGAAATAAACCTTCGAACGGATTTCATTCATACCCTCATTACTGCCTTTATAGACATGCGTCAAGGAAACAATATTTGCATTGGCAAAGGCAACATCCATGGTCAATGCAGGATACCCAATATCCTGACCATAATCGGCAAGATATTGGGCTAGTAGTTGATTCTTGGAATTTAATTTATAAGTCGCAGCAATGGATCCATTCCATTTTTGGAACTGGGAATTAGGAACGATTGCCCTTTCCGCTGCTTTATAGTTCTGTGCTTTTCTAAAGATCCCATTCACTAGGAATGCGAATTTTTCCGTACTATATTGCAGGGATGCTAAGGTTTGAACCGCCTGTGAATTAGATTCATAACCTGTACCCAGCATTCCATTCAACTGAGGGACTTTCGAAAGTTCCGGATTGGCAAGCTTGAAGTTCATTCCACCAGCCATTCCTCCAGCATAACTATTGAATGAAGGACCAATATTCACATTGATCTGCTGCAGATTACTGGGTTCAATATAGGAACTAATCGGGTCCATACGATCTGTACAGGCTCCAAAAATAGCCATCCCATCTATCGTCAGATTGATCTGCGCAGCATTTAGGCTGCGGATAGTAGGTTCCCAAGCATAATTGCCCCTACGGACCATCTGAACGCCAGCAATCCTATCCAAGATCTGGTCAATATTCGCTTGTTTAGAAGCTCGTTGTTCATTTTCAAGTTGCTTATTTACAGAAACCTGAGTACTTACTACCACTTCCTCAATAGCAACATTCTTCAATGTATCATGGTGATGATGTTGCGCTTGGACATACTGTCCAGCCACAAGGAAGCAAAAACTTAAAATAAAAGAAATCCTTTTCATAAGCCTTGAAATTTTACCGAGTCCTAAAAAATTATTGATTCTTATTCACTAAAACAGTACATCTAGAAAGACATCCTTCGCAAGTTCTGTTTCACCCTTTTTGACATTGAAGAAAAGTCTCCAATCTCCCGACATACTGAAATTCACTTTTCCATTATAAATTCCAGCTCCCGAACCTTGAGGGCTGACATTATTGCTTGAACCATGGTTCATCGAAGTCATTTCCGGATGAAAATCCAATGTCAATCCATCCACAACAGGGAAAGAGAACATATTTTCTCTCCAGAAAACCATGACCTCTAAATCATTGATTCCAATCTTTGGGGAAGAAGGTTGTACCAATGCCATGATATAGCGTTTATTATCTGTAGCCGTGAAGGACTTTACAGGAACATTTCCAGTGGCAGCAGGTTTGATCACTACCGGAATGTTTAGGGTTTCATTATTTATTTTTAGGTCAATTGCCCAAGTACCATCATTGGCCGTAGGCATGGTAAAAACCACAAACCCTTGAAAGGCATCAACGCTAGAGTTGAAAGCAAATTTACCAGTAGGTGCACCGTGTTTCATGGTCACCATGTCCATAACAGGAGAAAATTCTATCTTATCCGAAGGATTTGTTTTTCCATCTTTCAAAACCCTGACGTATACATTTTGATAGCCTACCACTAAATCCTTATCAGCCAAGAGCTGGACTTGCGTAGAGGCGTTAATTGTTTTTTCAGCAATGATCTTTTTATCTTCCAAAGGATTCTCCAGATTATCATCCTTTTGGCAAGAAGCCATTGTCAGGGCAAATAAGCTCCAACAGATCACATAGATTACATTTTTCATAGTAGTATTAATTTAGTTTTATTGTTTATTCAATTGTTCCCGCCCCGACTCGGTCATCAGATCCGGCGACCATTCAGGTTGCCAGACCAATTCCAATATGATTTCGCGATCAGGAAAGGTACTTTCCATACTTTTTTGCACAGCCTGCGTTATGGAACCCGCCATCGGACAGTAGGGAGTCGTCAAGGTCATTTGAACCTGGAGCTTATTGCTCTCAGTAAAGTCTAATACATAGACCAGGCCCATATCAATGACATTAATACCAAGTTCTGGATCCATAACCAGCATCAGCGAATGTATTGCTTTGAGTTGCTCCGAAGCAAACGGAGCGGTAAAATCAACTTCCATATTCCTCCTTTCTCTTATGTGTCAAAACCTTCAGTACATTCAATAAATACGAAACCGAAAGCAATACCCACAGGACGGTACTTAGGTTGATCAACCATTTGAGTTTGAACACTACGGCAATCACCGTAATGGACAAACTCCCAAGAAATAAGAGGTATTGAACCTTTAATAATTTATGGCTATAAAGGTCTTTCGGCATGGGCACATTTGCCCTTCCGTTCAAGTTTTTATATTGTATATTCCAGATAATAAATGGGAGGGTCTTAAAGGTCATCCCTAAGATTATTCCCGTGATCCAACCCAAGAAAATCCAAACCATATAGAGTGTAACCCAATTCCCAGACTCCTGATTCAGCACCAGTGGCAGAGTTGCAAAAGCCGTAAAAAGGCTTCCTATCGACAATAAGCTATGTTTGATCGGAATCTCGATCTTCTTGCGCAACCTATTCTTTAAACAGTCCTGTATATATACCCCCCAGCTAATGACACCAGCAAGAATCAAGGTGGCACATATCAGCAGTTTGTAGTCAATCTGATTTCGGTAACCATGGATCAAAAACATCAATAAACCGGTATTGATCAGGGTAACGGAAATAAACAACGCTTTTCTTTTGGCCGATTTCCCCATCACGAACATAGGGATCATCTTTGCGCCGGCACCCAAAATCAGCTGCAGGAACCATCCAGCTAAGCCGGCATGGGCATGCAGTTTCAAGATATCCAAATGGTTCTTTGAAATATAATGATGTTCCAAGTTGATGGCCAATAATAAACCGACCGTAGTGGTAAAACATAGCCAAAAAGCGGAAAACATAAAAAACAGATTGGACTCAAATGATTTTTCGTGCTTCTTGCTGGTCATCCAAATGATCAGAAAATATATATAAGAAGCTATGCAGACCAGAGACCCTGCTAAAATCATCATCCAATCAGTCCGGAAATTCCAAAAGCAATAAATCAATAGGCAACTGCCAATGGTCAATATGAAATAACTGAAAAAGGCCAGTTTTGGAGAGAACAAGCTGTGTTCGAATATGACTGGCACCAGTTGATAAGCTGCACCAAAAATGATCATGGTTCCCCATCCTAATGCCAGGGTATGGACTATAGCAAGAACTCTAGGCTGAAAATAATGCCCCAGGATTTGGCTTCCCGTCAATACTAACAAGATGCTAAATACAAGGAAAAAGACAGCTGCCGTGGCAAAAAATGGCACGACTACATATCCTTTGGTGGCATTATCGGTCGAACTTAAAGTCATGTCGCTATTTTTATGGATGGATCAATATTCTTACATCTCCCTCAGCAATCTCACTGACAAATACCCGATATGGTAAATTGCCCAATTCTTCCAAAAGATAAAGCGGCACTTTCTTGTGTTGGACAAAAAGGCCTTCATTGGCCTTTAATTGTCCCAAGGTCTCCAAGATTCGCTCCATAGGTTGTGGCATAGGCAAACTCCTAACATCCAACTCTACCATATCGAAACTCTTGGTATTCAATATCTTTTCGATCACATCAAAGGATACAAAAGAGATCATGGACTCTATCTTGGTTACCGCCTTTTCTCCCATTGACTTATAGAAATAAGTATGGAATTCCGTTTTAGAAATCTCATCGGTATAACTGAAAGCACCTTTATCTTCCAAGCGGCTAATCAGTGGAAATGGCAAAAAGCTATTGATGATTTCTAGCACTGCTTTTTCAGGAAGTGCTTTATAGGCTATCATGATTTCTTTTAAGGGATCCCGGTCAGCATCTAGAATTGGCCTGACATCCAATGGAACAATCTGTTCACATTCAATCAACCAACCCGGTTTATTTTGTTCCTTCTTTTCTTGAGAAGTCTTTGTTTCGGTGGCCTCTTCCCATGTAAATCCTAATGGCTCAAGAACACGTCTAAAGTCATCTACAGAACAGTTTGCAATTTTTGCAGCTTCCATGATATTGACACGTGGAGTCAGGACCTTACGCAATAATGGGATTTTGATTTTCCGTAAGGGTTTCGCTATTGATGCAATGGCATCAATGCACAACTCATTAGCTTTGATAAGCTCTGAGATTTTTGTGAATTGATTAATTATCATGGCAAAAATGAATTTTATGACAATGAATAAAATCGTCAATCAGACCTGTCATTTACTTGGCATAGTACCAATTGCCGTACGTTTTCTTATAGATCCTTCTTCTTAAAATACCTGACCGACAGCCATAGGGGTATGATAGCCCACAAAAACAGGACAGCAATTGTAATGCTCATGCCGAGGGCATTTCCAAAGAAGTCTCTAAAAATTGCTCCAGTATAGCCCATCATGGCGGAAAGGTCGAGTTGCAAGAGGATCAAGATCCGACAGACATCGATGGGGTTGAACATGGACAATCCGACCATAAAGTTCTCGATTGGATAATCGGAAAACTGGAACAACATAAATAAAACTAAGGCATCGAACAGCAATCCGAAATACAACCACAATAGGATTGCAAGTCCGATGCCTTTAGATTTGTCCCGGATTAATACGGAGGTCCATAAGGCTATTGACACAAAGATCACAGAAAGCAATAAACCGCAACCAACCAATATTAACCCAGAACTGCTAAATGCATATAAGAGTGTGGGGATGCCTACGCCTATGAAAAAAGAGAGACATAGGGTCCCTGCCAGACCTGCAAATATGCTTAGCCATATATTGCCCCTTTTAAGGGGCTGACTCACTAATAAACAAATAAATTCAGCACTATTATAGAGGTATATGCTTGAAAATACGATACTTACCAGAGGAACTACAAAAAGTACAATGTTCAACAAACTCACCAATCCTTTTTCATAATTATCTTCCATGCTGAAGACACTTACCGATAACGCAAATAGCAAAAGTGTATAGAAAATAATAGTTTTATTTCTCAGTAAATCAACAAAAACGTAGCGTATAATTTTATTCATGGAAAGCCTATTTAGTTTGATTTGGAACAGACATGACTTGGGCTATGGCCTTTGACAGTTTATCTGTACCGGTATCTATCTTTAATTGTTGAAGCGATTTATGGAACATCAATTTTCCTTCTTGCAGATAAATGATTTGCGAAACAAGATCATCTAAGTCACTGAGTACATGAGAACTGATAATGATCAATTTATTTTCATTCATCACCTTCTGGATCTTGTTTTTCAATATTTCCGAAGAAAGGGGATCCAAGCCCGCCGTTGGTTCATCCAGGATCAAAGCCTTTGGATTAAAAAGAAAGGCCAAGCAGGCACTAACTTTTTGCCGAGTTCCGCCAGACAAGGTCCC
The DNA here is from genome assembly GCF_046161205.1 of Sphingobacterium sp. BS-2. NCBI lineage: Bacteria > Pseudomonadati > Bacteroidota > Sphingobacteriia > Sphingobacteriales > Sphingobacteriaceae > Sphingobacterium > Sphingobacterium sp. BS-2. Next base: position 161,428 of record NZ_JBIXGO010000021.1, read on the forward strand.
CATACGCTTATCCAATAGGGCCGGTAGGTTGAATGCATGGTACAGATCCAGGTCTAACTGATCCTCGGGCATCTTCCGAATATCTTTCATCATATCTAAAACCTGTCCTATGCTCATATTCTCCGGATATTGGCCAATCTGTGGCATATAGCCGATCTCTTTTCTGTAAGAATATTTATTTTGAATATTTTCGCCGTCAAATTTGATAATCCCTGAACTGGGAACTACCATGCCCAAAACAGTTTTGATTAGCGTGGTCTTTCCACTTCCGTTTGGACCTATCAAGGCGACACATTCTCCCCCATTCAAGGAAAGGTTAATATCTTTCAGTACCTTAAACTTGCCAAAGTCTTTGAAAATATGTTGGATTTCGATCATAATTAAACTGATTTCATACGTGGTTTTTCATCTTTCAACCCTTCTGGGGTCAAACTAGGCAACAGTTTTTCTGTACGATCAAACAGCGTCACCATAAAACTTCTAAAAAGCAACATGGCAGATGGATATCGCTCGACCAACATGGAAAACAAACTTACTGGGCGGAAGGGGATATCCCCGATTCCGTCTTTATCCAGGTCATAGCCTTCATATTTATCCCAATAATTGTTTTCAAAGTTGTTGAGGGTCAAGGTTCCATTAGTCGCCACGTCAAATGTGTTCTGCAAGAAATTATTGTTCTTGAAGTCATTGTCCATACAACTGGCTTGGATTTTTACGCTCCAACCATTTCCTTGAAAAAGGTTGTTCTCGATATGGATCCGATTGGACCCTTCCATAAAAATTCCAGTGGTATTTCGATCAAAAGTATTATTGATTATTTTACTGTCCGATATATCTTTTAAGAGCAGACCGTAAGCGGAATCTCCCCAGTTTTCTTCAAATTTATTGTTCTCCATATGCACATTCTTGGTGTACATTACAGCCACTCCGGCGCCATTTGCCCGAAAGATGTTCTCTATATAACTGTTGTCATGGGAGAACATGAAATGCAGGCCATATCTCAGGTTGCCTTCCGAGTGGTTTTTATTGACATGGGTATGGGTTACAAACTCGAGGTAAACGCCATCCCGATGGCCAATGATCTCATTGTTTTCAATGAGTAGACTATCCGATTTCCAACCATGGATACCGTTTCCGATCAATTGTTCGGCAGTACCATAAGCCTTGATCTGATTGCCTATAATTTCGAGATGTTTGGAATTTTGGGAATAGACACCAAAGAAATTATCATCCAAGACATTATCCAACACCTTGACATGGTGGGTATTGTAAATCTTTATTCCAGCCACATCATTGATAGAGGAATGTCCAGAGCCCTTTATCTTGAACCCCTGGATAGTAACATGGGCGGATTTGACGGAGATTGGTTCATGTTTTTTCTCACCATCCAATATCGGCATGCCCTCACCTATTAGGCTGATAGGTTTATTGATGATAATATTCCCTTCCTTATAGGTTCCTGGAAGCACCAGGACCGTATCTGCGTTTTTTGCCAGGGCAATTCCTTGTTTAATGGATTTCACCGCCTGATTTTTGCCTACTTTAATGGTAGTGGCATGAGACATGCCAACTACCATAAATAAACAAATCAACGCACTAAATATCTTCCAAACTGATTTTCCCATGATGCAGGTTTTATTTCCAAAGGTCATCCCAACTAAGGGTTGTGCCTCCTAATTCAGCTTTTGTCTTTTCTAAATCTTCCGTCTTCTCAAAAGCTGCAATATTTCCGCGCATAGGGCTTTTCAGCTCTTCGCTTTTCAAATACAACATCTGTTCAGCAGGCAACAACTTATTGCTTACATAATCAGGTAAATAATAGGCTGAAACCTCTTGTTCCTTGACATTACTTTCCTTCACAAAGGAAATCATACATTGCACATCGTCGAAATTGTAAACACGTCCTTTTTTAGTCTGCAACTGTGTGCCAAATCGAGCATCACTAATGGTCATCTTGCAATAAGCACATTGATCAGACCCGTATTTTATTGGCTTAGGTTCACTATTGCCTTGACATGCTTGCAATCCCACCATGATCAGTAGGATACTGCTCAAGCAGATAAGAAATATCTTAGTTCTGTTCATTTTTAAGTTTTTTAGAAGTTTTCGTTTTGCGCCATTCTTGAATGACACAAAAGGCCAAAATAATTCCGCAAAGGATAAAAATCCAACCACCTATATCGGGAACGGAATAAGCTCCGAAATTCAACAGCTTTTTATAGCCAATCAATGGAGGGGTATAGGACATACCGGGTACTTTGATTGGTGCATTCGGATCTAGGTTATGCCCATAGTTATACTCCCAAACATAGAAGTCTACCATGGCAACAATGCCAAATAGCAAGAATGCTCCGAATAAGTAATAGACCCACTTTCTCTTGTTGGCCAGACCGACAACGGTAAATGCCAAGGCAAAGAATCCAATGATATAAGGTAGGACTGTGAATTCCTTGAAATCCTCCTTATGTAGGGTTTTCATGCCGATATAGTGGTTCAACCCGTTGATGATATCCACTTGTCCAGACAATTTATGGCTGAATATCTGCAGTTCCAACCCTTCTGGGTATTGAGCTGCATCCAGCTCAATGCGCCAAATCGGAAGGAAGATGACTGCTACTAAAGCCAGCCCACACAGTACCAATAAGATCCGGTGCAATACTGACATGTTGTTTGTAGTTTTCATCTTTATGTAGTTTTAGTTAGTACTCTCTGGAGGTATGTTTGTGCCAACACTGTAGGTTAGAGGAACATTATTTCCTTTTTTAGATATACGGATATACCCTTGCATTTCTTGGTGCAACGCACTACAGAAGTCTGTACAATAGAATGGGAACACACCAACGCGGTCTGGTATCCATTTTAAGGTTTGGGTTTCTCCTGGCATTACCAAAAGCTCACCATTTTTAGCGCCTTTTACCGCAAATCCATGTGGCATATCCCAGTCTTGCTCAATATTGGTTACGTGGAAATAAACCTCGTCACCTAATTGAACCCCTTCGATATTGTCAGGTGCAAAGTGGGAACGGATAGATGTTAGGTAAACATGGATCTGGTTACCCTTACGTTCTACACGAGCTTCACTCTCTCCTTTAGTAGCATGTGGATGCGTATTCTCCTCGATTTTAAAGATCTTCACACTTTTGTCGACTACCTTATCTGCCTTGATCGCTTGCGCATAGTGCGGCTCACCGATGGTAGGGAAGTCTAAGATCAACTGCATCTTATCTCCAGAAATATCAAAGATCTGCGCACTTTGTGACAATTCAGGTCCTGTAGGAAGGAAACGGTCTTTTGTAATCTTGTTATAAGCAACCACATATTTTCCATAAGGATTTTTGGTATCACCACCAGGGATCATCAAGTGACCTGTTGAGTAATATGTAGGAACACGGTCAATAACTTTTAAAGTTTTCACATTCCATCTCACCAATTCTGATGATACGAAGAATGAAGTGATCGCATTTCCTTTTTCATCAAATTCAGTGTGCAATGGACCTAAACCTGGTTTTTCAACCTCGCCATGTAATGCTGCTTCATATTTAATGATTGGAATACCACCGAATTCACCTTCGAATTGTTTTCCAGCAATCGCTTTTTGGATTTTATCGAATGAGAATACAGGGATTAATGCAGCAAGTTTACCTGAACCTACGATATATTCACCTGTTGGGTCAACGTCTACTCCGTGTGGTGATTTAGGACAAGGGATGTAATAACATAATCCTTCTAATTCCTCTGCTTTCAAAACGATGGTTTCGGTTTTGAATTCAGTAGATGAAGTATGTGATTTTTCATCATACTTGTTGTGTGCATATTTCAGACCGGTAACTTTTTTACCTTTACCAGCTTTTAAATATTCCTCTGCTTTTTTCCAGTTTACCGCCAACACAAAGTCTTTGTCATTTTTAGACGCATTTACCTCTAACAAGGTATTAGCTTGTTCAGTATTGTAGGTGGAGAAGAAGAACCAACCATGCGACACACCTTTACCAGCACGACTTAAATCGTAGTTGACACCCGGTGTTTCAATTTGGAAGGATAATTCCATGTTTCCACTCTCTTTATCTACACTGACAAAGCTCAATGAACCACGGAAATTCTGCTTGAAGGTATTGATTGGCACATCGCCACCTTCACCATCTAGTGGAACAGAAAAACGTGTTCCTGCTACCACATACTCTGTATTTTCTGTGATATAAGGTGAAGAGTGGTTACCACCACTGTTCGGCAATTCAAGGATCTCTGCGGTACGAAAAGTAGTCAAGTCAATACGAGCAATACGTGGTGTATTGTTAGCATTGGCAAATACCCAACGACCATCATAGTTACCATCGGTTTTTGATAATTGAACGTGGTGCAAATCATCCCAAGGCACATTACCATGAGAAGTTTCAAGCATAGGTTTAGTTTCTTCACTGAATCCCCATCCTTTTTCAGGATCCACGGAGAATACTGGGATTACCCTTAACAGACGTCCTGAAGGAAGTCCGTATACAGACATCTGTCCACTGAAACCTCCTGATACGAAGTTGTAAAACTCATCGTATTTTCCTGGAGCGACATAGGTCTTTTCTGCGGCATTACCACTGACCGCTTCGCCCGCCCCTTTGGGCTTACAAGCCTGGAATGAAGTGAGCAGCGTGGCCACAGCAATCCCTGATAGAAAATATTTTTTAAATTCCATTATAGTATGATTTAGATATAATAACTTGCTTTCGAATTATTTCACACCATCATTTTGACGCATAAATTCCAAGATTTTGCGGGCGTCGTCATCAGTTAAATTTTGGTTAGGCATACGCACTAAACATAATTCCAATTGCGCTTGCAACTCAGGGTCTTTATCCAACATCGCATCTGGGTTGGTAATAAAGTTCATGATCCATTCCGGTTTTCTACGTTCTGAAACGCCTTTCCATCCTGGTCCTACCAATTTCTCATCGGTCATTTTGTGGCATGATGCACATTTTAGATCTACAATGGTCTTTCCTGCTTCTGCCATCGCTACATCCAGCTTGGCACCTAGGTCAACTGTTGTAAATTTTCCTTCTCCGCGGTTAGGATCATAGGAGCTCACATCAGTTCCAGCTTCGGTAGATCCAGCTGGAGTTTCCTCTGGGAAAGAACGTTCTGATTTTTGCTCACTATTGCTTGATGAACAGGCGTATATGAACATGGCCATCAAAACGAGTACGGTTAATTTTTTCATAGTTTCTTAGATTTTTGAATTCAATCAATGATTGTGTATTATGTTTATTACAAAGGTACCGGCAAGCTCGAGGCTAATTTTATGAGGCTAATCATAAATTATTGATTAACAGTATTGACTCATGGTAATTAGCACCACATCCCCTTGACACTTAGAGAATTAAGTCTAATTTTGATTCTAATCACTATTTTGAGTGACTACCATCAACTATGAAAAACGTCTTTCTAGATAGATTTGTCATAAATAGAAAGACATAAAAAAACAAGGATATGATCCCATCCGAGTTACTTATTGAAAAAGGCGCAACCGTTAAAAAAGTGGAAAGCGCTGAAGTGATATTCCATGAGAATAGTCCTTCGAATTTCTATTATCAAGTGATCAGTGGCCGTGTCAGGATATGCAACTTCCTTCCCGATGGAAAAGAAGTACTGCACAAGGTCGTTTGTGCTGGCGAGGGATTTGGGGAGGTTGCCATACTTGATAACGGTTTCCATGTAGCTTCTGCCATCGCAGATAAACCATGTACCATGCTAAAGCTATCTTCGAGCGCATTTATGGAAATCTTAAAAAATTACCATAGCTTCATGCTCTTGGTGACCCAGCGAATCGCAAGGGAACTTCGGTTCAAGCTCTTCATGACCAAAATGATCTGCAGCTATTCGCCTGAGGAACTCCTCTTCCATCTGCTCAACAAATTAAACGATGAAAACAAATTGATCTGTGGGGAATGCCATCGCTTAATGTTGACCCGACAGCAACTGGCGAATATGACCGGATTAAGAGTGGAGACGATAATCCGTGCGATGAAGAACCTAGAAAAGGAAGATAAATTGACCATTGTCAAAGGAAAAGTCTTCATCCCGAGTTATTGCACCGGAAAGGTTGAAGGCTAATTAGCTTAGAAAAAAGGAATGACAGCTACTCTCAAATATAATTCTGCTAAGGATTGGACTCTGTTAACCATGTTCAGTTTTCTGATCGTGGGTATTTACGGTCTATTGATGCGCCTTAAATTCCTTTTCCCTCTACCCTTTCTGGATCAAAAAAACCTGATGCATGCGCATTCACACTTTGCCTTTTCAGGTTGGGTCTCACAGGCCATCATGATTTTCTTGATCCTGATCGTTACTGGAAACAACATAGAAAAGAGCCTTCCCAAAACGTATAGAAATATCCTGTTCGCCAATTTTTTGGCTTCCTTAGGCATGCTGATTTCATTTACCATAACGGGTTATGCTTTTCTATCCATCAGCTTCTCTACCTGTGTGGTATTGGTATCCTATTGGTTTGCAGTGGTCATCTGGAAAGACTTGAATAAATCCGCTATACCAAAAGCCATATCAATCCTGATCAAAGCCGCTGTTATATATAATGTGCTCTCTTCGATAGGAACATTTGCCTTAGTTTACCTGAAAGTTACCCATCAACTAGATCCATTGAAACAATTGGCATCGGTCTATTTCTACCTGCATTTCCAGTACAATGGCTGGTTCTTCTTTGGTTGTTTTGGCTTATTGAACCATTGGATTTTCAAAAACTATGGACAGAGCATCATTTGCCCAAGGTTCTCTTGGGTATATATTTCAACCGTTGTCCCAGCTTATTTTCTCTCGGTATTATGGTGGAAAGGATTCCCAAACTGGCTCTATGGATTATTGTTACTCACCGTATTGGTACAGATCATTCTATGGGCTAAATTCCTTGTCAATTTCTTTGCTGCTAAAAAGAAATCAGAGGCATTACGGCTAAGTAAAATAGTTTTTATCCTGTGGACCTGTGTGGCATTGGCTGTCTGTATCAAATTGATCCTTCAAGCGATATCGATTATCCCAGCCCTTAGCCAATTAGTCTATGGTTTCAGGCCTATTGTCATTGCTTATCTGCACTTGGTTTTATTGGTCATCATTTCCTTATTTTTATTGGGTTATGCCTTCAATAGCCAGGCTTTAAAAATGAACAAAGGCATCGAAAAAGCTGTCTATGGCTTATTGCTTGGGATATTCCTGAATGAATTTGTTTTAATGATCCAAGGAATAGGTGGGCTTATGCGACATAGTTTTCCAATGACTCACGAAATCCTCGGGATTGCTGCTATAATTATTGTCATCAGCATCTGCCTGATTATCCATAAACAGATCTTCTGTTCCTCAAAAGTAGAATCACAGGAGAAAATTGAATAAAGAAAAGCAGCTCGATAAAGGATAATATTTTGGCTATTCCGATTAAGTCGCTTTTCTCAATAAGAGTTTGACCTCATTCGAGACACAATTTGAAATTTCCGAATATGCCTCGAATAAGAGCAAAGCCAAACCCGAAGCACCTTATCAAATTTAAATGAGTTTGAGGGTAAAATTGACAGCTACAAATGGTCATTTTACCTAATGGAAATGGATAAAATTAATTTAAATTTACCTTCGTAAAGGAGGTTAGATATGGAAAACAAGAATTATCCTGTGCTTTTGGTTGCTGATAAGCTTCACTTGGAAGAAGTCTCGAAATACAAGACCGAGAAAGAACAATTTGAACAATTAGCCAACCATTTAGATGAATTGGTTTCCACAAATTTCAATAAACTGATCAGTATCCTTTATCGAATCGATGTCTCCGAAGAAAAAGCAAGACGAGCACTAGCAGAAGAAGCAGGAATCAGATCCCCCGGAAATACCTTAGCCAGACTATTAATCGAACGTGAAGCTGAAAAAATCAAGTATAGGGAAATGTACAAGAAGAGTTAAAACTACACTCTATTCAACTTATACGGAAAAACCTTTCCCGAAGCCCATTGCGCCACATATAAATTATCATCATCATCCACACATACATCATGAGGATGCACAAATATCTTGTCTTGTTGCTGCATGGTCTTTAAGGCTCCGTTTTGATAGATCGGCTCTGTTCCGCCGATATTGCTGACCACCTTATTGTTTTTGTCCAGAATAGTCACAAAACCTGAACCTGCGACATCCATATTTGGAGAACGCAAAACTGCGGCATAGATATGGTTTCCTTTGATAACCGGTCTGCACACACATTCCCCCGGCAATTGAATAATCTCCTGCAATTTTCCAGCGGTATCAAATCGTTTGAAACAGTTTCTAGTTCGATCGGTTATCAAAAGGCCTTTTTTTCCTTTTCTTTTGTCAAAGGCAATCCCATGGGCATTATCCAGGAATTGGTCCCCTTCACCTCTACCACCAAAATGATTGATCAACTTTCCTTTGCTGTCATAGTGAAGGATATGCTGAGCACCATAACCATCGGCAATAAAGATATCGCCGTTATCATCAATTGCGATTTCTGTTGGCACAAACTCTTCCTTTTTATTGTAAAGCCCAATGCCTAATGGCGCATCGATAGTCAATAGTACTTTTCCAGTAAGGCTGGTTTTATAGACTTGATGTTTATCGGTATCGGTGATATAAAGGTAATCGGTTCCATTTTCATTATGTAAGGTCAGTCCATGTCCTCCGGGGAAGTCATTTCCCCAGGATTCCAAAACCTTCCCATCCTTGTTGAATACAATGATGTTATTCTTCACTTCATTGGTCAATAGGATGATCCTTCCATTCTTATCCTGAACCATTTCATGGCAATCATTGACGCCTAACTTCGGACCATGTTTAGTTGCCCAAGCAGTATCCAGACTGTATTTCATACGGTTATGTCCGTAGACTATATTTTTCGGTTTGGAAAACAAGTTTTTCATGATCAACAAGCTCCCTGTTAGGACTGAGGATTTTTGGATAAATGCTTTTCTGTTCATTATGTAGATTTAAAGGTTTTCAACAATGTTATTTCAATATGATTTCATCCACAAATAACCAAGGGGGATTACCATCTCCGGGAAAGCCTTGTGGGATTTTAGGATAGTGTTTTGTTTTCAACCGGATGAAGCTGATTTTCTGATTTGGGATAGCACAGGCAATCATTCGTTTATAGCGCACCTTATCCACCTTATCCAGATCAAGTTTGACCTTGTTCAGGAGTTTCAGGTTCAGGGAATCCGTTCCACCCCAAATTTCAACGTATTCTGGCGGGTAGATATGTTCATTATAGGATTGTTTAATGCTGAGAGCAAGGGTATCCAAGGCAATAGCTTGATCAAAGGACATTGTGGTCGATAGATCATTTCCTTGAAAACCCAGCCATTTACCATCCGCGTTATTATTTCCACCGCTTTCCAGATCAAAGAAGCTTTGCTCTTTTCTAGCTTTATATTGTTGATTGGGTTTAGTTTCCAAAACGATTGTGTTTGGACTAAAGGATGTTGCGTAGAAAGTTTGATTGATTTCATTGCTTGGTAACCAACCATCTTTTACGGCTTTAACCCGCAACATCGCGTCTTTCTTCAATAGGATTGGCTCTTTGTAAATTTTGGCTGTTGAAGAATCAGGATTAGTTCCGTCCAGCGTATATCGCAATTGCACTCCTACAATGGGGTGGCTTAAAGAAAGGCTGATTTCTTTTTGGAAAAAGCTTCGGTTAGGATTTATTCTTGGTGGCGTAAGGGCCAACTTTTGCGAATCATCGGCTTTAAATCCAGCATCTATTTTGATTGTTGGAAAATCTTTCCGGATAGCCTCCAGTTCTGCAGGTTTCAATGCAGTATTCCACACGAATATCTTTCTTATATTTGGCAGTTGGACCAGAGATTTTATTCCATCAACAGACACTCCAGTACCGATTAGACTAACACTTTTCAGATTTTCATGGTCCTTCAACAAAGCTAGATCCTCATTTGTGATCTTGCTATTATTGAGGTTTAGCGTCCGGAGGTTTTTAAATTTATTGAGCGTTTGGATGTCCACCTTTTTTATCGGCATGGAACTTAGGTTTAAGGAAACCACCTGGTCCGCTATAGGCGAAAGTTCAGAAAGGGATTTATCGGTAAAGAAATCCTTTCCATAAAAGTTTACATCCAATGCCGGAGAGCCGGCATCCAAAGGAGTGATGATCCTGTAGGGGCTGTTCAATTTCTTCACTTCAGCCTCATCGGCAGCGGCAAATTCATAGGTCTCTGCTCCTGCAAAGCCATAGACAGATTTGACCGCTTGAAAAAGGGTGTCTTGTACGGCAAAGGCAGAAAGCGGAACATCAAATTTACCACCGCTTTGGATCCAAGCTCGTAATAGGGAGACTTCATCGATACTCAATTGCGGTTTGCCCTTTGGTGGCATTTTATGTTCATGTTCAATATCCAAAAGGATGCGTTCGATCATTAAACTGGTTAAAGCATTCCCTGCTATAAAGACCTTACCATTCTCCCCTCCTTTTAAGATAGAGCTGCTATCGGATAGAACAAGTCCGCCTTTAGGTTTGCTAGAGTTATGGCAACCCACGCACTTGGCTTGAAGGATAGGCATAACCGCATCTTCAAATACGATGGCTGTTTCAGCATCCAATTCCTTCGATTTCTTTTCCATGATCGGTGACATAATAAAATCCTCACCATGAGTAAGGGAGGCTCCAAAATGCCCGACCATCAGCAAAAGGACAATGGAAACATTCATGCCAACGGCAAAGACTTTTTGATATCTGGCACTGGGATTGAAGCGGATAAAAGCCAGTAAGGCAAGGGTCAATAAGGATAGCCCCACGCCAGTATATTTATGGATTTCATAAGTCGTCCCTTCGAAACCACCCTCTTTTGAAAGCAGCAATCCCATAATGACAGTGATGGCAGTAAGCAAGGAACTTATAAACAACAAAGAATGGAGGATAGATTGAAGTGCCGGAACCTCTTTTTCCAAGCGACTGCGGAATAAGTACAAGATCCAGCAGATTACTAAGAGTACGATAGGAAAATGCAGCAGCAAGGGATGCATTCTACCCACGACCTGCAAATAGGCTGGAACTTGTATGCTGTTTTCAAACAGCAGAAAGAAAATGATAAAGCTGTTGAGGCCTATCAATATATTGAAATGCAAATTTTTGATCGTCATTTAGCTTCCCCGTTTATGCTAAGATATCCTTGACTACATTACCCGCTACATCGGTCAACCGATATCTTCTTCCCAAATGCTTAAAGGTTAGTTTTTCATGATCCAGACCAAGTGTATGTAAAATGGTAGCATGGAAATCATGCACATGCACTGGGTTTTTTACAATATTGTAGCCCAGTTCATCCGTTTCACCATAGACCATCCCGGGCTTGACACCCCCGCCTGCCATCCAAATGCTGAAGCATCGTGGGTGATGGTCACGACCATAATTATCCACGGTCAATCCACCTTGGCAATAGTTAGTTCGGCCAAATTCTCCGCCCCATATCACCAGGGTTTCATCTAAGAGCCCCCTTTGCTTAAGGTCGGAAACCAATGCTGCAGAAGCTTGATCCACATCCTTGGCTTGCATAGCCATTTCATTTGGAAGACCTCCATGTTGATCCCATCCTTGATGGTAGAGTTGCACGAAACGCACTCCATTCTCAGAAAGCTTTCGAGCCAATAGACAATTTGCTGCATAGGTTCCGGGGACCAAACACTCGGGTCCATACATTTTGATGATATGGTCAGGCTCTTTGGACAGATCGGTTACTTCCGGCACCGAAGTCTGCATCCTATAGGCCATTTCATATTGCTGGACCTTTGCCGTGATCTCTGGATCTTTAAAGGTTTCGAATTGCATGCTATTCAATTCGGCAAGCTTATCCAATAGTTTTCTACGGCTCATCTTATCCGTTCCCTCAGGGTTATTGAGATAAAGCACCGGGTCTGGACCTCCCATAAATTGCACTCCTTGATGCACAGAATCCAAGAAACCGTTTGTCCAAAGTTTAGAATAGACTCCTTGTCCGTTTCCTTTGCCTTTTGAAACCAATACACAGAAGCCTGGCAAGTTTTGGTTTTCACTGCCCAGCCCATAACTCAACCAAGCACCCATACTTGCACGGCTCCCTTGCTGAGAGCCTGTTTGGAAGAAAGTGATTGCCGGGTCATGATTAATGGCATCTGTATGCATGGATTTAATGATACAAAGGTCATCCACAATCTTCGCCATGTGGGGAAATAAACTACTTACCCAAGCTCGGCTTTGTCCGTATTGGGCAAAATCAAAATAAGAACCTACAAGTGGAAAGGTAGCTTGTCTGGCAGTCATACCGGTCAATCTTTGACCTCCGCGGATGGATTCAGGCAGATCTTGCCCAATCATTTCCCTTAACTTGGGTTTATGGTCAAAAGATTCCAATTGGGAAACCCCACCGGATTGGAAAAGGTAAATAACCCGTTTCGCTTTTGGGGCAAAATGGGGCAAGGCTTTTTCAAAAGCTTCTTGGCTTCCAGGTTTGCCTGAAAAGAGGTCTGGAATCAATAAGGATCCTAAGGCAATACTTCCAATTCCTATGCTTAAACTCGATAAAAATTGTCTGCGGTTTTGAAACAGCTGAGCTTCTTTTACTTCTTTATCTAAGTTATTATCTGTCTTTTTTCTCATGATTATCAATATTGTATTTCCCTTGACCCTATCCTTTGTTCAATGTTTCTTCCAGATTATAAATGGCATGTACGACCGACATCAATGCGGCCAACTTCTCTTTCGGTAGAGAATTATCCTGCGGTGCTTCTCCAACATTCAAGAAAGAGGCTGCATCTTTTTTATTTTGTGTAAACCGAGTAAGTTCATCTTGATAATAAGACCCTAACAATTCCAATTCTTTTTCTGAAGGTTCTCGACAGAGCACCCTTTTAAAAACTTTATTGATATAATCGCTCTGTTTAAGATTTGGCTGATCCGACATGAGATTCGTGGAGTAGATCCTTGAGGCTTCCAAAATGGCCGGATCGTTCATCATGACCAATGCTTGCAGCGGTGTATTGGTCCTTTGCCTTTGGACTTCGCAAGCATCTCGATTGCTGGCGTCAAAAATCAGCATATTAGGCGGAGGCAAGGTCAATTTAAAGAAGACATACATCCCTCTGCGATAAAGATCCTGTCCATGGTCTTGTACATATTGCGCCAAAGCACCACGACCAGAACTGCTGATCTCCCAAATTCCTTCAGGTTGGTAAGGTTTGATACTCGGACCGCCAATTTTCCGGTTCAACAAACCGCTGGTCGCCAAGACCTGATCTCGAATCATCTGTGCGGGCAATCGCAACCTTTTCGCCCGAGCCAGGTAGATATTATCAGGATCTTTTTCCAAGTGTTTTTGTTCAATGACAGAAGACTGTTTATAAGTGGCTGTACTGACCAGTTGTTTGATCAGTCGCTTAATGTTCCAGCCATTTTGCTGGAAGTCAACCGCCAACCAATCCAAGAGTTCTGGGTGGCTTGGGAGATCGCCTTGATTTCCGAAATCAGCAACAGAAGCCACCAATCCACGTCCGAAGATAAGTGCCCACATTTGGTTCACAAAGACCCTAGAGGTCAAAGGATTTTTATCACTGAAGGTCCATTGCGCCAAGCCTAATCTATTGGAGGCATACTTGGTGCTATCAAAAGGCAACACCGCTTCTGGAGTTTGCGGATAGACACGTACCGTAGGGGCATCATAAACTCCTCTATCCAGAATAAAGGTAGGACGGATACTATCTCTTTCCCCCATTACCGAAACAGTAACATCCCCATCATCGGCATTTTGATTGATGAAATTGAGGATTCCTTTGATGTCCTCTTGGGTCACAGTCAGTCTCGGAGTTTTTGAAGGTCCTGAATTCACTAATCCTTCCAAGCCTTTTTCTAAGGAATTATTGAAGAAGGCGTACATTCCATAATAGTTCTTTTGGGTAAAAGGATCATATTTATGGTCATGACACTGCGCACATTCCATGGTAATTCCTAAAATACCCTTTGCATAAGTATTGGTTTTGTCCAATCCATAGGCAACCCGGTATTCCTCCTCCACCACGCCACCTTCTTCGGTGATTTTATGGTTTCTATTGAATGCAGTAGCTAAAATTTGTTCTTTATTTGGATTTGGGAGTAAATCACCTGCCAATTGCCAAGTGACGAATTGGTCATAAGGCATGTTTTCATTAAAGGCATGGATTACCCAATCTCGCCAAGGCCACTGGGTCCTGATATCATCATCTTGATAGCCATAAGAATCTGCATAGCGAGCAACATCCATCCAATGTAAAGCCATTTGTTCGCCAAAGGCAGGACTAGCCATAAGTTCATCGACCAGTTTTTCATAAGCTTGTGGTGAATCGTCCTTTAAGAAGCGTTCCATCACTTTTTCGTCAGGAGGCAAGCCAGTTAAATCCAGGCTCACCCTGCGCAGGAGTCTATTCTTATCTGCCTCAGGATTAGGCTTGAACCCTGATTTGGTCATTTTATCCAACACAAAATTATCGATCTCGTTGTTTCCCCATTTAATTTTATCCTGCTGTGGCACTTCTGGTTTCTTAGGCGCAGTAAATGCCCAATGCGGCTTATAGACAGCTCCTTGTTCAATCCAACGCTCGATCAAATCGATTTCAAAATTGCTCAATGGTAAATTAGCTGCTGTTGGTGGCATTTTAATGGATTCATCATCCGAGGTAATTCGAAGGAAAGCTTCACTGATATGAGGCTTTCCGGGAACCACAGCATGTTTTCCGGGACTTTCGGCAAGGGCTTTATAGGCACCTTCTTCGGTGTCTAATCTTAAACCTGCTTCACGGGTGTTATTATCTGGACCATGGCAGGCAAAACACTTATCAGAAAGGATGGGTTTGATATCATAATTATAGTCTACATATTTTGGCAGGACAAAACTACCCCCATCTGCCCCGTCTGATTCAGCACTAGGACGGCACATGGGCAATAGAAGGATCAACAGGCCGAAGACTGAAAATACCGCAGCAATAGTGAGTGATTTTTTTGAAACTAGATTTTTTCTACACATCATAATTTATGTTTAGTCAAATTATTACCTAAAAACCATCGATCTATCCCTTATCCCGGTTAGCATGGGAAAAAGAATTTTTTACAGTCGATATCCAACACAATCATAGATTGCATTTTGATGATAGTTTTTATTTGGAACCAAAGCTCCTTTTGAGGGTGTAGTATAAGGTTTAAGTTTCTTCAGAGCCAAATGTTTCCATTCGTTTACTCAGAATCAACTGGTTATTGGAATTAAGTTAGTACAATTTTTTAACAAAAGGAAAGATTAATTGAATTGAAGAGAAAATACGCGTAATTATTACGTTACATGCCAATAAGTTAGGCCAAGCTTATTGAAGCTTTGACGGGGAAGAAAGAATATAAGTGACCATGGCCTCGGCATCCTCTGCCGATAGTTTAGGATGCGCTTTCATTGCAACATGTCCCCAAGCTCCCGAGCCTCCATGAATGATTCTCTGCGCTAAGATCTTTATAAATACTTGTTGTCTTGGATAGCGGAGATCAATATCCTGAAAAGACGGCCCTAACACTTTTTTATTCTCTTTATGGCAGGTATAACAATCTGAATAGGAAAGCAGGACTTCCCCCTTTTGCCATGCTGCAGAATCTAGCTTTTCATCCTCGCCAGCAATAGCCCGAATGTACTCATCTCGTGCTTTCTGTGATTTTGCTTGGGATACTTCCGTTTTCTTCTCAACCCTTTCTTGGCAAGACCAGCAAAGGATCGAAAGAGCCGTAACATAGAGGATATTTCTTATTGAATTTTTCATTTTTTATCAGGTAAGGCAAAGGCAACATAAGCATCTCCTTTTTTTCCACCCCATTTTGAGCCACCACAGGCTATAACAACGAATTGCTTTCCATTGACTTCGTATGTTGCAGGAGTAGCGACTCCAGGCGCTGGCAGGTCTGTTTCGAATAGAATTTTGCCATTAGATTTATTGATTGCCCGGAACTTCCCATCGGAGTTAGCGGCGATGAACAACAATCCACCAGAGGTAATGACAGATCCGCCGTAATTTTCCCTTCCGGTGGTTGGAATTCCTTTTTTCTTCAATTCTTCAAACTCTCCGAATGGAATTTTCCAGACATACTCGCCTGTATTCAGGTCGATGGCATTGAGGGTTCCCCAAGGTGGATTGACGGCGGGATAGCCTTCTTTGGTCAGAAACTTATTATAGCCCGTGAAGGAATAATCTGGACTATCATTTTCTTCTCCAGATGAAATTTCTAGCGTTTCAGGTTTGCCTGCATATATTCCAACTTGCTTTTTATCCATTTCAAGAACTAGGGAGGCGATTGCATTTTTTTCTGCTAAGCTCAAATGATTAAAAGGCGGCATCATCCGTCTTCCAGTAGATAAAAGCTCATTGAATTTTATGAGGCTATATTTCTTATCCACACCAATCAGCGTAGGATAATCTCCAGCACCTAATCTTTCAGGTCCATGGCACGACATGCAATGTTTTTTATAGAGAATAGCTCCCGCTTCAAGGTTTGTTTTCTTGGTATTTGTGGTCTTTTCCAATTTGACCAGGTTGAGCACCCAGGTCATTTCATTTGAATTGACATAGAGAATCCCCGTTTGAGGATCGAATGAAGGTCCACCCCATTCTCCACCTCCGTCATAACCTGGAAAGATCACTGTTCCATTGATGGATGGCGGCGTATAGATGCCATGGGAATTATAGGATGCATATCTTTTCTTTATATCCTCATAGGATGAGGGCGATACCAAGGAGTTGAGGTCTTTTTCTGTCATTCCTTGCCTCGCAAATGGAGCTGGTTTTACAGGGAATGGCTGTGTTGGGGAAAGGACCTCGCCTTCAACAGCTCCGAAGGTAGGTACAACACGCTCTTCGATGGGATAGATCGGAGTTCCAGTTTCACGGTCGAGGATAAAAATCAAACCAGTCTTGGTGGTTTGTACAAGGGCATCGATTTTCTTCCCCTCCTTATTTAAAGTGACCAAAATAGGCGCACTGGATGGATCCATATCCCATACATCGTGATGTACAGTCTGGAAATGCCA
Source organism: Sphingobacterium sp. BS-2 (assembly GCF_046161205.1). Taxonomy (NCBI): domain Bacteria; kingdom Pseudomonadati; phylum Bacteroidota; class Sphingobacteriia; order Sphingobacteriales; family Sphingobacteriaceae; genus Sphingobacterium; species Sphingobacterium sp. BS-2. The sequence goes on from NZ_JBIXGO010000021.1 coordinate 178,500, forward strand.
TTTCCTTTTTCCGGTTTCGGCATCTAAAGCCAAAATACAATTTCCAAATAGGCCATCCCCTAAACGCTTTCCGCCATAGAAATCATTGGTCGGATTTCCTATCCCAGCGAAAACTAATCCTCGCTTTTCATCCAAGCTAAAGCCGGACCAAGCATTTGCAGACCCTTTCGTCTTATAGGCGGTGCTATCTTTCCAGGTATCAAAACCAAATTCTCCTGGATGGGGAATGGTATGGAATATCCATAGCTGTTCGCCAGTCCTTACATCAAAAGCGCGGATATGTCCAGGGGTTTCCTCATCAACCTGACCACTTACTATAAAGAGGTCTTTATAGACTATTACTGGTGATGTTGGAGTCATATTGGATTTCTTTTCGTCGCGACCTAAGCCTTTCCTTAGGTCAATTCCGCCTTGATCGCCAAAGGTTTTAATTAATGCTCCAGAGACGGCATCAATGGAATAAACATAAGGTCCCACGGTATAGATAATCCTTTTGTCTTCTGAACTAGACCAGTAAGTTACCCCTCGGTTCATATTCTCGCTATTACGGACCCATTTCCCGGTTTTCAAGGAATCTCGGGGATCAAAAACCCAGATTTCCTTGCCAGTTCCAGCCTCTAAGGCAAATAGCTTCATTTTTGGAGAAACGCCATATAGGATATTGTCGACGATAATGGGATTAGTTTCCATAGGACTGAATTTTAGACTATCAGCACCTTCAGAATGATAAATCCATGCGACTTCTAAATCTTTCACATTTTGGGTATCGATTTGCTGGAGATCAGCATATTTAATGTTTTCCTTTGACCCTCCTGCAACCGTCCAACTTTTGTATTGTTTTCCTAAATCCTTGTATTCCCCGCTACAGCATACGAAGAGGAGGAGCAGTAGGATTCCAAATAAATAGGAAAACATATTTATAAAATGATTATTATTAGGTCTGCAATTCATGGGTACGGAGTAAGATTTAGGTTACCCTAAATTAATAAATAATTTAAAGGAAAATAGAAAAGAAAGCTGCTGACCTTAATTTAACCAATTATAACAGGATTTTAATACCTGAGCAGTAGAAAAGGCATATTTTGAGCGAATAAGAAAGTTTTAAACCTAAGCAAGAAAATACCACAACAATTGAATTTTAATATTTTTAATTAAATTTTGTATTTTGGCTAGACATCAATTTGGTGGATAAGATGAAAATGCCAAATTTAGATTAGTGGAAAAAAAGTATATGGAATTTTATAAGGATGAACCAAGCACACTCCTGGCAGTAGATTGTATCATTTTTGGGTTTGATGGTGAATCTTTACAAATCCTACTGATCAAGAGAGGCTTTGAACCTGAAATCAATAATTGGAGTTTAATGGGCGGATTTGTACAGCCTGATGAGAGCCCGGATGAGGCTGCATCAAGGATTTTGTACAAGCTAACGGGATTGAACGATGTGTACATGGAACAATCAGCTGTTTTTGGCAAGCCCAATCGAGAAAAACATGGCCGAGTGGTGAGCATCACTTATTTCGCATTGATAGACAGCAAGGAATACCAACATATCCTTTCAGAAGAATTCAAAGCGAAATGGTTCCCAATTGATGACTACCCTCCATTAATATTTGATCATGTAGAAATGATCAATACTGCAAAACGTTTATTACGCAGTAAGGCTGCCCTCTACCCTATCTTGTTTGAATTATTGCCAGAGAAGTTCACTTTGCCACAAATATCGAGTCTTTATGAGGCTGTTTATGATATTGTAATCGATAAAAGGAATTTCAACAGGAAATTACTCTCTTCTAATCTGTTGATAAAATTAAACGAAAAGGATAAGGAGAATTCTAAAAAAGGGGCCTTTTATTATGTGTTGAATAAGGATATCTATAAGGATCAGATCATGTCGTTCCTACGGTACCTGCCAAGCTGGTCCGCACAGGATATGGGGATTTAATACAAGTGAAGAATTAATAGCTTTACTTGAATGATTGCCCCAAAATTTAGAAACATTTAGGGGCAGTCCGATTTTGAAAGATCTGCTTATTTAAAATTAATTTCAAGCTCTGCTGCATCCAACCAGTCAGAGGAAAACTTAACAAATGCCGAGTTTGTTGATTCCGGTTTAGCCTGTAGATAAACAATCATTTTCCCATGGAATACGCGCTGTCTATTGTCTGTATAGTCGGCCATATCCGTATTATTCCCCGCTTCCATCCCCAATAATCGAACATCACCAAGAATATGGCAGGTAATTTCATTTTCGGCAAGAAAAGCATCATTTCCTTCCTGATCTTGAATTTGTAGGACGACCTGTGCTATTCCATCATTTTTATTGATTTCAATAAGATCAGGACCTATGATTTTTATTCTTTTTGCTGGTCCACTTGTTTTGATCTCAGCATGTGAAACCCTATTTTCATCCTTATCTAATCCAACAATCTCCAATTTACCTTCCTTAAAAGGAACATCCCAGAAATAGATGCCTGTTTTAGTATCGTAAGTTTTTATCGACCCTATTTGTTCGCCATTTAATAGTAGTAAGGCTTTCGGGGCGTTGCTGTAGCCGACAACTCGTATGAGTTGGCCTTCCTTATAATTCCAATTCGGAAGAGCATCCATCCAGGGCGCTCCTGCTGGATTTGGCAGATATTTATTCTCTTGGGCAGACCATTTGTCCAATCCATCTTCATTTTGGCGAATAGGATACGTCCCAAGATAAGCCATTGGTTTTTCAGCCCATAAAGATTGGCGAAAGTATCCCCTAGGTTTAATAAAACCCGCAAAGTCCATTAGTCCTGAATAAAACCCTCTGGATGGCCATTTCCTTGACTCCCCTAGGTAATCTATCCCAGTCCATAAAAACTGTCCGAAAATAAAGTCATTGTCTTGTACGGCTTTCCAAGCTTCTAGGTCATGTCGGTTTTCACTGCCATAGATTACGCGGTTAGGGTAGGTAACATGGTCTTCTTTATACTTACCCTCAGTATAGTTATATCCTGCAATATCAAGTGCGTCTGGATATTCCGTTTCATTGGACATGGCGACACCAGCTAATCCAGCGGTTACTGGTCTGCTTTTATCATATAATCGGACTGCAGCCGCCAATTTCTTGGCTATAGCACCTAAGCGGTTTGCATCTGGGGCATCCTTTTTATAACCGCCATATATGGCTTGGGTGAATCCACCCTCCTTTTTGCCATCCAAGATAGGATGAGAATAAGGGTCATTAGGATAATCGACTTCATTATCGATGCTCCATGCAAAAATCGAAATATGATTTCTATCCCTCTTTACCATATCTATTAAATCTTTCTCGCCCCATTCCCCAAAGAAATCCGTTGAACTCTGAAATCCAGGAACGCCCTCGTTCCAACCTTCCAACCATTTTCTTTTTGGGAACTCCCATTCATCATAAGCTTCATTGAGGACCAATATTCCCAATTCATCGCAAAGAGCATATAATGAACTGGCTTGAGGGTTGTGGCTAGTGCGGATAGCATTAACACCAACCTCCTTAAGTGTCATCAGTCTCCTTCTCCACACTTCTGGATAAAACTCAGAACCTAGGACTCCAGCATCATGGTGAATACACACCCCTTTCACTTTCAACCATCGATCATTTAAAGCAAAACCCTTATTGGGATCAAAAGTTAACTTTCGGAAACCGGTCTTAATTTCAGACTGATCAAGAACTTTATTCCCCGCCAATACTTTCGTTTTCAGGATATATTGATTTGGAGTCTCCAAAGTCCAGAGCTCAGGCTTCTTGACTGCTAATTGAACCGAAACTTCTTTCTTTTCGGAGGCTCCTAATTTAGTTTTGGAGACTTTTTTTGATACCGAATTTCCTTGAGGATCAAACAATTCCGTTTCTATGGAAAGGTTCTCCAACTTGTCCGTTTCGTTTACTAATCGAACTTGAACATTCAGTTCAGACTTTCCATTCTGCAGTTCTGGGTAAGCATAAACGCCCCATTGGTCTAACCGCACTTTATTGGCATAAACCAACCAGACATCCCGATAAATACCTGAACCGGTATACCATCTAGAATCTGCATCTTTACTATGGTCAACCTTTACTGAGATTACATTCCGTTCACCATATTTAATAAATGGACTGATATCGTAGGAAAAAGAAATATAACCATTTGGTCTTTTGCCAACTGATTTACCATTGACAAATACCTCGCTCCGGTTATAAATCCCTTCAAAATACAAAAACACCTGTTCAGCAGCTTTTTCAGCCGGAATTTCAATTTCTTTTTGGTACCAGCCAATACCACCAGGAAGATAACCTGTCGCACTAGCCAATGTAGGGCTAAGGGCTTGCTTTATTGTCCAATCATGCGGGATCCGAACTTCCTTCCAAGATTTATCACGAATACTGTTTTCATCGATCTTTTTATCCCTTTGGAGTGAAAAGAACCAATCGCTGTTAATTTTTTCAGCTTTCCCAAAGCCAGGTTGTGCAATCAAATCAGTTGACTGGAAAAGAGCAATCGAATACAGTAGAAAAATAATTAATAAAGGCTTTCCTTGATTCATGATTTCTAGCTATTAATCATTAATTCCTTGATGAGTCGGTTTAACAGGCTTGATATTCCCTTCTTCATCAAAATACATCCTTTCTATGCACACCTCTCGGTTGAACCCAGCTGCATCGCCCATGTGGATACCATTAGGATAGTTGAAGCGGTGATACACTATATACCATTCGTCTTTGCCTGGGATCTGCAGGACAGAATTATGTCCTGTTCCATAAATTCCTTGGGCTGAATCTTTCGCGAGGATCAAATTATTGGGTTTAATGTCGATCGGTCCAAAAGGAGATTTGGAGGTACCATATCTTACCCTATAATTCTCGCTCCGCGTATCATCTTCAGACCAAAGGAAATAATAGGTTCCATTTCTATAAATTACATAAATGCCTTCTCTAAAGGTTCCATCCGATGGTGTCATCACTTTTACGGTTTCTCTTTTGATAGAAACCATATCCTTATTGAGCTCAGCAACAGCTAAATAGCCATTCCCCCAGTATAAATAGCTCTTTCCAGATTTCGGATCATTAAATACAGCTGGATCGATCTCTTGACCACCTTTTACTACTTCAGGTTTAAAATCAATTAATGGTTTTCCAGAATCCTTAAATGGTCCGGTTGGATTATCCGAAGTAGCGACACCAATCTTTTGTGCTGCTGTGAAGTAGTAAAAGTATTTGTATTGTCCTTTTATCTTTTTCTCAGTTATTGTTGGCGCCCAAGCATTCCGATCTGCCCATGAAACATCCTTCTTTAAGTCAAGGATGACTCCTTCATCTTTCCAATCTTTTAAGTTATCAGATGAAAATGTTTTAAAATAATACCCACCCCAACCATCAAAACCATCACTTGTTGGATAGATATAATACTTTTTGGTCTTGTTGGAATAGAGCACATCTGGATCTGCGTAAAATCCTTTGAGAACCGGATTTACGGCCTTTGGTATTTCAATCCCAGAGGGAACACCCCATTTTGTGGTAAGATTAACCAGCTCATCCCTTGAGATCGGTATAATGGTTCCGTGTCTTGGGTGGAAATCCATAGTGATATTATGATCAATAACTTTAAATTCATCCAAATCACAAGTTTCGCAGAATTGATATTTGCCCTTTCCATATACATCATACATCAGGATGTACTTGTCAGAATGGTTCATCTTAAATATGCTAGAACCCTCTACCGCATCTCGAGTCTGTTGCTTGTATCCCGGTTGTTCAATCCATTTTCCTGAAGTCAAGGAATCTGTGATTGCCAACTTAATTCCATTTCCATGGCCTTCCGTTTTATAGAACATATAGTATAAACCATTCTTATTGATGATGTCACCATCAATACAAGACTTTTTGTTTTTGGGTGTGAACAAAACCTTAGGCACGTCCTCAAAATCTGTAAAATCGGAATTCGCGTAGGCATAATAGATAATATCAGGGCCATTAGCATGTTGCATTGACCAATAAACCATATATTTTCCAACAGAAGAATCGAAAATTGTCTGGGGGGCCCAAACTCTTTTCAGGTCTTCATGGCCCTGAAATCTTTTTTGAATGTTGATAATGGAATGCTTCCAATTAATTAAATCATCAGATTGGAGCAGAACCATCGCTCTATTCGAATCCCAGCCTTTGGACGATGTCATATCGGTCAGCACCATATAGAACTTACCCTCTTCACCTCTTAAAATATGGGGATCACGGACACCTCCAGTAGAACTGATCTTGTCGGAATCCAGAATGGGATTATTATTATTTAAAGCCTTGAAATTATACCCATCCGTACTTATCGCATAACATACTGCTTCATCTTGCACAGCATTTCCTTTGAAATATGTAAAAAGATAAGCAACAAAATCTTTTTCAGCAGGGCCCGATTTATAGGGTTGAGCTGAAGTGCTAGAAAATGCTGCTGTACATAGTAACAGTGTGAGAAAATAATAAATCCGGTTAAGTTGCATTTTAAGGTCTTTGTGTTTAGTTATTTATGATTAATTTTAATTTGCTGAGAGTTTTTGTGCCTGTGAGTAACTATATTCACCTGAAGAGTTTGACTTCAGTCCCACTCTTACAAATACCCCATCCAATTTGGCAAGATTTTCTGGGATATCAACGGTATAAGTGTTTGTAGCACCCAATTTGATCTTTGCAGCGTTCAGGTCAGTATTAAACTGATTGTCCACCTGATCCAATATGGCTCTACCACTCATATAAAGGGAACTTGATGGTTAGTCCAATACCATAAGAAATCCATCATTAGGTTTCAATGATATAGTTTTTTGATCTTTCACATCAAACTCTTGTGTTCTAAACTCAGCATTATTATTGCCATCGGTAATGAGTTTTATCTTTCCCTTGGTAGCCAAGCCAGAAAGGTCTACTGTGATCTGCTTTTCTTTGTTTTCACCGTTTATACCAGCCACATACCATTTATTCCCTGATTTCCTTGCAATCACAACTTCTTTTCCCGGGTAACCTTGGATGAATTTGACATCATCCCAATTTACCGGTAAATCGCGTAGGAACTGTTTAATAAATTCTGGTACATGAGTCATTCCTTCTGGAGATTCTGCAAAATGCTGGATGCCCGACAAAAACAAAATAGAAGTCGCCAGCTCAAAGGAAGAAGTAGTTTTTCTCTTTACATTCGAGCTAACTTTATAAAGATTCATGGGGGTATAATCCATAGGATCGAAAACATTCCTAGTAAATGGCAATGTGGCACAAATCTCGGCCTGCCTATCGGCATCGTCCTGAGTAAATGTCACGGTTTCAAAACCACGCACTGCCTCGACCGTCATTAGGTGAGGGTACATTTTTGACCAGCCTCTTGGCAAGGTAGCTCCATGGAAATTCACTAATAGTTTGTGCTCTGCAGCATCGCGAAGGATCTCGTGGTAATAAGCAATGACTGATTTTCCATCACCACCGAAAAAATCAATTTTCACTCCTTTGATTCCCATTTCTTGAAGTTTTGCAAACTCCTTTCTTCGAGCTTCAGAGGTTAATAATTTATTTTTGGGGGTATAGCCCACAGTATTCCAATCTCCAGCAGAGTTATACCACAAAATCAAACCTACATTCTTCTCTTTGGCGTAATCGGCCAATTCCTGAATTTTTTCATAGCCAATATTTCTATCCCAATTCACATCGATCAAACAATATTGCCAATTCATATCAGCAGCAAAATCAATATATTTCTTCTGCTCATCATAAATGATATACTCGTCTTTGCTATTAATCCAGCTCCAGGAAGACTTCCCAGGCTTAATAAAACTTTGGTCGATCTGTATCGTAGGATCTACAAGGTCTAAACCCAATGTGGACTCCACTATAGTGCCCAATGTCCCTACGGCAATTAAACGCCATGGACTGTGGAAATCGCCTTCAACAACAGTTTCCAATTCTTTGTTCATAATGGTTTCCTTAATCCCTGCATAGGCAATCTTATACTCTGCATTTTCGGACTGAGGGTCTAACCTGCTGGCAGCATGATTTGGTTCCAAACCAGATTCGGAAATTAGGGCATAAGTATTTCCAACTTTAAAAAGTGCCGGGTATACCCAACCGGTATGGGTAGGTTCAGGGGAACCTACTTTTATTTCCTGATAATAATGTTCCTCATAGGATGGGTTTGTCTGCTCCCAGCCAGATTTTGCAATAGCCATGGGCTGTAACCATGCAATTGCAGTCTTAGGAAACTTAAAGGAACTTCTTTCTGCTTTTAGCAACCTTTTTTCATGATCTATTTGGGGGATTTCGTAACGAAATGCCAAACCATCATTGGAAACTTGGAAACGGATATTGAACTTAAGTTTTTGTTTGTTAACATAACTGATCAACTGCTCATTTGCTTGATATTCATTGAGCCTTCGTTTGGCATTTATGCTCTCATAAGATTTATTAATTGTATTTACTTTGGATTTATTTACAAGTGATAAGCCAGAAGAAAAAGATTCATCGCCTACCATCAATCCCAATTTTGAACTTCCTAAAACTACCTTATTTTCAAATTTAACAGCATAGGAGGGTTCTCCTTTCTCATTCAATTGGACTTCAACTTTAATCCTTCCATCTGGACTTTCTAGTTGTGATTGTGCCTTAGTTTCACTTAAACTAAAAATGGAAAGAAATAAACTCAGGATCCAGAACTTGGTATTTGAAAATAACGATAGCATAATGATTTAATTTTTTAGTTTACCAAAACTTAACGTATAAAGCTCCTACAAGAAGGATAGTAACTACCACCATAACGGTTACAGAAGGCTCCAGCTTGAACATTCTTCTGTCCAGCTCCAAACCTTTAGGATTAATTTTAGGTCCCAATAAACTGATGGAAACCATCACAATCATGGTAAATAGGAAAGCTAGTCCCATACAGATCTGGAAAGGTATTTCATAGTTACCTTGTGCGTTTGGATATGCTGTATATAGAAAGGTTTCATGGCCGAACCATGCCGGGGCATAGTTGTTGAAAACCACAGACAAAACGAATCCAGTAATCAAACCTGCAATAGCCGCCGAACCGGTTGTTCTTTTCCAAAACATTCCCAATAAGAACATGGCGAAAACTCCTGGAGAGATAAAGCCTGTATATTTTTGTATAAAGGTAAATCCACCTGCGCCTCCTATTCCTAAAAGATCATCCCAGGTAAATAATAATGAAACAATGATGGAGACAACAATTGTGATCTTACCTACTTTAATCAATTTCTTTTCCGAAGCATTCTTATCCATGTATTTATTGTAAATATCCATGGTAAAGATGGTCGCAATACTATTAGCCTTTCCAGCCAATGAGGCCACAATTGCCGCTGTAAGAGCTGCCAAGGAAAGACCTTTCATGCCATTAGGAAGGAATCCTAAGATTGCCGAGTAGGCATTGTCAGCATTGAAATTCCCTCCTGGAGCCATCTCTTCTTGTAATGCTCCATTTTTATAGAGTACATAGGCTGCAATCCCAGGAAGCATCACGATGATAGGCATCAGTAATTTCAAGAATCCTGCAAATAAGATACCTGTCCTCGCAGTCTTTAAATCTGCTCCCAAAGCGCGTTGCGTTATATATTGATTACAACCCCAATAATTTAGATTGACAATCCATATTCCCGCAAGGTACATGCCTATACCCGGTAACATGAGATACTTATTGATTTCCTCTTGCGTGCTCTGTTCTGTAGGTTTATCCACAATCAAGTTAAAATGCTTGGGTGAATCCACCATCAATTGTTTAAAGCCCGCTAAGGCATCCTTTCCTAAGCCAAAATGATCGGACACCAAGGTTAATGCTACATAAGTGGTTGCCAAGCCTCCAATAATTAAAACTACAACTTGGATCACATCCGTGAATCCAATAACTTTCATGCCTCCTAGAGTGATAATTACTGAAAACACCGCAAGTGCAAGCATAATGATATGGAAATTCTCACCACCGCCTAAATTGCTGATCGCTAATGCTCCTAAGTATAAAATGGAGGTCAGATTGACGAATACATAGAGGAATAGCCAGAAGATGGCCATGATAAGGGCTGTTGTTTCATTATACCGCTGCTTCAAGAACTGAGGCATGGTAAATATTTTATTCTTCAGATAGACCGGAATAAACCATACCGCAACAATAATCAACGCTATGGCAGCAATCCACTCATAGGCAGCAACTGCAATACCTACCGTAAAGCCGTTCCCACTCATGCCGATAAATTGTTCTGCCGAGATATTGGAGGCAATTAAGCTGGCCCCAATAGCCCACCAAGTCAAGGATCCTTCTGCTAAGAAATAATCTTTACTGCTTTCACTTGCTGACTTCTGCCTTCTATAAATCCAATATCCATAACCTGAGACTACGATAAAGTAAATCAAGAATATGACGTAGTCAATTGTTGCGAATTTTTCCATGATTTTAAGGTTTATTTTTGGTTATTGTTGATTATTGAAGTTTGAAAAACGCCTCACTCCATTTTAAGTTATTTTCAAAATCTTTGAGATTGGTTGACTCATCAATTATGATTAATTCTAATCCAGCTATTCTGGAAAAATCTGCCAAGTATTCTGTCGTTAAATTCTGGCTGTAAACAGTATGGTGGGCCCCTCCTGCGTAAATCCAAGCCGTACAGGCTGTCTTCATATCTGGTTCCGGCTGCCATAATACACGAGCTACAGGCAGATTTGGAAGATTTTCTTTGATTTCCACTCCTTTTACTGTATTTACAACCAATCTGAAACGATCGCCCATGTCCACAAGGGCAGCATTCAAGGCTTTTCCGCCTTTGGAATTAAATACTAAACGAGCTGGATCGGATTTGCCTCCAATTCCTAATGGGTGAACCTCCAACCTCGGTTTTTCTGCAGCTAAAGAAGCATCTACTTCCAACATATGTGAACCCAGGACCATTTCATTCTTTGGATCGAAATGGTAAGTATAATCTTCCATGAAAGCATTTGCCCCCTCATAACCCGTTGCCATCACTTTACATGCCCTTACCATTGCAGGAGTTTTCCAGTCACCTTCACCAGCGAAACCATATCCATCCTGCATCAAACGTTGTACAGCCAAACCTGGCAATTGTACCATGCCATGCAAATCTTCAAAAGTATCTGTAAAACCTTTGTAATTTCCTTTTTCTAAAAATGATCGTAATCCAAGTTCAATTCTTGCGGCCTCCACGACTTGTTTTCTGTTTATACCATTTTCCATAACATCCTCAGCAAGAATATAGGATTGCTCATATTCTTTTACAAGATCATTAACTGCACTCTCGGATACCTGATCAATTTCAGCGACCAAATCCCCAATTCCATGTGTATTCACGGAGAATCCGAATTTAATCTCGGCCTCCACTTTATCACCTTCCGTTACGGCAACATATCGCATATTATCTCCAAAACGGACAAATTTAGCTCCTTGCCAATCATGCCATGCTGCAGCCGCCCTGCACCAAACATTGATTTGCGAAATAACCTCTTCATCTTGCCAATGACCTGTAACGACTTTTCTACCAATACGCATTCTAGATACAATGAAACCAAATTCTCTATCGCCATGAGCACTTTGATTAAGGTTCATGAAATCCATATCAATCGCATCCCAAGGGATATCGCGATTGTATTGCGTATGTAAATGCAAAAGCGGTTTTTGCAAGGCTTGCAGACCTCGAATCCACATTTTTGCAGGTGAAAATGTATGCATCCAGGTGATGATTCCGATACAATCCTTCTCGGTATTCGCTTCAGAAATTGTAGCGAAGATTTCCTCAGAATTCCTAACAATTGGCTTAAAAACTACTTTAACCGGTATATTTGAATGATCATTAAAGTAGGCTGCTATTTCTTTGGAATGATTTGCGGCTTGTTTTAGGGTTTCTTCTCCGTACAAATCTTGACTTCCAGTTATGAACCAAACTTCTAAATTTTTTAAGGTAGACATGTAATTATTTTTTAGGGTTATTGATGATTTATTGTCCATAGTAAGCATCTTTTCCATGCTTTCTTTCATAATGCTTGTTAATTAATGAATCTTTCATCCGATGCACTTCAGGGTTAATCTGTTCGGTTAAGAAGGCCATCTTTGCTACATACTCCAATACCGCGGCATTGTAAACTGCTTTTTTCCCGTCCTTTCCCCAACAGAATGGCGCATGATTACCCACCAACATCATTTCCACTTCCTTATAATCTAAATGGCAATCCCTGAAATGATCAACAATCTGATATCCAGTTTGATATTCGTAATTCCCCTTTATCATGTCATCGTGCATCGGCGGAGCACATGGAATGTCCTTTGTAAGATGGTCTGCATGGGTTGTTCCATAAATTGGAATGTCTCTATTGCTTTGCGCCCAGGCGGTTCCATAGGTGGAATGCGTGTGAACAATTGACCCAATGCCTTCCCATTCTTTATAAAGAACTGCATGGGTTTTGGTATCTGAAGATGGTCGAAGATCGCCTTCAATTATGTTTGAATCAAAGTCGACTATGACCATATCTGAAGGTTTTAGGTCTTCGTATGGCACACCGCTTGGCTTGATAGCAAAGACTTTATTTTCCCTATCTACGACACTAACATTACCAAATGTAAATAGAACCAAGCCCAGTTTGGGTAATTCCATGTTTGCATCGTATGCTTCCTGTTTAATTCTGTTATACATGGTATAGGTTATTTTCTAGTAAATCAGATAGTTGGCTATATTTTTTATATCGTTCTGCATAGATAGGAGCAAAATCAGGATTAGGTTGGTATTCCACATCAAATCCTTGTCCCATTTTCTCCATCGCTTCTTCTACGGTTTGATAGATGCCTCCTACCACTGCGGCAAACATGGCAGCTCCTAATGCACAAGTTTGTTCAGATTTATGAACTTTAATTGGCATGTTGATGATATCGGCCATCATTTGCATAACGAATGGAGATTTCTTCGCTACTCCACCCAAAGCGATTATTCCTTTCACTGGAATTTGCTGATCAACAAAGCATTCCACAATTTTCTTTGCTCCAAAACAGGTGGATTCTACCACTGCACGAAACAATAAAATCACATCAGTGGATAGATTCAAATCAAAGAATGCAGATTTCAGATTTTGATTGGCGTAAGGAGTTCTTCTGCCGTTTAACCAGTCAATTGCCAAAGGTTGGGAAAGGGCTGGCGTAATCAAACTCGCCTTTTCGCTAAGCATTGGGATAATCTTCTTTTCCGCAAGCTTCACTTGTTCATTGTCTTTTCCAAAAATTTCTATCAATGGCCACATCAATAGATCTTTGAACCAAGCATAAGCATCTCCAAAAGCAGATTGCCCTGCTTCTAAGCCTATCATTTTTGGAATGACCGAACCATTCACTTGCCCGCATATCCCTTCAACAGTAAAATCAAGTTCACCAGGTACTACCAAGATATCACAGGTCGATGTCCCCATTACCTTACTCAAGAAATAAGGTTCAATTTCACCTCCTACGGCTCCCATATGACAATCAAAAGCACCAGCCCCAACTTTTACTTGCGTGCTAAGCCCTAGTTTTTCAGCCCATTCCTCTGATAAAGTACCAACAGATTCAGATGAACAAACTGTTTCAGCTCCTAACTTCTCGACATGTCCTTTCAATATGGGATCCAATTCCTCAAAAAACTCATTCGGGGGATAACCCTGATATTCTTCTGCCCAAAGCCCTTTGTGCCCTGCGGCACAGACCCCTCTCTTGATCTCATCAGCAGAATTCCCTCCAGTCAAAAGGAATGGAACCCAATCACAATGCTCGATCCAAGTATAGGCATGGCTTCTAACAACCTCATCTACACGAGAAATATGCAATATTTTAGACCAGAACCATTCTGAAGAATATACCCCTCCAACATATTTCAAGTAGTTATTTTCATACTTTTCTGCATGGTTGTTTATCTCTTTTGCCTCGGCCACAGCGGTGTGGTCCTTCCAAAGGATAAACATCGCATTAGGGTTTTCAGCGAATTCCGGCAATAAGGAAAGCGGAACGCCATCCTTATTGACTGCAATTGGAGTGGACCCAGTTGTATCTACAGAAATAGCGACTACTTCCGAAGCAACTTCAGGACCTGCCTTTTCTAGGCATCTCTTAATGGTTGAGCTGATTCCTTCGATATAATCTGAGGGATGTTGCCTAAATTGATTCTTTCCAGGATTATTGTAAAGCCCTTTGGCCCACCTTGGATAGTAAAACACATCGGAAGAGACTTCCTCTCCACTATTAGCATTAACCAAAATAGAGCGGACGGAATCTGTACCAAAATCTATCCCTATGACATAATTTCCTCGCATTTTGAATTTCTGTTGTTGGTAAATTAGATAGTTTATAATCGATCAAACCAGATGGTTGATTCATGAAATTTTCACATTTCGTAATGCAATATATGTAAAAATTTTAATTAACGTCATTTTAACACTTAATTATTCAAAATATTTTATTGCTAATGAGATTTTGTAAATTCTTAATAATTGATTTAACTAAATGGGATAAAATATCACGTGATAAGTGTAGACCATACACTACAATTAAAACTTAATAGCTAAAATCAACTTAAGAGAAAGTTCAATAGCATTAAATTTGTACACTCTACAATAGTCACCCAACTATTTGTTAGTGATAATAGAATACACACAGCTATTAAAACAATTAAAATGAAAAAGGAATATAAGCAACCTAAGGTTGAGGTTACTTTAATATATACCGAAGAAGGAATTGCAGCAGGTTCGGCTAGAGTTGATCCTCGGAATCAAAATGGTTTCATGGAAGAACAATGGATTCAAGAAGATGACGACAATAGAAATATCGATTGGTAAATTCTCTTGAGGAAAATTTTGAAATTGCATCAATAAAAAAGCGACAATGACCTGTCGCTTTTTTATTTTTCCAGATTTAGCTAACCCACTGTTATTTTTTCCAAGTTATTGACTTCACCTGCCTTCTTATCGATAATTTTTTGATAATTGTGCAAGCGACCTCCAAGACTAAAAACAAAAATTTTAGGTATAATTCTCATCAACAAAAAGTATAACATCGAACAAATACCCATACAGATAATTGGAATTGATACATAAACTATAAATCTAACCCAAAGCAACTCATAGCTTGGCAAATTAAAAAAGAATCCTTTTAACCAATTTATTATATATATTTCATGAATAACATAAATAAAAAAAGACAAGGAACTAAAACCTGTCAATTTATTCATCATTACATATCTATTATTTAAAAACGAAAAGAGATTAAAAATTGAAATAACACCAAATAAAATAAATATTCTTACATAAAATTCATGATTTTCATTTCCATTATTTTTTAAAGCAAGGAATAAAAACACCAGCATCAATAAAAATGAAATCAGCTTAATCTTTTCAAATAACTTCAATAAATCTTGCTTTTCTAAAGAGAAATAAGCTCCCAGACTAAAAAAGAATATTGCGGTCATGCTAAAACCAATGACTGGAGGTTCAATGACAAATACATAAAGAGCTCCTAGTAGAATTACTCCAAAGAGCTTAAAATATCTGATAAAATATAATATTATTGGTGAGATCAGAACCATGCAAATTAAATCCCTGATAAACCACAAAGGAAAATTCACTGGACCCTCCCATAATATCTTATATAGATTAGAACTCATAATTCCAGGGTAGATTTCATCATATTGCAATCCCATAAAAACGAATATCTTATTCTTAGAAAGAATTGCAATCACCGTAATGATGTTCCAAATCAGGTAGGGAATCACTAAAGTTTTTAATCTGCTCTTGTATTGCCTTTTCAAAAAGGATTTTAAATCTCTTGAATAATGAGTAAAAAAATAATAACCAGATATTAAGAAATAACATCTCACAGACAATTTTGCAACATGATGCGAGAATAATTCAGATATCAATGTATAGATATTATTACCACTGAGACCAAAACTTACTTCTGGAAGAGTAAAAGGGACTAAATGAGCAATAACCACCATAAAAATCAAGGGCAATCTCATTGTGTCGATTATTTTCGACAGCTTATTATTTAGCATTGTTAAACCTGATTCACGTTTTTTATTAATCCTCATAGGTGAGACCTAAGAGAAAATTATTCATAAGGAGCTGTTAGACACACAAGTCAGACATGTCTGTTTATTTTTTTTATAACAAACAATAGTCATTACCAAAGTATGAATTATTTTTAATTATTTAGTTATTATTAACTTATTAAGGTAAAAAAATATACCAATAAATAAAATATTTATGAAAACATCCTTAAACAGGAAAGATGAGATAAGACCTAACTTATCGTTGAAAATTATCCAGCCTTAAAGATTTTTGGGGATTTAGTCGATTCAATGCGGTGATAATTTGGAACCCTGCCTCCTAATAAGAAAACAAAGACCTTAGGCATAACTTTCATCATAATAAAATAAATTACAACACACACTGCAACACATAATATTGGAATAATAAAGTAAGCAATAAACCTTTCCCAACCATCGACAAATAAATGGTGATTGAAGAAAAATCCCTTCAACCAGGCTATAATATAGATCTCATGGGCTACATAAATAAAAAAGGATAGGGAACTGAAGCCAGTTAACCTATTCATCCCCTTAAAATTACCATTGAGAAATGAAAATAAATTAAACGTTGAAATTACTCCTGTCAAAATAAATACTCTCAAAAAATATTCATGATAATCTGTACCATTGGTTTTCAAGGATAAAATAAGAAATAACAAAGTAACCACATAGGCAGTGATTTTGATTTTCGAAAACAGCTGTAGCATATCTCTCTTTTCTAAAGAAAAATAGGCTCCTAAGCTAAAGAAAAATATAGCCGTCATACTTAATCCAGGTATTGGAATCTCAATGAGAGCCAGATATAGAATAGCTAGGGTAATAATACCAAAGCCTTTGAAATACTTAATATAAAATACAATCAAAGGGGAAATAAGGACCATACAAATTAGGTCTCGGAGATACCACAAAGGAAAATTAATGGGCACTTCCCAAATATTATGATACCAACCCGAGTTCATTAATACTCCAAAATCCTCATCGATAGGTTTTCCCAGCTTCACAAAAACCATATTCTTTGAAAAAATCACAATTGAAGTAATTATTATCCAAATGAAGTAAGGACTGACGATTGTTCTAAACCTACTTTTTAACTGCTTTTTATAAAAAGGAATCAGCTCTCCAGAATAATTCTTAAAAAAATAAAAACCTGAAACCAAGAAGTAACACCTGACAGAAAACTTCGCAATATGGTGGGAAAACATCTCCGAAACCAAGACATAAGTGTCATTGGGAGAAATATTTAACTTAATGACTGGTTGGGTAAATGGCGCCAAATGAGCAATTATCACCAAGAAAATCAAGGGCATTCTCATCGTGTCGATAACCTTCGACAGCTTTTCACTATTCATAATTGAATAATTAACAAGGTACAATAAGGGAAATATTTTTTTTAATAGTTAATTCTGGCATTTCAATAAGCGTGCATAACGGCACAAGCCTTTTGCAAGACATTATTTCTTTCCAAAAATCAAGCAATATTACACATAATAGAATTCGTGTAATAAACCTTTACCAAAAAAACATAGCGATTTTTTTTCGCTCCTTAAAACCCTAGCTTCGACAACAATCCTGGCTTTTTCCAAGTCTGCTTAAAATGTTCAGCAATTGCATTATGATCATCGTAGGACAAGATATAATCCAAAATTTTATGAGCGTCCTTTAAGTATCCTTTTTGGTAATTCACATGAGCTTTGGCCAATAAAATTTCTTCTGATAAGTTATCATAAGCCCATTCCTCAACCTTATAGATTTCAAGAAATCTATCCACCAATCCATTCACTTGACTCAGGTCATTCTGCTTATCATATAATTTGATTCCATAACTAAGCCACAGCACATATTCATTACACTCTAACGTTGCTAAGCAAAACTCATCATAATCACTGAACATGGCTGCCCCTTCCCTATATTGACTCAAAAGATAATGGCTTTTTACAATCAAATAGATAGTTTTTGCTTTATCAAAATCATTCAATAAAAAAGACGCTTTATTTTCTAGATAAAGTCTTGCAGATTTATTCACTTGGTCATAATCCCCTAGCTCGTTAAACGCCTGCATTAAGTTATATTGTGGATTGGCTTCATCTGGATACTTTTCAGCAATAATTGAATAATAATTTATTCTTTCTGGAGCTGTATTATTTCCTAACTCATGGTATAAGATAGATTCAACTGTATTTTTAGCTGCCTCAAAGTCTCTGAAGTCAAAATCAGATATATCCGGGTTCTCATTATAATGTTCGTAAATCTCAAAGAGCAACTCCTCCGCATCCCACTTGATATCAGAGGACAGTTCTAATTTTTGATTTACAATCACCAAATCTGCTTTATGCTGCAAATGCCTATAGAATGAAGCACTTTTTTCATCATAAATGCTAAAATAAGCCTCTAAGGCTTTATGGGTTTTTTGAAAATCTTCTTGTTTTAAAAGTGCATCTATCAAGGTATGGTGCAGTTCAGGAAACTCCGAATGTTTCATCCCTTCTTCAATCGCTAAAACAGCGGCTTGGTAATTCCCTAATACGGTATAAACGATCGCTAGATTATTACAACACATCGCCCAGCAATGCTCATCACCATAAAAGTCACTTTCGTAAGCGAAATCTTCAAAATACTTTCTAAACGCATCAAAGGATTGTTGATAAAGCTTAACATCTAGTGTCCTCAAAGCCTCTTTTATGGCATCTTCAGCCATGTTTTTCAGGAAGTCATCCAAATTAACCCCTTCGTTGTAGATGTCTCTAGGCAAACTTGAAAACACGGGAACCTCTTGCTCAACCAACCCAGTGGACAACAATTGAGATTCAACCATTCTGCGCCAAGTAGTCACATCAGGATGGATACTTACCCCTTCTTTCAAAACAGAATAGGCTTCATCAAAATTGCCCATTTCATATAAATAGGTACCCACGAAATGATTTGCCGCAAAATTATTGGGATATTTCCCTAAGATTTCCAATCCATGTTGATAGTAATAATCTTCAGGAACTTCTAATGCTTCAAAATAATTCCTTTCAATAATCAATTGATAATAGAATACTTCGGGATTGGTATAACCAAGTTCGATCTGCTCTTTAAATCTTTGGTGCCACTTCAAAAAACCCTCCAGCACCTCCGGTTCATGATTATCTCCTTTTATCAACTTTAATAGTACTTTTAAAGCCACATCTAATGCATTAGCTTCAAAAGCTATCTCAGCCAAATCTAAATATTCGATATCCTGAGGACTTACAAAATCAAAAATCCCCTTATCGATTTGTTCTGCTATTGCCGATTTTTCGGTTACACCATCTCGATCAAGAAAATAAATCTTCTTAATCCAGCAAATCGATATATTCCGGTCTTTCAATTCCCTATTCTCTGCAAATTCAATTTCAAAAAAAGATATTGCTTCATTTAGAGCCTTCAATAGAGCTTCATCCTCTTTCAAGATCTCATAAATCTTGATTTCGAATTCCAATCCAAAAACTTTGTTTAATGGATCTTGCTTAAGCCTTTCTGCATATTCAAGCAGCTCAGACTTGTTTTTCTGTGTTAAATCAATATTTGGCCTAGCGATTTGCTCTAAAACATACTGATTGCCTAATTGATAATTTAACAGATTATATAGCACCCTTGGATTATTGGGTTCATAATTTAACACACGCTTCAAGTATGGAATTACATACTTATGAATTACTCTATATGCTTCATCTGGACCTTCTTCTAAAGCTCTATCATGATGTGCAATCGACATCAGGAAAAGAACATCCGTATCCTTGGGATTATCCAATAAATATTCCTCCCCCTCGCTGATACACAAATCCAATTCCCCAGCATAAAATAACTGCTCTAATTCTTCGTAACTCATCTATTTGCCTTTAATGCTAACAATATGTTAAGCTTTGATCAACACTAATTCCTATAGCAAAATACGAAAGTTAAACTTCATTTATAATAGCTATTTTCTGAGTTTTCAAAGGTTAACATTTTCATAATATAGCTTTTTTTCAACTAACTGGAATCCAATTCAATAAAAACGAGCATTAAAATGACCTATATTAAAGTAGAATTCTCTTATCTTTAATTCAAACACTAATTCGAAAATCCAACATGAAAATCAGGGAAGAAATAATCAAAAACTACATTGACGGTTATAACAGTTTCAATACCGAGATGATGGCTAGGAATCTGGACGAGCAACTCCTTTTCGAAAACATCTCAAATGGCAATGTAACTGATTCTCTTCTGGGCAAGCAAGAATTTATTAATCAGGCGGAACAAGCCAAATCCATTTTTTCGGAACGCCATCAAAAGATCACTTCCATTGAACATTTCGAAAATCACAGCGAAATCAATATTGATTATACGGCCAAACTATCTAAAGATCTTTCGCCAGAATTGAATATTGGAGACAGCATTAGCCTAAAGGGAAAATCTATCTTCGAATTCAGTCCAGAAAATAAAATTATTGTATTAAAAGATATCAGTTAAAAACTGAACGTTATCATGGAAAATAACGTTCAGTTTTTTATTTTTTTAGATTAAAATGCGTCTACTACGGCATTCATGAAATCTAACTCCTCTTGGGTCAGGTTAAATTCCATTGCCTTAGCATTTTGAACAGATTGATGAGCATTTCTTGCCCCAGCCAATGCAATAATCGTTATACCAGGTCTCTCCACTGTCCATCTTAGCACCAATTGCGCTAAAGTAACCCCTTTATCATCTGCGAGAGGTTTTATTCGCTCCAATAGGATATCTGTTTTCTCAATGAAATCAGGTTGAAAATGCGGATGCTTAGCTCTATGGTCACCTTCTTGGAATTGATGACCTACATGGATCTTTCCGGTCAAAAGACCTCTTTCCAAAGGGCTGTAAGCTAGCACGGCCTTATTATGTTTGATACAGTATGGAATAGTTTCTTCCTCGACTGCTCTGTTCACCATACTAAAAGGGATCTGGTTCGACACCAGTGGTAATGTCTTCTCTGCTTCAGCCATTAACTGTGCATTATAGTTACACACACCTGCATATCTAATTTTTCCTTGTTCAATCAATTGGGCAACCGCTTCAAAGGTTTCATCCAGTGGGGTCGTAGAATCTGGCCAATGGATCTGATATAGATCAATATAATCCGTTCCAAGTCTTTTTAAACTCTGCTCACATTCATAAATTATACTGTCCTTACCAGCAAATTTATAGATTTCAATGTCCTCACCATTGTTCATCTTGCTATGAAAAGCAAAATCACCTTCGGCAATATCCCAACGCATCCCAAACTTGGTCAAAATTTGAGTTTTATCCCTAGGGATGTCCTTCAATGCTTCCCCAACAATTTCTTCACTTGTACCTTGTCCATAAATAGGAGCAGTATCAATAGTAGTCACACCAACTTCGTAAGCAGCGACAATAGCTTCAATAGCATCTTTTCGATCTGTCGATCCCCACATCCATCCTCCTGCTGCCCATGCACCAAAAGTAATCACTGAAGCATTGATTTCGCTGTCTCCTATATACCTGTATTCCATAATATTTAAAATTTATTGTTTATGTTTTAAAACGACATTGCATTACCTATCCTACTAAACAACAGCTCATTAATAAAAAATGTTTAGTATTATTCTTCTTTATTTCCGTTGTAGATTTCATTCAACATAGCATATAACTCTGGATGATCGGATTCCAACATTTTCGGTTTCTGAAAAAAATATTCCGATACAACAGCCAAGAATTCTGCAGGATTAGTTGCGGCATAATCCCGAATATCCGACTTATCCCTCCTGATGGCTGAAATGGTCGCTTGAATCTCCTCCAACCAAGGATGAATCAAACTTTTAGGAATCAAATATTCTGGAATCCCATCAACCTCTCCATCCGCTTTATCGATCAGGTGGACAAATTCATGGATGGCAGTATTACTTTCACTGTTTTGATTGAAGCCGGCCATCAAAGCAGAGAGCGATAAGATCATCTTCCTGTGCATGGCACCATCTCCGACCATCCCAAGAATATTCCTTTTTTCATCCTCAATATCATATTTTTCACTGAAGGTGCCCGGATATACAAGCACTTCATCCAAATTTTCATAAGACCAGTTTTCAAAATGAAAGAGTGGAATAGTTGCACTCGCAGCGATCAAAATCCTGTGCTCATCATTGATAACAGCTCCTTTTTCAGGAGATATCTTTGTCGTAGCCAAAAAATAAGATACCCTTTTAATAAACTTATCCTGTTCGTTATGATTCAATTGCTTGAAAAAATTAACCTTTTCACTAAGCACATCTCGAATTTCAACATCATCTGGAATCACCTTATTGACCACCTTTTTATTGCCCACTTTCCGCCAGATATAAATCCCTAGCCCGATACCTATTGCAAAGACGATTATGAGAGCGATGATATTATAAGTTTCCATACATATTAAATTGTGATTGCACAAATTCTAATATACAAATAATGCAGCTTTGAAATCGGTAATAATCGTTTGTATAAAACAAAAAAGAGCTTCCCGAATTGGAAAGCTCTTTTATATCTAAGGGATGATGATTACATCATTCCACCCATGCCACCGCCCATTGGAGGACCGCCAGCACCTACTGGGTTTTCTTCTGGTTCATCAGCAAGTACACACTCTGTAGTCAATAACATAGAAGCTACTGAAGCAGCATTCTCTAAAGCCACACGTGATACTTTTGTAGGATCGATAACACCTGCAGAGATCAAGTTCTCAAACTTGTCTGTACGAGCATTGTATCCATAATCCGCTGTTCCTTCTTTCACTTTTTGAACGATTACAGCTCCTTCAATACCTGCGTTTGCACAGATTTGACGCAATGGCTCTTCAATAGCACGTTTGATGATATCGATACCGATTTGCTCATCTTCGTTTTCACCTTTTAAGTTAACCAAAGCTTCTGTCGAGCGGATGAAAGCTACACCACCACCTGCAACGATTCCTTCTTCCACTGCAGCACGAGTTGCATGAAGTGCATCATCAACGCGGTCTTTCTTTTCTTTCATCTCTACTTCCGAAGCAGCACCAACGTAAAGAACAGCAACACCACCCGATAATTTCGCTAGACGCTCTTGCAATTTCTCGCGATCGTAATCAGAAGTTGTAGTTTCAATTTGTGAACGGATTTGTGCAACACGCGCTTTAATGTCTTCAACATTTCCAGCACCATTGATAATAGTTGTGTTGTCTTTATCAACAACTACTTTCTCAGCTTGTCCTAAATAAGATAATTCAGCATTTTCCAATTTGAAACCTCTCTCTTCAGAAATTACTGTACCACCAGTTAAGATTGCGATATCTTCTAACATTGCTTTACGACGGTCACCGAATCCTGGCGCCTTAACAGCAGCAACTTTCAGTGAACCACGGATTTTGTTCACTACTAATGTAGCTAAAGCTTCTCCGTCTAGATCTTCTGCAATGATCAATAATGGTTTTCCAGTTTGAACTTGTTTTTCCAAGATTGGCAACAATTCTTTCATGTTGCTGATTTTCTTGTCGTAGATCAAAATGTAAGGGCTTTCTAATTCCGCTTCCATTTTATCCGAGTTAGTTACGAAATATGGAGATAAATACCCTCTGTCAAATTGCATACCTTCAACTGTTTTTACTTCAGTCTCAGTACCTTTTGCTTCTTCAACAGTGATTACTCCGTCGTTTCCAACTTTTTCCATTGCTTCAGCGATCAATGAACCGATAATCTCATCATTGTTTGCAGAAATTGAAGCAACTTGTTTGATTTTATTATTGTCAGCTCCTACTACTTGCGATTGAGATTTTAAGTTCTCAACAACGGCAGCAACAGCTTTGTCAATACCACGTTTTAAATCCATTGGATTTGCACCAGCAGCTACAGACTTAATACCTGGAGCTACGATAGCTTGAGCTAAAACAGTAGCAGTAGTTGTTCCGTCACCCGCTTGGTCAGCAGTCTTAGATGCAACTTCTTTAACCATTTGTGCTCCCATATTTTCTAAAGCATCTTTCAATTCGATTTCTTTCGCAACTGAAACACCATCTTTAGTGATTGCTGGAGAACCAAATTTCTTCTCAATGATTACGTTACGACCTTTTGGACCTAAGGTAACTTTTACTGCATTTGCAAGTGTGTCAACACCTTTTTTCAGGGCGTCACGCGCTTCTACATTATATTTTACTTGTTTTGCCATTTTTATATGAAATTGAATCTTAGGAATTAGGTTTTTCAATAGATCTCAAACCCAAAACCTACTGTGTTTTTAATATTTATCGTTGATTTTTAATTACAGTACTGCGTAAATATCAGCCTCACGCATAATTAAATATTCCTTACCCTCATAGGTAATCTCTGTTCCTGAATATTTCCCGTATAATACTTTATCGCCTACTTTTACAGTTAATGGTTCTTCAGGCTTGCCAGCTCCAACAGCTACAACTGTTCCTTGGGATGGTTTTTCTTTCGCTGTATCAGGAATATAGATACCTGATGCTGTCTTTTCTTCTGCTGGAGCAGGTTCAACTACGATTCTGTCTCCGATAGGTTTAATACTTAATGCCATAATTGTATATCAATTTTTATTTTTTTTTAAGATTACGTAACTCAAAGGCATCACTAACTATGCCAATTGAAATTAAGCAGAATATTTTGCCATTTTTGCATTAACTGTCATTTTTCATGTCAGTTAACCATCATCTTAATGTCATCATGACACCAATTACCGAATCCAACCCTAAAAGCTTGAAAACAAGAAACCCCGCCTAATTCTAGACAGGGTTCTATTTCTTTAGCTATTCAGCTTGATTACTTCGTCGTATCAGTAGGAGCTGGAGTTTGAGTCGTTCCTGTTGGTGCTCCTGTTGCAGGAGTCGCCGTAGGATTAAGATTCAAGTTAGGGGCTGTAACTGGCGCCTCAATTTGATCTCCCAAACCACCTCTGTTTGATGATGATGGACCAATAATATTTATTGCAATACAAAAAACCATTAAGGCAATCGCAAAAATCCAAGTTCCTTTTTCTAAAATATCACCTGTGCGTTGCACACCAATTAAATTAGCGCCACCAGAAAATCCTGAGGATAAACCACCCCCTTTAGGGTTCTGAATCAATACAAAAAACGCTAATAATAAGCTTGCTAGAATAATTAGGATAATAAATAATACGTCCATTTCTATATTTCAATTATAACTTTTGTTCAATCTCTTTAATTCGGGTCGCAAAGTACGATTTTTTTTCTGGATTCTCCGAAATTAATTTTCTAAATACCATGATCGCTTTTTCGTACATCCCTTGTGTCTCATAAATGTTCGCTAGGGTCTCTGTTACAACCTGTAATTGGTCCTCAGAACTGCTACGAGCCTTATTTTCCGTATTGATGGTTTCCGCCTTTGGAGGCTGGATCTGAGGCTCTTCACGAATGAATTTCTCAATCACCTCATCCATCTTCTCTGTGGACTTAAACTCTACCGTTTCTTTTCTATGCTTATCGCTGAGTTTATCTGATGGATCCTGCAAATGGAAGATATTCTCCCTAATCTGCTGATCCAATATAGCTTCATCTAATTTTTTAGGATCAAACTGCCCTTTTTGTTGCTTCGGTAAAACTGGCGATGAAAAAGGTTGATAGGTATCTGCATGTTCCAATCTTGTCTTATACAACCACCACCTAAAACTATAGGGCATCAATTCATCATTGTACAGACTGATATCTTCTTCTGGGCTCCTTTTATTTTCTTCTTCCTTTGTGGTGATAATTTCTCCAGATTCAGATGAAACTGGCTCTTCTACTTCTAATGCTGTTCCTTCTTCTCCTGAATATTCCCTTTCTATATCATATCCAGCAGCAAATTCAAAAGCGGGCTCCTCCTCTGTTGATTCAGATTCATCTTCTTCCTGCTCAATTAACTCCTCTTCAACTCCGTCAAGGTCATTTGCTGGCTCCTCAATAGTTTCTTCGACATCAGGGATACTCACCACATCAACTGCCTCTACCTCCGTTTCCTCAACCTGCTCCTCTCCTTCCAACTCTTCATATGCTATATATTCATCAGAATCGACTTCAAGCTCTGGGATAACCTCTACGGGTTTTTGAAGATAATCACGCAACCAGAATGGATTGTTGGCATAGATCAGAGTCCGCTGCTTATCAATGCTTTGTCCTTCCAAAAACTTCTTCCGTTCAAAGGCATATATTATAGGCTGGGAATATGGATACTTAGTCAGGAGTTGCTCAAAATCAGCAACACTAACTTCCATTGGGTTTTCCAGTGCTTTTCTAAAAATATATACTTGATCCATGTGATTCAAAGGCTCTTGTTTTACCAGTTATTAAATGCGCGGTTAAATACATCTTCAGTCAACATCTTAACAATCTCTTGGTTCAAGGTCATCTCCTGGTTATTTACTTGCCCTCTAAACTCCTTGAATTGCGTAAAAGATTCTTCAAAGTCGCTTTCCCCTGTCTCATCCTTCCTATTCACGTATTTCACCTTAACAGTAATTGAAAGTCGGTTCAAAGCTGCCAAATCCGTTCCAGCTTCAATTGCCGCAGGGGTAATGGCATAGTTGGTGATCACCCCGGAAAAGATTGCATCTCCATCTTGGTTCACTTGACTTAGCTTAGACTGGGTCCTGATACGCTCTTTCAACCCTTCCGTAAAGGTCTGGCTCAAAGTAGCAGATACAAATGGCGAAATATTCTCAAATATCTCCACCGAATAGGTTTTCATGTTCTCGGGAATTGACCCTCCACTCAAACTATATTTAACTCCGCAACCATTAAATGTAAATATTACTATAGCAGCAATAATAAATGTAATGAAATTGCCTTTATTCTTAAAATTGGACATATTAATCTAAGTTCAAATCCTTAATCTTCCTATAAAGAGTACGCTCAGAAATACCTAGCTCCTGTGCCGCTGCTTTACGTTTGCCTTTATGCTTCTTGAGGGCTTTCTTGATCAAATCAGACTCCTTATCAAGTAAAGATAATGATTCTTCTACCTCTTCCACGTCTTGGGTATCATACAAATAATCATTCGCATTCCCGTTCGGTTGATTTGGATTATGGATGGTAATTGTTGGATTTGGATTGACCGGATAGTCTTCATTTCCAATTGCCGCAGAACTTGGTCTAATCTCCTGATATAATTGATTGATATATGGAGAGTTTTGATCCATCGTCCCTTGATTAAAACCTTTCTGCATCAACTCAACCACCAACTTCTTCAGATCCACCATATCCTTCTTCATATCAAATAGAACCTTGTACAACAGATCTCTTTCTGAGTAATTCTCCTTCGACTGGTCCTTTAAAGGCATCGGCAAAGTAGTACTTTGGGTTTCTACAGGAAGATAATGACTCAAAATCTGGGCATTGACCAACCTTTCCTTCTCCAGAACGGCAATCTGCTCCGCAATATTCTTTAATTGCCTCACATTTCCTGGCCAACTATAGTTACGCAACATTTCTTGCGCATCCTCAGTAAGCTGAATACCTGGAGAGCGATATTTATCTGAAAAATCCACCACGAACTTTCTAAATAAAAGGACAATATCTTCCTTACGCTCCCGCAATGCTGGAATGCGCAATGGAACAGTGTTCAATCTATAGTATAGATCTTCCCTAAATTTCCCCTTCTTTACCGCTTCATAAACATCAACATTCGTCGCAGCAACTACGCGAACATTGGTTTTTTGAACCTTAGATGATCCAACACGGATATATTCTCCTGACTCCAATACCCTTAACAAACGCGCTTGGGTACCTAACGGTAATTCACCAACCTCATCCAAGAAAATGGTACCACCATCAACAACTTCGAAATATCCTTTCCTTGCTTCATGAGCTCCTGTAAAGGATCCTTTCTCATGGCCAAACAATTCTGAATCAATAGTTCCCTCTGGAATCGCACCACAGTTTACCGCGATAAACGGACCATGCTTGCGTCCAGATAATTGATGGATGATATGTGAAAACACTTCTTTACCAGAACCACTTTCACCTTGAATCAAAACCGAGATATCGGTAGGTGCTACCTGACGTGCAATATCGATCGCACGATTTAGTAATGGAGAATTCCCAATAATCCCAAACCTGCTCTTAATATCTTGATGATCCATTATTAATTTTTAGTGTTTGATATTAATCAACTATTTTACCGATCAATGTTGCAGATGTACAGCTTTCGCCCAGTACATTGACATAATCGCCAACTTTAAAGCGCTCATCAACCGGAAATACAACCATGGTATTTTGATCGTTTCTTCCACAGAAATCTTTATCAGAACGCTTGGAAGTACCTTCGATTAATACTTTATGTACTTTTCCTACAAATTTCTCAATTCTATATAAGCTATGCTCACGTTGTAAATCTACAACCTCAGTCAACCTGCGTTTTTTAACTTCCTCAGGAATATCGTCCTCATAGCGCTTAGCTGCTAATGTACCTGGACGTTCTGAATATGCAAACATATAGGCGTAATCATATTTTACATATTTCATCATGGAAAGAGTTTCTTGATGCTCTTCCTCAGTTTCTGTACAGAAACCAGTGATTACATCTGTAGAAATTCCACATTCCGGAATAATACGACGAATGGCATCAACCCTGTTAATATACCACTCGCGATCATAGGTTCTGTTCATCAACTCCAATACTCTGCTGTTTCCAGACTGTACCGGTAAATGGATATAATTACAGATGTTCTCGTACTTTGCCATAGTGTACAATACTTCATCTGTAATATCTTTAGGATGCGAGGTAGAGAACCTGATTCTTAATTCAGGGCTTACTTGAGCAACCAATTCCAATAATTGTGCGAAGTTTACAGTAGGCTTAGCCTCTTCACCTTCTGCCACTGCTGGAGTATATTTATAGGAGTCTACATTCTGTCCCAATAAGGTCACTTCCTTGTAGCCAGCATTAAATAAGTCCTGCGCTTCTTTTACAATAGAGACAACATCACGACTTCTTTCTCTACCTCTGGTAAATGGAACTACACAGAACGAACACATATTGTCACATCCACGCATAATGGAAATGAAGGCCGAAATACCATTCGAGTTTAGACGAACCGGACTGATATCTGCATAAGTTTCCTCTCTAGAAAGCAATACATTCACAGCACGACCTCCTTCATCAACCTTTTCGATCAAATTAGGAAGATCACGATATGCATCAGGCCCAACAACAACATCCACCAACTTCTCCTCTTCCAAGAATTTAGCCTTCAAACGCTCCGCCATACAGCCTAACACACCGACAACCATCCCTGGGTTCTTAGCTTTAGCTGATTCAAACTCCTTCAATCTGTTTCTCACTCGCTGTTCAGCATTCTCACGGATCGAACAGGTATTGATAAATACGACATCGGCATCTTTAAAATCCTTCGTTGTCTCAAAACCCTTATCCATTAAGATGGATGCTACAATCTCACTGTCAGAAAAATTCATCTGACACCCGTAACTTTCTATATATAATTTACGCCCAGTGGATTTCCCTGTAGGCAGCATATCTAAAGCCTCGCCTTGACGAGATTCATCATGCGTTTTTGTTGTATGCGATAACTCTAACATAGTCAATTTTCAAAGACTACAAAGTTAGTAATTATCTATTAAACAAATGACAGTTTGTCAGCAGTTGAGGAAAATTTAACTAAAATTTCGCGCTAACCCTTCCAATTATTACTTCAGAAACCCATAAAAAAAGGGCGTCAATTTTCTTGACACCCTTTTCAAATTATTATTAACAGTCTTATTGACCTGCTTCTCTTTTAGCTTCTTCTTGCATTTTCTTACTTGCAACAATAACGATCTCAACACGACGGTTTTCTGCTCTTCCTGCCTCAGTATCGTTTGATGCAATTGGCTCAGCGAAGTTTTTACCTTCTGTTTTGATACGGCTACCTGCTAAACCTTGAGAAACTGCGAATGATTTTACAGATGCTGCACGTCCATTAGAAACTTTTTGGTTTGCTTCTAATGTACCTATGTTATCTGTATGACCTAATACTAAGATTTCAGTATCTGGTTCTTTATTCAAGGTCTCAACTAATTTTGCAATGTTTTCTTTCGCCGATGGTTTCAAAGCTGTACTATTGAAATCAAACAAAATACCAGAGTCAAATTTCACCAAAATACCTTCACCAGCTTGCTCAACTTCAGCACCGGCTACTGTATTTTCGATCTCTTTTGCTTGTTTGTCCATTTTCTTACCGATCAATGTACCTGCAGCTCCACCGATTACAGCTCCAGCGATCGCTCCTACTGCTGTGTTACCTGCTTTACTACCAATTAATGCTCCAAGAGCACCACCAGATGCAGTACCGATTACGGCTCCTTTTGTTGTGTTACTACTATTTTGAATTGTTGAACAGCTAGCAAATAACATCGCTGATGTAGCTACTGTCAATCCATAAACCGCTAGTCTTTTATTCATTTTCATAATCAAATTGTTTATCTTTTATACTAAATAATTTATTGTCAATTTATAATCAACGTATTTGCAAAGCCAATGCCAAAAGCATTTTAATTGCTTTTGCAAGTTGCAACATATTAATTATCAGTATCTTATTTTTCCTGAACTGGAATTTCCAACTTCGGTAAACGTTGTGATTTTGGGCGTCCTTGAGCATTCCAAGTCTTAAATGATGAATTAATGTAATTCATCAGGTCATACTGACCCCAGCGCGATGCTGTAGCATAAGACGGCCTATAGATATCCATAAAAGATTGTAATTCCTCCCCATCCAGGTGAGTGAGCTTGGCAACAATGGTTTTATTGAAAATACGGTCAACTTTAGTCTCTTCAAGCTCTTGGTTCATGAACTTCTCAAAACGCTTAGCATTTTTGGCTTCCTTACCAAAGAGATTATACAATGCGGTTGCTGGACTAGAGACATAGGTGCCAAATTTATTATGCCCACCATTATACACTCCTTTGCTCTCGTAGTCGTTCATCATCTCCTTCATCTCCATCTCCTTGGTACTACGCGTCACAACGACTGTCTCAATCCGGTTCCCCGCCTGCAAATCCACTAAAATATCTTCTAAGGTGTTAATCCTGGTTTTTATCGGTCCATATCCAACTTTACTGATGGAAATCGTATCACCAACATTTACTTCGATATTGAAAACACCGTAAGAATTACTCCTTACGATCTGTTTGGTCCTCTGATTGACCACATTCGCATCACTAATCCTAGTGCTTGTCCCCTTTTCCAGAACCAATCCAGAAATTATGTTATCCTGTTCCTGGGCATGTGCAGCTAGCGCCAGGAAAAGGAATGCACATAGTAGGGCAATATATTTTACTTTATTATACATCCAATTTTAAAGGTAATAATACTTTTGACTAGGAAATGTTAAAAAGTTTTAAATCACTATGTATTATATGGATAGAAAACAAAGTTTGCCCCTTCAGGAACCACCACAAACAAACACATAAAATCATTTGCCGACTTGAAATTCCTTTCGAAATATTCCTTCTTGTCTTCCTTAATGATTCCACGATCAACAAATTCTTCTAATGAACTTGCTTGAATGCTCCATTGTGTATTTAGCTCATCCCTGTCTAAGATCATCTCACCCAGATCAACCTTCAATTGATGGGCGACAAAAATAGGATACAAGGTATAGCCTTCTGCCATCATTTCAGCAGAAACCTCTTGGATAGATTCTTTATAAAAATCCAAGTCTTTCTTCAAGCTTACTAATGGACTCTGTCCTTTCTCCGGTTTTCCTTCTTCCTCGGGTCCTTTATTTAATAGATCCTGTAAATCCATTTATTTTTTCAATTTTAACAATACCACATTCTCAACATGTTGTGTATGAGGGAACATATCAACCGGTTTTATCCGTACCACCTCATACTTACTCGTTAAGCTTTCCAAATCACGTGCCTGAGTTGCAGCATTACAACTTACATAGACTACTTTATCACTTTCCATTTCCAATATCCTATCCACGACGTCCGCATGCATGCCCGCTCGTGGAGGATCTGTGATGACTACATCCGGCTTGCCATGTTCCCTGATAAAATCAGCAGTTAACACATCCTTCATGTCACCAGCATAAAACTTGGTGTTATGGATTCCATTGGTCTCCGAATTGATCTTAGCATCTTCAATAGCTGAGGGAACATATTCCACTCCTACAACCTCACGCGCCGATCTAGCAACAAAATTCGCAATAGTTCCTGCTCCTGTATATAGGTCATAAACCAGCTCATCGCCTTTGAGGTCAGCAAATTCCCGGGTAATCTTATATAATTCGTATGCTTGTCTAGAATTCGTTTGATAGAAAGATTTAGGACCAACCTTAAATTTAAGCCCTTCCATTTCCTCATAGATAAAATCACGTCCTGAGTAAACATGGATATCCTGATCAAAAATGGTATCATTCCTTTTTTGATTGATGATATATAATAAGGAGGTGATTTCAGGAAATTTGTCTTTAATAAAGGACATCAATAAGTCCACCTGTCCTTCTTCAGGATAAGCAAAAACCACGATTACCATTAATTCACCAGTGGAAGAAGTTCTGATGATTAAGTTCCGAAGAGACCCTTCATGGTCTCTCAGGTCATAGAATGAAAAAAAGTTGTCCTTAGCAAATTCAAAAATGCTGTTCCTGATATCGTTAGAAGGTTCTTGCTGTAGATAGCAATGATCAATGGTCAAGATCTTATCAAACCTACCAGGTACGTGGAAACCCAAAGCATCCATAGAATCCCCCGGTTCAACCTCATCAAGACTGGTTAACCACCGTTTATTGGAAAAAGTATATTCAAGCTTATTTCTATAATATTCAGTCTGAGCCGAACCTAAAATAGGCTCCATTCCAGAAACATCCACTTTTCCGATTCTGGACAGGGCATTTCCTACATACTGTTCTTTGAATTTCAATTGAGATTCATAGGTCATATGCTGCCATTTACACCCCCCACATATTCCAAAATGAGAACAGAAAGGATCTATCCTATATTCAGAAGCCTTTTTTACCTCAGAAATCTTACCCTCTGCAAAATTCTTCTTCTTGCGAATCAATTCAACATCCACAACATCTCCAGGCACTGCCCGCTCAATAAATAACACTAAATTATCATGCTTGGCAACTCCCTTGCCCTCTTCCGCAATGTCGATAATTTCAACATCCGTAATAAATTTCTTTTCCTGAGGTATTCTTCTTCCCATATTGGCGCAAAAATACGCAAAAATTTAATAGCAGAATGATTTTTGATTTTGTTCAACATCTCGCCGGAAAGGCTCCAATACTGTAGGCCTTATTGCATAAGCCCGCCCCATACAAACATAAATTTATATCACCTTCTGAGCTGTTTCTTCTTTTAAGAAAATTTTGTCACTGCTAGCAGAGCGAACGAAAGTTGTCTTATTGTCTAATATCTAAAGCCTCTCTCTTAGACTCCAAAAGCGTAGCTTCTACCAGATACGGCAGGATTTCTTTCTGGAAGGAAATAAAATTCTTACGAACATCAGCCTCGGAGACTGCGGTGAACGCGAAGGAAAACACAATATTTTTAGAGGTTTTAATAAGGAAGGTCAATCGTTCTTCGGGGATCATATTGGCAATGGTTTCATTCTGCATAAACGAGCGCAGCAAAAGAAACTCAAGGTCATCCGAAAGGAGTTTAAGGTATTCCTGGGCATTGACCGACTCGC
The DNA here is from genome assembly GCF_046161205.1 of Sphingobacterium sp. BS-2. NCBI lineage: Bacteria > Pseudomonadati > Bacteroidota > Sphingobacteriia > Sphingobacteriales > Sphingobacteriaceae > Sphingobacterium > Sphingobacterium sp. BS-2. The sequence continues at coordinate 212,229 of NZ_JBIXGO010000021.1, forward strand.
GGATAAATTCCCAACCTACAAACTCATTACAAACCGTATAGGTCACACGGCTCACCCTCAAAATAGTATTGGCAAGGAATAGAGCCAGATCTTTCTCATTTACGTTCTTGTTCAAGATATCATATACATTGTCTTGTATATAATCCATCAGAACCTCGTGTAAAATCAACTCTTTACTTGCGAAATATTTATAGAAGGTTGCTTTAGCTATGGAAGCATTTTTCGCCAGCTCATTAACACTGGTTTTATTATAGCCATATTTTCTAAATAGATCTCTTGCAGATTTCTTTATTGCTATAACTACTTTGTCTTCCATGAAGCTGTTTTTTTGAATTTGGGATTCAACTTATTTTATAATGTTCCACCTAAGGCTATTAGAACCTTGGGTGGAACACAAACCAATTGGTTTAAATAATTTCTGTTTCAAACTGAGATAAGAAACGAACATCGTTTTCGGAGAACAAACGTAAGTCTCTGATCTCATACTTCAAGTTCGTAATCCTTTCGATACCCATACCGAAAGCAAAACCTGAATATTTTTTACTGTCGATTCCGCAATTATCCAATACGTTTGGATCTACCATACCACAACCAAGGATCTCAACCCAACCCGAGTATTTACACATCTGGCAGCCTGCACCTTTACAGATTGTACAAGAAATATCCATTTCTGCGGAAGGCTCTGTAAATGGAAAATAGGATGGACGGAATCTTACCTTAGTATCTTCTCCATACAATTCTTTCACAAAGTGATATAATGTCTGCTTCAAATCGGCAAATGATACATTCTCATCCACGTACAATCCTTCGATCTGGTGGAAGAAACAATGCGCTCTAGCCGAAATTGCTTCGTTGCGATATACTCTTCCAGGCATGATTGCACGGAAAGGAGGTTGCCCTGCTTCCATCAAACGCACCTGAACCGATGAGGTATGCGTGCGCAATACGACATCATTCCCATCCTGTTTCTTGATAAAGAAAGTATCCTGCATATCTCTTGCGGGATGCTCTGGAGCAAAGTTCAACGCCGAGAAGTTATGCCAATCATCTTCAATCTCATTTCCTTCAGCAACAACAAAACCTAACTTCTTGAAAATCTCAACGATCTCTTTTCTGACAAGAGAAAGTGGATGTCTAGATCCCAATGTAAAACCAGGACCTGGTAAGGTTAAATCTCCTTCAGGATTTGCCGACTGACCTTCAGATTGATCTGCAAATTGCTCTGATGCCTCTTTAAAAGTGTTTTCAGCGAACTGCTTGAATTCATTCAATACTTTTCCTAAAACCCTCTTCTCATCGGAAGACACGGTTTTGAACTCCTCAAACAAGTTTTTAACGATGCCTTTTGACACCAAAAACTTTAATCTAAATGCTTCAACATCTTGGGCTGAACTTGGCGCAAATGCCTTTATCTCTTCAGTATACTGCGTTATCTTATCTTGCAACATGTGTCAAAGATACAGCAATTTTAAAAAATAAATGAAATGGTACAATATTTAATTAGGTAGATTAAAATGGTAGACCATCACTATCGTCGTCATTCTCTGTAAAGTCGACGGCTTGTTCCTTTGGTTCACTGCTGGTGGTTGCTCCACTCGCGGCACTCTGTTGTGGGCTTTGCGGTTCAAAATCTGAACGCCTTCCCAATAAATTAAAACTCTCTGCTACGATCTCTGTCGTATAGCGACGGATACCTTCTTTATCTTCATAAGAACGCGTCCTCAATTTCCCCTCAATATAGACTAATTTTCCTTTACTGAGGTACTTTACAGCAACATCTGCAAGCCCGCGCCACAATACGATATTGTGCCATTCGGTCTGCTCTACACGACGGCCATCCTTGTTGAAAGTCTCCGATGTCGCCAATGGAAAACTAGCAACACTTACATTTCCTTCTAAATAGCGGATTTCTGGGTCTTTTCCAAGATGACCAACTAAAATAACTTTATTTACTCCCGACATACAATAATTTAGGATTTAGTGAGCACTAAAAATAATGTTCCACAAAGGAACTAATCAGTTTATGTTTAGCTAATGTATCTAATTTTTCTAATAAAAAATAATTCCAAAAACTTTTTTTGGCCAATTCCCCATTATCCATATCAAGGCTATAAAATCGGGCAAAAATATTCTGATGGCTTAAAATATGCTTGACTTGCCCTTTTATCATCTTTGGTACATTTTCCCCAAAATTAATCCTGTACTCTTCCAATTGTACCAATTCTGCTACATTCAATTCTCGGTCACTCTCAATCATCGGAAACTCAAACAAATTCGCCCAAACATCTCCTTCCGACCGCTGAGACATCAAGATCGACCCTTCTTTTTCAATTATAAAGTAATGAAAATACCTATCTCTACTTTTTTTACCTTTTAATTTAACTGGTAATTTATCAACTAAGCCTTCTTCGTAGGCTTTGCAATCCAACCTCAAAACGCATTCTTCACAATTTGGACTCTTAGGTTTGCATTGAAGAGCACCAAAATCCATAATGGCTTGGTTATATTCTCCCGGGTGATCCTGATCCAACATCTCTTGAGCTAATTTAGAGAAAAGCTTTTTCCCCGAACTACTATTGATTGGCTCATCAATTCCAAAATATCGGGATAAAACCCTAAAGACATTCCCATCCAAAACAGCGTAACCTTGGTTGCTTGAAAATGATGAAATTGCAGCAGCAGTATATTCCCCAACACCTGGTAAGGCTAAAAGCGACTGATAATCAGTCGGAAACTCACCTTTATGCCTGTCCAAGACCTGTTTACTGGCTTTATGCATATTCCTTGCCCTTGAATAATAACCTAAGCCCTGCCATAATCTCAAAATCTCAGGCTCTTCAGCTTCCGCAAACTTTGTTACATTCGGATAGTTTTCTAAAAATTTAAAAAAATAGGGCATGCCCTGTTCGACCCTCGTCTGTTGAAGGATAATTTCTGATAACCAAATTACATAGGGATTCTTGGTCTCACGCCATGGTAGAGCTCTTTTATGCTGAGCATACCATGTTAAGATTCGTTCCGAAAATGACATAATACAAAGATGATAATTTTAGCCCTCCCTATTCCTTAAAAAGTTATAAAATGTTAAAATTCATTGCAATTATTTTAACATCTTCTATTTTTACGCCCGGCTAACATAAAGTGGGAGAGTAAAATACTATGACAAAAAAGAAGACTGCCGTTGAAATTCTAGACTCAAACGGCGATTCGAATTTGAAGATTCAGATTCCAACTATTGTTTTGAAAAATTGGAAATATATCCTAGCTGGAGGAATCTTCTGCATCTGCTTGATATGTGCAACGATTGTATATGTTGCCACTAAAACGACAAGCGACCATTACGAAGAACAATTGACTAAGAAGATTGAAGCACTTGAAAAAGCAAAGCAATCTTTAGCTTTGGAAGAAGCGACCAACCAACTTAGCACTGTTCAAATTCAAAAATCCTTCGATGCTATCGATAGTGCAGTAAACCAAATTAATGCCAAAATGCGCAGAAGAGGTTTAAAAGAGTTCGCACCTAAGCTTAAAAACGCTGGTGGACCCGTAGAAGAAGAAGTTAATCTACCTGAACTGATCAAGTACTACGAAGCTACTGTCAAGAAACTGGACAAAAAATTAGAAGGCGTTCCACTGGGAACTCCACATAACGGTAGGATCACTTCTAGGTTCGGATACCGTAGAAACCCTTTTACCAACCGTGGCATTGAAATGCACTCTGGAATTGACATCAGTGGAAGAACTGGAGAACCCATCACAGCTACTGCAGCAGGAAAAGTGGTTTATGCAGGCTATAAAGGCCAATATGGCAAAGTGGTAATCGTAGAGCATACCAATGGTTGGGAAACAAGATATGCCCACCTTTCAAGCACAAAAGTAAAAAAAGGTGAAAAGGTAGAAGCCGGACAACAAATTGGAAGACTCGGCAGTACCGGTAGATCAACTGGACCTCATCTTCATTATGAGCTATTGAGTTTCGGTAGAAAAATAAACCCTGAAAAAACATTGATCTTCAACTAAAAGATCATGACCTATACAAAAGGCTTTCTATTAAAAACGAGGGCACTGAAAAACTATCCATTAAAAAAGGGCTTATGAATTTTTATGTTCATAAGCCCTTATCTTTTGTCTATTTGAATGCTTCTATATTTTAAGTCGCAAATACTCGATTCTCAAAGGGTTTAACACATGGTTTTCAAGCATTTTGAAACCTCTAAATTTTTAAGAAGACTTTTTCAGTGCCCTCTTAAAAACAGAAAGCCTTTTTTTATGCTATAGCCCTTTCAAAAAGGACTGCAAAGTCTCCTTAAATTGACTCGGACAAGCATAATGTATATTATGACCATCACAATCAAATACCTTTAGCTGGATTAAATCCCGATGTAGGTTTTTCAGGTCATTGTTCCCTTTGTCAGTATCAAACCAATCATCCTCGCCTCTTGCTTCGATAATTAAGAGAGGAACATGCAATTCAGTATAAATTCTTATCGGATCAATATTTACCATCGATGCGGCATATTTACTGATGGATTCTAGCGAATTTAAGACCTGCGAATAATGGAGGCTATCCTGCATATTCATATACTCATTTAATCCCTTATAAAAAATCCATTGCTTTCCTTGCTGCTTCATAAAACCAAAGGATTGCCAAATTGAATCCGAATCTTCAATTGATTTTATATTCTTATATATTTCAAAATCTGAACTATAGGCTTCAAATAACAACTTTCTTAAATCATCAGGCACTTGAACTGAATGCAGGAATTCCGATAGTTTATCTGCTCCCATTTCATCAAACATACCTTTGAAAGAAACCGAACCACCTTCTTCGAGGATTATAGCTTCCACCTTTTCGGGATATTGCTGATAGAAGGCTGTGGCAAGGTAAGCTCCCCTTGAAAACCCAGCAATAACCGCCTTTGTGGCATTCTCCTGCTCCAATAGAAGTGCAAGATCATCTGCAAAGTCCCAGAAATCTAGATCCTTCGCTGGAATATCAGTTAACCCATGCCCATAATGGTCAACAGATAAGACTTTATAGCCTTCCTTAACCAAATCTTCAGCAAAGGGATAAAAATCATAGGCAGATAATAGACTGCCCGGCAACCATACAAAGACCTTTCCTTCATGGTCGCCCCATTTTAAATAAGAAATTTTGTGATTTTTAGTCTGAATAAACTTTCTATGCTGGGATTCAAAGGATTGAAACCTAGCTTTGTCCTTTTGGTATTCTTTATAGATGACAGCATCATGCTCTTGAGAATAAACAGAAATTCCCAGTAACAAACCAAGAAATAAAAGAAGAATACGAGGCATAGAAATTAGCTAAGTGAATTCCTCTCAAAAATAACAGCTTGATCGGAATAACTTACTATTTATCAAATAATCTTGGCACAATTAACTGTCCATCTAAATAACCTACTCCGTCCAACTTTACTTGATAGGTAGTCTCTAGTGCAGAGATCCTTTCTTTAGGATCATCAGCAATCAATTCTTTCAGTTTTCCTTCGTTCATCAGAAAATGCCGATCTCCATACAGCAATGCCAAGTTTGGATCATGCATAATACAGATAACCGTTGTGCCTTTTTTTACCAAGCGCTTTAAGTGATCCAAAACTGCCACTTGATAATGTAGGTCCAAGTGATTGGTTGGTTCATCCAATAATAGTATTGAAGGCTCCTGCAAAAGAACCCTGCACAATAATATTAATTGCCGCTCGCCCCCAGAAAGTGAAGTATAAGGCTTATCCCTGAGATGGATCAAACCGAATGATTCTAAGGCAGCATCAACTAGGGCCTTATCTTGTATAGTAGGTGAAAATTTAGAGAATGCTGCCCTACCGGTCAATAATACATCCAATACCTTAAATGGGAAGGTACTATGATGAAATTGCGGCATAAATCCTATCCTAACCTTGGCGTTTTGATGAGGCTTGATTTTTTTCCGCTCTATCCCTGCAAATACAACCTCCCCTTTATATTCCCTTTCCATACCTGAAAGAATATTAAAAAGCGTTGATTTCCCCGACCCATTTCTACCTAAGATAACACTGAACTCTCCAGATCGGAATTCAGCATAAAGATCCTTCAGAACCTGTTGTCCCGAAAAACCAAATGTCAATCCGTTTATCTTTATCAACTCTTCCATTAGTTCCAGTTTACAGCGTTCTTCCGCATCAGGTAGATAAATAAAGGTGCGCCCAATAACATCGTAAATACTCCAATAGGTATTTCAAAAGGCATTAAGGTTCTGGATAGATCATCAATTAACAATAAAAACGAACCCCCAATACTAATATTTGCAAAGACACCAATTTGATTGTTCGGACCAAAGATAATTCTGGTGATATGTGGAACGATCAACCCAAACAGACTGATCATACCTACAGCAGAAACTGAAGCTGCAGTAATCATGGTTGCCAAACCAATCATCAAGAGCTTCATTCCTTTGGGATTTACTCCCACAGCCATCGACTCCTCATCACCCAACGCCAATAGATTCAACCTCCAACGGAATATGATGATCAACAAGATCCCTCCAACAATGGGCAAGAATGAACTATTTAGTTTGGCCCAAGAAGCAGTATGCAGATTTCCCATGGTCCATTGCACGATAGCTTGCAATTTATAAGGGTCGCTCATATATTGCAGCACCGTTAAAAAGGCCGTAAAAACACCAGAAATTATCATCCCTGACAAAACCATGGTGATCAAAGTCGTCCTGGTCTTTGAATAGGATACCAAATAGGTAATCCCTACCGCCAAAACACCAAATAAAAAAGCCGAAAATGTAATGGAAAAGAAGGATACCAACATAGATAGTGCCGCTCCAAATGCTGCCCCAGAGGAAATCCCAAGTGAAAAAGGATCCACAATAGGGTTCCTAAAAATTGCTTGCAATACCGCTCCGGAGACTGCTAAAGCTGCCCCAACCAAAAAGGTCAATAAGATCCTCGGCAATCTGACTTGCCATAGAATAGTAGCCATATTCTCATTGACAGCGGCGCTATTTCCAGTTGGTTGAAGTGCCGCAACGATATGATTGTACAGCTCCCCAATACCAAGCATCCCTGAACTACCCCAAGCCAAAGACAATAGAACAAGAAATACAGGAACTAAAAAAAGTAAGACAATCTTCAACCGCTTAATCATTCCATTTTATATTTGCAAAAGCTTCAAATCAACCTTATATAAAGTTGCCGAAGGCCTTCAATGCTGTATTTGGCAATAATTTCATTTCCTCTAAAACCACCTGATCTTCATATTTCTCCTTCAATGCCTGAAATAATCTTGCATCATAAGAGACAGCGATTCTTTGATCTGAAACTTGAAAGATTGGAAGATGTCGATTTCCAACATCATAGCAGAACTTTCCAATCGTATGGATGGAGTCCGAAGTCAAAAGGATACAAAGACACTCTTTAATGCGTATGCGAATGCTGACACCCTCATCTTGATAGATAACCTGTCCATCTTGCAAGGTCAGCTTTTCAGTCCATTGAATTTTTACAGGAACACCTAAAACCGTCTTCCTCTTCAAATAAGTTCTATTGACCTCGTACCATTCTAATTCCAGAAAATCAACCTCATTCTGCTGGACAACTAAATCCTGAGGTAATTTTTCAATGAAGATCATTAGACAACCTGCGCGATAGCTTTCTTTTCAGAAACTTTATTCTTTAACCAATCACACCACTCATCCAACCCTTCGCCCTTCAAACTGCTGATGGATATCACTTCCAGATTAGGATTGACCTCCCTAGCATCCTTTGTTGCGGCTTCCACTGAAAAAGGCACATAGGGCAATAAATCAGCCTTGGATACCAACATCAATTCACTGGTCAAAAACATCCTTGGATATTTCTTTGGCTTATCATCTCCTTCTGTTGCTGCCAATACTGTAACCCGATAATCTTCTCCCAAGTCAAATGCGGCAGGACAAACCAAATTTCCAACGTTTTCAATAAACAAAAGGTCTACATCGGTTAAATCGATATGGTCTAATGCCTGCAATATCATCTGTGCTTCGATATGGCACATCCCTCCTGTTACGATCTGAAGGGCATTGATGCCTACTTCACGCATACGAACCGCATCCCGCTCCGTTTCTGGATCACCAACCAACACCGCAATATTTAATTCTTTGCCCAATCGCTTGCCTGTCTCTTGCATCAAGGTAGTCTTTCCACTTCCGGGTGAAGAACAAACATTGATAACACATATATTGGGAATCCTATCACGAATGGCTTTGGCAACAAAATCATTCGCCTTCAATAAATTCAAAGAGGTATTATCACATTGTACAGAGCCTACTGGCATCTGATTACTTTTTGCTGTACGATTACTCATGTTCTTTCTTTTTAAATGTCACTTTACTAATTTTCAACTCCTCACCTTGCACTATTTTATCCGAGCCTTTTCCACATTCACAAACAAAGCGGTGGAACTTTACCTCAAATTCCTTACTGCAATCTTTACAGTAAGCTATGATTGGTAAAATTTCAACATCCAGTTCAACCTCGGCATATTCAGAAAACTCCTCTTTGTAGGCCTCGAAGGCATTATGGATCAGCACCGGCTGAATATTACTTAATAAACCAGCTTGTATTTCTACCCCAACAATATCCCTGAATGTTTCTGGATATGCCTCTTCTAAGGTTTGGAAAATATCTTTGACAATCGATAGTTCGTGCATACTATTCCGCTATTACTTCTAGTTTCTTAATGCTTTTCCCTTTTTTGACAGCTTTCTTAACGCCATTCTTTTTAACTGCTTCTTTTAAAGTAGCATCTTGGATAAGCTTTTCTTCTACGGCTTCTACTTGAGGATATAGCTCTTCAATTTTATGCTTTGAAAACTCCCAACATAACTGTCCTAGCATCAACAGAAAATCATATAATAACTCCCCATTATTTCCCAATGCCCTAAAGATGACCACATCATCCGCCGCTTGGGTAAATCCGTAGGAAATGTCTTCATAATCCTGCTGCAAGATCTCGTCCAGCTCAATTTTCAGGTCCTTAGCAAAGGAGCTTGAAAACAATAAGGTCGCTTGATGGGTATAACCCTCAAAAAACAACATCTTTTGAATGGGTTGCTTGCTTGGACTCAGAAACTGATTATCAATAAAAATGAGTTTATTATCCTTATAGATCTTCGTTAAGGAATGAAGTTGTGTAAATACAAAGGATTCCTTCATATGAACCCTTCCTGAACAGATTATATCTCCCCAAATCAACACCGATTCCTTATCCATATGGATTTCATTCTTGGCAAGAAATATCGATTCTTTAAAAGGAGTTATAGGGTGTGGGATATAATGAAACAATGCCTTTTTATCCAATTGGATCTGCGTTTCCTGGACCGCTCCTATTTTCATAGGATGGACTTTATTAAAGGACTGGGTAAACAATTTAAGTTCCGCTTCCTCTTTCACATGAACATCTATGGTCAATTTATCCTCATCCATGACACCGGGAGATGCACTCATAATGATCATTTCCAAATGTTCATGGAAGGTTGGCGAACCATAATAGGTCAACTTATAGGGAGCACTGTGGTAACTCTCCTTTAAAACAGTTTTCTGGTTCTCTTTCTCCGCATTTATCTTAATTGCACTATCCATAAAAACCGTATTTAATTCTCTAAAAGAGCATATTTCTTAATCCAATTCTTTACATCTTCCAAACCGTCCAAAGTCATCATATTGGTAAAAATAAACGGCCTATCGCCACGCATCTTTAATGTATCCTTTCTCATAACTTCCAGATCGGCATTGACATAAGGAGCCAAATCAATTTTATTGATCAACAACAGATCTGACCTCGTAATTCCAGGTCCACCTTTTCTAGGCATTTTCTCGCCTTCTGCCACATCCAATACAAAAATGGTAACATCCGCCAGATCAGGGCTGAAGGTAGCCGTTAGATTATCTCCACCACTTTCCACAAATATGATCTCAGCATCAGGAAATCGGGAGGCTAGATCCTCCACAGCTTCAATATTCATTGAAGCGTCCTCACGGATTGCTGTATGAGGACATCCCCCCGTTTCCACTCCCATGATGCGTTCAGCCGGTAAGGCTGAATTTTGTTGAAGATACATGGCATCTTCTTTTGTATAGATGTCATTGGTCACAACACAGATGCTGTAATCCTCAGACATTGACCTTGTCAATCTTTCAATCAATGCGGTTTTTCCAGAGCCGACAGGCCCTGCTACACCTATTTTTACGTAATTTCTTGCTGGCATATTTTTTTGATTTATGAAATGTAGATCCGGGTATATAATTTCTCATGTTGCATGCAACGTATATCCTGAGCTACACAACAATTCCCGACCAGATTTTCCTCGAGGTCGGCTTGCTTTTCAACCAATTCATTGATGAGTGGTTGAAGTTTAAATAAGATCTGTTGAGCATCCATTTGACTTATAGGCACAAGCTTGGCACAGTTGGTTACTATACCATTTAAGGAGTTATAATAGAATGCACTCAATGCATCTTTATAATCAATCTTTTGCGCATGTGCATACATCGCAAACGCCATGGCATAATGCCCATGGTATTCATTTGCTTGGATCCCTTTCAAATAACTGCTGCAACGAGCCACTGGTTGTAGCTTTTCAGTTAGCTTTAGAAACCTAATCCCAAGTTTCTTGCTCGCATCCCTGATTTCAAATGGTGCCTTGTAAGCTGTTATCAATGCATCTAATTCTGCGATTCTTTTCTTGGTCGCCCTAGATTCACATATCTCCCAGGTCTTATGGAAGAAAGCGGCATCATTATAGTAAAAGCTGTACTCTAGCATGGAACTTGCGTATTCACGGGCGGTCTTGCTATCCTTGACGATTCCCATAAAAATATAAGTTTCCAAACCATAGGAATGCGTAAATCCTCCGATCGGAAAAACCGAATCGTTAATTTGCATAAGGGTCAACAGTGGATTCATCTTAATCTTCCTTTACTAAAACTATTTTATTCTTAAAATTTGTTACTTGGTGCATCTTCAAAACATCTGTTTTTTCAATGACACGTTCTTCAACCATGGGCTGGAAACCCGCCCTCTTTAACTGACCAAACAGAGGCTTTTCATAAGCAGTTATTATCTCATTTCTATCATTGATAAAAATTGGAATATGCTTATTCCCGATTTCAAAACAGGCTATCGCCATTTCCTTGATCGATTGCGGCTCAAATACAATACAAGAGCAAGGCAATACCCGTACAACTATGCAAATTCCTTCCGCATCATATAGCACATCTCCATCTTCAAGTGCCACGGAATCCAGGTTCCTGAAGCCTAGTTCCTTCCCTGCAGTACTATATGCGCGGATAATCCTTTTTGTTGTATCAAACCATTCCAACTCTAAATATTCTATTGGATTTTGGAATGTTCCAGGGCTTGAATGGTGGATGTTGCCTTTTATTGCTCTTGATACCAGCATGATTACTTAAAACAAGAAATATCTTTGTGCCATTGGAATTTCACTAACCGGTTCACAGGTTGCTAGAACTCCATCAACGGTTACTTCATACGTATCTGGATTAACCACAATATTTGGAGTTGCACTATTATGGACCATATCTTTTTTCATAACAGTCCTACAATTTTTCACTGGCAAGTTCTTTCTGCTCAACTTCAACTTCTCCATATTTCCATTGTCAATAGAAATTTTGGAAACGAAATTATAGCATACAGAAGGCAAAGCACGTCCGTAACTACCAAACATTGGTCTATACATGACCGGCTGTGGAGTAGGAATAGAACCATTGGCATCTCCCATTTTCGAACTTAAGATCATTCCTCCTTTGATGATCAATTCAGGCTTCACACCAAACATGCTCGTTTTCCACAATACTAGATCGGCATATTTACCTTTCTCAATCGAACCGATATATTCATCTATACCATGTGCTTTCGCTGGGTTAATGGTGTATTTAGCGATATAACGTTTCACCCGGAAATTATCATTGTCCTTGCCTTTATCTTCTGCCAAGGGGCCACGTTGAACCTTCATCTTATGGGCTGTTTGGAAAGTTCTTGAAATCACCTCCCCTACACGTCCCATAGCTTGACTGTCCGAACTCATGATGGAGAATACCCCCATATCTTGGAAGATATCCTCAGCGGCCATCGTTTGGGGACGGATCCGGGAATCGGCAAACGCTACGTCTTCCTTAATCTTTTTGTCCAAATGATGCACCGCCATTAGCATATCCAAATGCTCATCTACCGTATTTACCGTAAATGGCTTAGTCGGATTGGTGGATGCCGGAAGGATATTGGGATACATGGCAATCTTGATAATGTCTGGAGCATGCCCACCGCCGGCCCCTTCGGTATGGAAGGTATGGATTACACGTCCATTAATGGCAGCAACGGAATCCTCCAAGAAACCTGCTTCATTTAATGTGTCGGTGTGAATGGCAACTTGAACATCATATTTATCGGCTACTTTCAGCGAGGAATCAATAGTAGATGGAGTAGCACCCCAGTCCTCATGGATCTTTACGCCCAATGCGCCTGCTTCAATCTGCTCCTCAATTGGCTTCATGGTGGAAACATTTCCTTTTCCAAAGAATCCAACATTGACAGGGATGTTCTCAAATGCTTCAAACATCTTTTCCAAATACCATTTCCCTGGTGTAACTGTTGTAGCATTGGTACCATCAGCTGGTCCAGTTCCACCTCCAATAAATGTCGTTACGCCACTGTACAATGCAGTTTCAACCTGTTGAGGACTGATAAAGTGAATATGCGTATCGATTCCACCAGCAGTTAGGATCATACCTGCACCACTGTGGACTTCGGTGGATGCACCGATCACCATGCCTTCAGTCACCCCAGCTTGAATATCTGGATTACCCGCTTTTCCAACTCCAACGATTTTTCCATCCTTAATACCCACATCGCCTTTTACAATTCCCCAGTGATCAATGATGATGGCATTGGTAATTACAAAATCCAAGACTCCTTCATCACGCAAGGCACGTGCAGATTGTCCCATTCCATCACGGATGGTTTTACCGCCACCAAATTTGTTTTCCTCACCATATACATTGAAATCTTTTTCGATTTCGATGAATAGTTCGGTATCAGCCAACCTAACCTTATCTCCGGTAGTCGGACCAAAAAGCGAGGCATACTTGTCCCTAGGGATATGTAGTACACCATCTATGTATTTAACCGATGATTTATCGATTCCTAATTTTTCTAATCCAAGTGCATCCAAACGCATTGCTGCAGTTCCAGCGGTTGTCAATCCAACCACTTTGATCCACTCTCTTCTATTCCATGTTCCCATTATTACGCTGTTTTATGTTATTTGGAATTCCTGTATTTTAGTTCTTTAATTTTCGCCATGGCTGCCGATTTCACCTTGGCATCTGTCACTTTCCCATTGGTCAGACCATTGAATCCATGGACCTCTTTATTGCCACCAATCTCCACTAGAATGACCTTCTTCTCCTCTCCGGGTTCAAATCGGATTGCAGTACTGGCAGGAATGTTCAATCGCATCCCAAAGGCTTTTTCCCTATCGAAAGACAAAAACTTATTGACTTCAAAAAAATGATAATGTGACCCAATCTGAATAGGTCGATCGCCTTCATTCTTTACAGAGATATCCACGGTTTTGTGCCCGTCATTGGCAATGATCTCTTCCTTTTTTAATATGTATTCTCCTGGAACCATCTTCTTTATTTTTAAAGGTTAACGAATTGGATTATTTACGGTAACTAGTTTTGTCCCATCGGGAAAAGTTACCTCAACCTGAATATCATAGATCATTTCTGGGACACCTTCCATCACTTGGCTTTTTGTCAATAGCTTAGTGCCAAACTCCATTAAATCCGCAACAGATTTCTTTCCTACTCGTGCCTCTTCCACAACTTGTGAACTGATATACGCTATGCTTTCTGGGTAATTTAACTTGACCCCTTTCTGGAGTCTTTTTGCAGCTAGCTCTCCGGCTAGATACAACATCAACTTTTCAGTCTCTCTCGGTGTTAATCGCATATGTTATTTGTATATATTTTTATTTCTTATCCTCATTTACAAAACTGGAATGGTAAAATAAGCCCCTAGGGACAAGCGGTTAAATTGTTGATTCTCTATGTTTACCACATCCTTGAAAGTCACCGTATTCCCCATATAACCCAAGTAAAACCGTAGGTCTTTCGTTAAAAAAGGCTTATGCTGCAAGGCAGCGAAATAGGTATAGTTCGTCCTGAAATCATTCCCTAACTCATCATCCACATTGGAACCTGCTGTTTCTATTCCACCTTTTAATGCGATTTCCCATTTGTCAGCCAAGAATTGGTCAAGCCTTAAAACCGCAGATTTATAAACGATATCTTTAGCAAGGGTTCTTGCCCCACCTGTCCTTGCATAGAAATCATTGATGACGTTGGAGCCAATCAAGGCATGATCCACGGCATAAAATGAATATTGAAGATCTAGATAGATCATTTGACGGTCTGTCTTATATTTATTGGCTAAAGAAACGGCATGGTTGGTATTGTCTTTGGCAAATTGAGATATATTGTAGGACCATTTTGTATTGAACTTTTTATCAGCAAATGCTCCAATCCAGGTAAAATATGCTCCTAATGGCGCCTTTGAGGCTTCTAGATCCGTTGCTGAAAGACTATTGTCTGCCAACAACCTTTCAAAACTGTGGTTACTGGTATTATAGACTTGAAGATTCAAGGAGTGGTTCGGATTCACCTCGTAGCTTAACATCCCGCCAACCACAAATAGATTTAAGATACGGTCTACGTAGTCTGTAAATTTATATTCATAGATGGGATTGTTTTCGAACTCATAACTACCTACGACCGCACTTTGCTTTCCTAGGGTAACCGACCATTTATTGTCTTTACCGAATTTGTATTTCATAAATGCAAAATCCAAAGCCGCCGATCCGTTATCTTGGCTGGTTGGGGCGAAAGAGCGGTTCAGCCTAAACCTAACTTTATAGGATAGCTGATCGTTGTAATCTCCACCTATTAAAATACGGGCCTCATCCAGATTGGCATTCATCTTACTGTCATCATTCCCTAAATTGTTGGCATTTAATCCCGCACGAAGTAGCACACCCAAATTGAACAACTTGGAGGTTTTGGGTTCTTTTTGAACAATACTGTCTTGTTCGGCTAGATTTTTCGATAAGGAATCGGTCAATTCTTCAGCTTGGGAAAGCTGTAAAAATAGAAAGGGCAAAAGGATGATCAGCAGATGTTTTTTCATGTCGAAATTATTCGGTACTGACCAAATATAGTTGCAACATATAAAAACGAAATTAGCCTGAAATTAGAACGAGATTAGAATGTAGGTTTTAGGATTTTTACAGTTACGGATGTTCCCTTATTTTCTTGTGTTTCTAACGCTAATTGAACATCATGTAGAATGAAAATATTGCGTGCTAGCACAAGGCCAAGGCCATTTCCGTAGATCTCACCTACATTGGACGCCCTGAAAAAGGAATAATAGATATTGGCAAGATCTTTCTCGGGAATACCGATTCCTTTATCAATTATTTTAATAATGATATGTTCAGCATCGAATTCCAAGAGAACTTTAACGGGTTCATTATTTCCATATTTTATGGCGTTGGAAAGTATATTGCTGAATGCGATATAAAATAGGTCTGGATTAGCTTTAACCAAAAGATCATCACTGTCTTCGGGGATATTACTGAGGTCAAACTGAACTTTACAATTGCTGTTTAACTCCGTTTCGGTTTTTATCACCTCAAACAATAATTCATCAATACGTACTGGTAGGACATCCTTAATTTTTCTTTGGCTGCCCAAACTGGACATCACCAAAAGATCTTTGATCATAAATTTCATCCGATTGGTATGATGGATGATAGTATCTATGGATTGCTGGGCATCATGGGACAGATCGATTTGCTGTTGGGCTAGCTCGGCCTCCCCACCGATAATGGTTAATGGGGTCCGAAGGGAATGGGAAGCATTGCCGATAAAACTCTTCTGCAATTGGACTGCAATATCCAAGCGGTCCAGCATCGAATTATAGTTCGTATATAATTGATCAATTTCATCGCCTTCGCTACTGAATTTATTTGTGAGTCGATGATCAAGGGTGGCAATATTGACCTTTTCCAGCTCATCATTCAATACCTTCAGTGGGTTGAGTATCCTGTTTGCAAAATAAAAGGCCAAACCTATGATAAACACCAAGGAAATCAAGCCGCCGGTCAGCAATGTTTGGTCAAGGTCCTTTTGTTCTCCATGCCCATAATCATCAATTCCCTCTGAAATGACCAATAAGTTCTCAGCATGTTGCTTATCCTCAAAATACAAGGCTAGATAGGAAACTTTATTATGCAAATAGGTAGCCTTCCCTTCTTCAATGGCGGTTTGATAAAACTCTGAAGGCATGGGTAAATCGGGTCTGATCCGCAATTGGTTGCTCCCTTTGACAATCCTGAGGTAATAATCTTTCCCTTCTGACAATTGTTTCAGGTATTTACGCTTTACCTCAAAGTAGATTTGATTGTTATACTCATCATTTTGGACGATATGCTCCCCAACAATACGGGCATTCTCTTCTAAACGATGGAAAAATTTGGTTTGTAGGCTGTCTCGAGTGAAATAGGATACATAATAAGCAAATAGTACGATCAAACTAATGGCTATTAAGGAGAAGGACAGTATGATCTTTACCTTAATTTTCATTCCGCATCACATAGCCCATACCAATAACGGTATGGATTAATTTGTTTTCATGGATTTTATCGATCTTTTTGCGGAGATAATTGACGTAGACATCAACCACATTAGTGCTCATATTGATATCCATCTCCCAAACTTCCTCCAGGATATCCATCCTAGAAATTACTTTATTCTTGTTGACCATCAGGTATTCCAATAAGCGGAATTCTGTAGCCGTCAGCGTAATAGCTTTTCCGTCACGTGAAACATATTTACTGGACCTATCTAATATCAGGTCATCAATCTGAATAAGGTGATTGTTGGAATTATTACTGTTCGATTTACGCAATTGTCTGTGTATCCTAGCCTTGAGCTCTTCAAGCTGGAAGGGTTTGGTCATATAATCATCTGCATCCCTGTTAAAGGCCTCAACAACATCTTCAGTTTGGTCTAAAGCTGTTAAGACCAAAATAGGCACATCTTTGTCGAAACTGCGGATCTGCCGGCAAACATCCAATCCATTCATCTGAGGTAACATGACATCCAATATGATCAGATCAAATTTCTTTGACCTGGCCATCTTCAGACCTGTCAAACCATCATTTGCAACAGTAATCTGGAAGTCCTCGTATTTCAAGCCCCGTTGAATTAAGGAAATAACTGAACTTTCATCTTCGACTAATAGTAATTCCAATACTTTATATATAAATACGTGATTCGTAATAAATATACAAAAAAATGAAAATTATTTGCCTAAAATCTAAAATCAGCTGGCAAAATAATTAAAAAATTACATTAAGCTAATTTTTAGATAATACGACCTTCGCGTCCTCATCTTCCAATCGATCGATTTCCTGCTTCAATAATTTCTCTAAACGTGCCTGTACTTTCTTATACTTTGCTTGACCATAGACGTTCTTCATCTCACGCGGATCCGCTTTCATATCATATAGCTCCCAAGCATCTACCCTTTTGTAGAAACGGATTAATTTATACCGTCCATCACTTACCCCAAAATGTGGTGAAACTGCATGTTCCCCATTTTCATAATAATGGTAATAGATCTGATCTTGTATATCTTTTTTCTTACCGTTCAACAAGCTCAAGAAAGATCTACCTTGCATATCAGCCGGAACTTTCGTCCCACTTAATTCCAAGAAAGTCGGACCGATATCAACATTGGAAACCATTCCCGTTATTTTGGAACTTGGCTTGATCATGCCAGGCAACTTCATCAACATAGGCGTACGGAAGGATTCTTCATACATAAAGCGCTTGTCAAACCATCCATGCTCCCCCATATAAAATCCTTGATCCGATAAATAAAGAACCAAGGTATTATCTTCTAGGTTGTGCTCCTTTAAATAATCCAATACGCGACCGATATTGCGGTCCATTGACTCGGCAGTGTTTAGATAATCAACCATATAACGGTGATATTTCCACTTCGCCAAAGCTTTTCCGCTCAGGTTTGATTTTTTAAGTTCCTCGTATATTGGTTTATAATAGTCTACGTAAGCTTGGAATTGTTCATCACTCATCCTGCTGAAGTTTCCATCAGCACGCATTTTCTCGATATTTTCAAACATCTTCAGGTCATAGCCCATCTGCATATCTTTATCAATGCTCATTTCTTGCCCCGCAGCAGCTTTTCTACCTGCATAATCATCATAAAAGGTTTCAGGTAAAGGGATTTCCTTTGCATCATTTTTACCAAAGTCCTCGATCGCGGGCATCCAAGTCCTATGGGTATTTTTATGACCGATGATCAAACAAAAGGGCTCTTGTTTATCCTGCTCCTTCAACCAATCTAAGGCTTTATCCGTCACCAAATCCGCAACATAACCTTCTTCTCTTGCCACGACTTCCTTCTCTCCTTCTTTACTGCTGATAAAGTCCGGATTGAAATAATGCCCCTGACCAGTCAGGATACTATAATAATCAAAGCCTTCCAATTTTCTCCCCAAATGGATCTTGCCAATCCAAGCTGTTTGGTAGCCATTATTATGGAGTTCCTTAACAAAGGAGTTCTGTCCATGGTTGAAATTAGAGGTCTCATTATCCTTAAATCCGTTTTTGTTGCTGTATTTTCCAGTCAATAAGCTGGCACGACTAGGTCCACAGATCGAATTGGTAACATAGCCGCGCGTAAAAACCGCACCCTCTTTTGCAATCCGGTCTAAATTTGGCGTATGGCCAATCTTGGAACCATAAGCTCCAATGGTCTGATAGGAATGATCATCCGAAATTATGACAACAATATTGGGTTTACGCTGTGCAAACGATGCCAAGCTGATTAAGCAAAAACAGATTAAAGTTAGTATGCGCATGTATTCTAAAAGTTTAGGAAGCTTCAAATATAAGCATTGCTTCCGAATCATCCTGTTTCTGGATTTCATCTTTTAACTTTTTCATCATTTCTGCTTGTTTCTCAGCATACTTAGGATTATTGTATAGATTCTCCATTTCCCTTGGGTCCTTGCGCATATCATAGAGCTCCCAAGAATTGACTTTATTGTAGAAACGGATTAGTTTATATTGCCCATCACTCACCCCAAAATGCGGTGAAACATTATGGATTCCATCCTCATAGTAATGGTAGTATAATTGTTTCCGATCTCCCTTTTTACCATGCACGATTGCACTAAACGATTCCCCTTGGATTTCATCTGGAATCGGCACACCCGCCAGATCCAACATCGTTGGAGCAATATCCACGGTCATCAGAAGATCATTGACCTTTCTGGACTTTTTTATTTCCTTAGGGAAACGCATCATCATCGGAGTACGGAAGGACTCCTCATACATAAAACGTTTATCGAACCAACCATGTTCACCCATATAGAAACCTTGATCCGACATATAGATCACAATCGTGTTCTCAGTCAATTGATGCTCATCCAGATAGTCCAATACCTTCCCGATATTTCTATCCATTGATTCTGCTGTATTCAGGTAATCGGTCATATAGCGTTGGAATTTCCATTCCGCCAATTTCTTGGGATCCGAAAAATCCTGGCTTGCATAATCAGCTTTTACCTTTGCATAATACTCCCTGTACTTTTCACGGTCGTCCTCATCCATTCTCCTGAAGTTGGATTCCTTCATCCAATCCTCTTCGGTTTTGAATAGCTTAAGGTCATAATCTAATTTGATATCCTTGCTGATCTGCATTTCTTGGATCTTGGCTGCTTCTCTACCTTTGTAATCATCATAGAAATTATCGGGTAAAGGGAATTTCTTATGGTCATTTTTCCCAAAGTCCTGTGGATCTGGATCCCATTCCCTATGTGTAGCTTTGTGTCCTAAGATCAAACAGAATGGCTTTTCTCCATCCAATGAACTCATCCAGTTCAAGGCTTTTTCAGTAACAATATCTGACACATAACCTTTCTCTCGGGTCAATTCCCCCTTTTGATTCTTGAAATCTGGGTTGAAATAATGCCCTTGGTTCAGCAACACATCAAAGTAATCAAAGCCTTCCAAGGTATCGCCTAAATGCTGTTTGCCAATCCATGAGGTGGTATAGCCTGCTTTTCTGAGCTCTTTGACGAAGGAATTCTGGCTATGCTCAAAATGTGACTTTTCATTTTCCCGGTATCCGTTCTTATGGCTGTATTTCCCTGTCAGCAAACTTGCACGGCTGGGCCCACATAAGGAATTGTTCACATAGGCACGGTTGAAAAGCAAGCCTTCCTTAGCTATGCGGTCGATATTGGGCGTATTGCCAATTTTTGAACCATAAGCAGAAATGCTCTGGTAAGAATGGTCATCGGATATGATGATCAGAATATTTGGAGCCTTTTGAGCCAAAAGTGCATTTATTCCAAAAACGAAAAAAAGTAGGTAGGTAGATAATCTAATCATACATTAAATATACAAATTCAAGGTTAAATATTGTTGATTTAAATAAATCCAGAAATACTGTAAAATATTGCCTTCAGTAATTTGCAGAATCAATAAAAATGAGGACTTTTGCGTAATAATTTCATTACATGAAAAAGCTTTTTTCCCTGATTGTATCAACTCTTCTTTTCCAGTTTGCTCTTGCCCAACAAGAGGTTTATAAAATCATTTATACCCTCTCCTTGGATGAGTCTTTCAAGTCCAACATCAAGGAACTGGGACAAGTTGAAAGTGACGAAACGGAATTATTTCTATCGCTCTTGGCTGAAATGGAAGGGAAACCACTGATGGAGGTATGGATCAGTGAGCATCAAAACAAAATCCATAACCTGTACTTTCCACCCACCCTACAACTTAGGGATACAAAAAACAAAACCCTATTTTTTTTAGATTCCTTATCAAAAAGTTTTTCAAAGGAAGTATATGCTCCCGAGAGTGAATTTAATCTGCGAGTAAACTTAGACTCTGAAAAGACGGAAATGATCGCTGGATTTCCCAGCAAATTAGCAACTATAGAATTACAGGATGACTCTAATGCTGAGCAACCTGAATCAGTGGAGGTATGGTATACGGATAAGATACCTGCAATTTTTTGGGGTAAATACCAATATCTGGATAGAATACCGGGGCTAGCCCTGAGAGTAAATGCATTTGGTGCTGCCTTTCAGGTGATGGAAATATCAAAGACCCAGGTACCCGATAATTTCTTTGAAGTCCCTTCAGATTATACGGATGAAGAATTAACGGAAATGGATTTAGGCGATGGAATGACCGCATATTATGATTCAACAAGTTTTTTATTTGGCTTAAAAAATCCAAATGGAGAAATCATTGCCCAACCGAATTATTTGACAATAGCACCATTTAACAATGGAATAGCTGTGGCAGTAGATGAAGGGAATTTTGCGGGTTTGATTGATTCAAAAGGTAAAAACCTGACTGAATTCAAATTTGACAATATTCAGTA
Organism: Sphingobacterium sp. BS-2; assembly: GCF_046161205.1. NCBI lineage: Bacteria > Pseudomonadati > Bacteroidota > Sphingobacteriia > Sphingobacteriales > Sphingobacteriaceae > Sphingobacterium > Sphingobacterium sp. BS-2. Next base: position 233,787 of record NZ_JBIXGO010000021.1, read on the forward strand.
TGACCCCGTTCTTAATGCTTATCTTTTCTCCTTGGAAGGAATGATGAGTGTGATGGATGCAAAGGGAAATAAACTCTGGAACAATGAATTTGAATATATCACCCCCTTCTCTGCGGATTATACCATTGTAATGACTTCGCTTAAGTTTGGACTTGTAGATCAAAAAGGTAATATTGTATTGCCCTTAGGGGAGAACGTCATCTTAAGTAATGATAACAAATACTATGTCTCAGAAAAGGATGGCCTATACGAAATATATCAAATTGATGGCAATAAACTGATTACTTCAGGAGATTACTATCTGGGATTATCCAATGAGGATGACTTATTCATCATTTCAAAAGATAGTGAAAACTTCGGATTGATAAATTCAAAAGGTGAAACTATTCTTCCTTTGGAATATAGCTATATTAATCCTTTTGAAAATGGAAAGGCTATCGTATTAAAAAATGGTGAATCCGAAGAAAGGGTCATCAATAGCAAAGGAAAATTCATTAGCAACCCCTAAACATGACTTACCAAATCAATACCTTACATAGAGGGAGATTTATCTGGATATTGCTAGGCGGCCTTTTTGTGGTCGGGTATTTATTATCACTTAGTACGCTACAAGAAATCTACAAGATCTTGATCCTATTGTTCTGCATTCCTGCCATCATGTGGGCGGCGGTCCGTTTCAGCAAACAGAACTCCACTTGGCAGATCGATGACCGTAACATTAACATTACCAAGTTCGGCAAAGAGGTTCAAATCCCCATTGCAGAAATCAGCTATCTCAAGAACCATATCCGATCCGGAGGAAACCTTTTAGCCTTTCATAAAAAGGGAAAAATGAGCACGGTACGGATCTGGAGAAACAAGATTTTTGCCAGCAATGATCAATTCGATCAATTAATCCAAGCGATCAAAGACCTAGGAATCGATATCGTCATCGGATAAGCCTGTCATTTTCAAATGTTAAATTTTATATATTTGGCATTATGAATCTAAAAAACACTCTTGGCTTACTAGTCTTGGCTCTTTGCTCACTATCGTCCTTTGCACAACGCAAGGCATATTGGGATCAGAAAGTCGATTATACCATGGATATTGATGTCAATGAAAAGACTTTCCAATACGATGGTAAGATGAACCTGAAATACAGCAACAATTCTGGACAAGAATTGAGCAAAGTCTACTTTCATCTCTATTTCAATGCTTTCCAACCTGGAAGCATGATGGATGAACGGTTGAAAACCATTCCTGATCCGGATGCGAGGATGGTAACCAATATCGGTACTAAAGAAAATCCAGTTCGTCAGAGCCGTATTTCTGTTTTATCCCCAGAACAGATCGGATTTCAGAAAATCAAATCGGTTAAGTACAACGGCACAGATGTTTCTTTCAAGGAAGACGGTACGATCCTAGAAGTGACTTTACCTACGGCGATCAAAGATGGCAGTACCGTAGAGTTTGATTTGACTTGGCAAGCACAGGTTCCTGAACAGATCCGTAGAAGCGGACGTAACTCCAAAGAAGGAGTTGCATTCTCCATGACCCAATGGTATCCTAAAATGGCTCAATTCGATGAGTTCGGATGGCATTTGGATGAATACATTGGTCGTGAGTTTATCGCCCCTTTCGGAAATTTCGATGTCACTATCCATATCAACAAGGATTATGTGATCGGTTCATCTGGAAAATTACAGAACCCATCTGAAGTAAAGGGTTATGTGAAAAATGCAAAGATCAAAACTAAGAACAACAAAGCTTCTTGGCATTATAAAGCAGAGAACATCCATGATTTTGCTTGGGCAGCAGACCCTAAATTCGAAGTGGATTCTGCCAAAACAAAATTGGGAACTACAATCTATACCATTTACCTGCCTGCTGACCAAGAGGTAAAGGACAACTGGAAAACAGCTTTAGGTTTGGCGACTGAATTCTTCGATTTCACCAGTGAGAACTTCGGTGCCTATCCATGGAAAACATACTCGATCGTACAAGGTGGTGATGGCGGTATGGAATATGGAACCGCAACCTTGATCACTGGGGGAAGAAACCTGAAAGGCTTAGTGGGCGTTATCTTCCATGAAGCAGCGCACTCTTGGTACCAACAGTTGTTTGGTGTGAATGAAACTGTAGATGAGTGGATGGACGAAGGTTTCACCAGCTATATTGAGGAACTGGCCTATACGGAACTGTTTGAGAAACCAAAAGCAAGAGCACTTAATCCTATTGGTTCTGCCTACACCTCTTACTATCGTTTGGCTAAATCAGGAAAAGAGGAACCAATGAGTCTATTAGCAGACTATTACAATACCAACTTCGCCTATAGCATCGAAGCCTATAGCAAAGGTGGTGTATTGGCTGAACAAATGGGCTATATCATCGGTAAGCAAAATCTGCAAAAGACTTTCTTGAACTTCTATGATATCTGGAAATTCAAGCACCCTACTCCAAATGATTTCAAAAGGGTAGCTGAAGAAACTTCTGGAATTAATTTGAAATGGTATTTCAACTTATTCATCAATACGACTAGAACTATTGATTATGCTATTGCCAATGTTTCTGATAAGAGCATTGAAATCCAAAATAAATCTAACCTAGCTATGCCTATCGACCTATTGGTAGAATATGAAGATGGAAGCAAGGAACTTTTCTATATCCCATTACGTGAGATGCGCGGTGAAAAACCTGCTGAGCAGTATGATATATACCAAGGTGTAAAGCGTACCGTTCTTACGGATTGGTTCTGGACAAAACCGACTTATTCGGTTCCAGTTTCCAAGAAAGTGAAGAAAGCGTGGATTGACCCTACCCAAAGGCTTGCTGACATCAACTATGATGACAATGCCTACGGTCTATAAATATTAAAAATTTTGCAAGTAAAAAGGCTGTTCCCCAAAATGAAGGAACAGCCTTTTTTTTGATTTCTTAATTCGGTATAGCTGAAATTTTTCTAGGAAATCGGCTTAATCTTATTCGAGACACATTCCGAATTTTCCGAATATGTCTCGAATAAGGGTAATACGAATCTCGGAGCTAGTCCCAAAATTTTTATACGCTTGACAAGCTTTGGATTATCACAGTTGCTTTTCAAGAAGCTGTTTCAATTCTTGAACAGCCTTCGGATTTTGTTTAGCGATATTAACTTTTTCTCCGGGATCCTTGGACAGATCGTAGAGTTGATCTTCAGGATTATTGCCCAGTTCAGTTCCAGTCAGTTCGTTATAGGCTCGGCCCTTACTAGGTTTGATATATTTTAAATTACCTTTTGTAATGGAGAAAGTGCCAGCCGATTGCACTAGATACTCTCTACCTACTTTATCCTTTCCAATCAGTGCATTCCAGATATTTTGGCTATCCAATTCATCTTGATTAGAGAGTGGTTTTTTAAAGAAATTGGCAAAGCTGGAAAGTAGGTCCATTTGACAAACTAAAGCGTCCGAAACCTGTGCTTTCTTGATGCCTTTTGGCCAACTTATGATAAAGGGTACGCGGGTACCGCCTTCAAACGCCGAATATTTCCCACCTCTATAGGGCCCAAAAGGATTATGTCCATTCAATTGGGTGACTGCTCCATCTACATAGCCATCGTCCAATACTGCCCCATTATCACTGCTAAAGATAATGATCGTGTTTTCATAGATTCCCTTATCCTTTAATGCCTGGACAATCTCGCCTACGGTATGGTCCAATTGTAGGATTGCATCGCCTCGGTAACCTAAGCCACTCTTTCCCTTGAACATGGTGGAAGGCATCCTTGGAACATGAGGTTCGGTCGCATGGTAGCTCAAGAAAAAGGGCTTCGCGCCATGCTCACGGATATACTGTACGGTCTTATCCGCAAAGGTCATGGTGACTTCCTCATCCACCCATCTGGCTTGCAGACCGCCAGTCATCCAGCCTATTCGGCCAATACCATTGATAATGGTTTGGTTATGGCCATGGTTGGGACTAGCTTTCATTTTCAAGAGCTCTGGATTTTCTAGTCCAGTTGGTTCATTACCGATCTTCTGTTTATAGCAAACCTCAATTGGATCATTAGGATCGACACCGACTACACGATGTCCTTCCAAGAAAACGGTTGGTACACGGTCTGCCGTCGCCGGGAAGATATAGGAGTAATTGTAGCCTACTTCCAATGGTCCTGGTTTAATGCTTTCATTCCAATTTTTTTCGACTTGGCTACCTAAGCCTAGGTGCCATTTCCCGATGATTGCGGTTTCATATCCTTGTTGCTTAAAAAGCTCCGGCAGCGTCATCTCCCCCTGCTCGATGATCAAAGCAGCATCTCCGGGCAATACGCCTGTTCCGGTCTTTCGGAATGGATATTTACCTGTCATCAGCGAATATCGAGAAGGGGTACAGGTTGCCGCAGAGGAGTGTCCATTGGTAAATCGGATGCCCTGATTAGCAATTGCATCAATATTGGGGGTTTTGATTTTCGTTGCCCCATAGGCGCTCAAATCACCATAGCCTAAGTCATCTGCATAGATCATGACCAAATTCGGTTTCTGTTGTCCGAAACTCAATAAGGGGAGGAATAACAGCAAGAATAAAGCTTGGTAAAGCTTTAAATAAAGGATTTTCATAGAAATGATTGGGTTTAGAATATACCCGAATATACAGATTTTATTGAAATGAGCAGAAAAGGGGGCAAATAAAGAAGGCTGCCCTTGATGGGGCAGCCTTCCAGTTCTTTCTAATTTATTATTAATTACCGGTTCCCCAGTTTCTATTGGCTTTTTCGCCCATTACGAATTCTAGGACTCCGCCATTTAAAATCTCTTTATGGGAGATTTCAGCTTTATTTAAGGGTATGCCGTTCAATTTAGCGGATTGTATATATTTAAACCTGTCAGAAGCGTTTTTAGCAATAACGGTAAAGGTTTTCCCGTTTTCCAATTGGATAACGGCCTTTTCAAAGAATGGCGAACCGATGCTGTACATTCCAGAACCTGGAGTAACCGGATAGAAACCCAGTTGGGAGAACACCACGAAAGAGGAAAGTCCACCTCCATCTTCATCTCCCGGAACGCCCATTAGGTCATTACGGAACCATTGCTTGATCAAGGTCTTGATTCTCTTTTGGGTCTTCCAAGGTTGACCAGCATAATTGTACAAGTAAGGGATATGTAGGGAAGGTTCGTTTGCCATGGAAAACTGTCCCACGTTTCCGGTGTGATCAGGTAATTGTTGGTAGAAGTCAAACTTGGACTTACCTAAAGGCTGTACAAACATTTCATCCAAATAGTGAACGAATTGTTCATTTCCTCCCATCAGATTAATCAAATCCGGGATATTGTGCTGAACATCCCAGCGATAGATCCAAGCATTGTTCTCGCCATAATATTCCCTTGCTCCTTGGCCTCCTGAAAACACATAATCAAATGGTTCCAAGAATTTCCCTTTCTCATCTTTAGGGTGGAAGAATTTAGTTTCTTGGTTGAATAGGTTTCTATAATTGAAAGACTGTCTCATGAATTTATCATAGTCTTCAGTCTTGCCTAAATGCTTAGCCAATTGCGCCAAACACCAAAGGTCGTAGGAAGTACCTAATGTAACGGCCACAGGTTGGCGTCGCTCAAAGCTGTGTACCTCTGGATAAGTTTCTTTTTCACCTGGGTGCAAAGCTGGGATATAGCCTTTTTCAAAGAAAAATTGATCCATCTTACCGGCAGGTTTTCCAGACCAAGGTGCCAAAGTCTTTTCCGTGATCGCTCCTTTTGCGGCTCTGTAAGCTTCTTCTACATTGAAAGAACGCACACCTTTCTCATAAGCATCTAAAAGTGCGGCTACCCCATGGTTGGAGTTCATTCTGCGGCTATCGCCGGTAATCTCTGGGAAAGTAGGTAACCAAAAATTAGGCATCTGTTCAGACATGCGAACGAATGATTGCAGGATATTTCCTTCCTTTTTGGTATCAATCAATACATTTAATGGATGGTGGGCACGGTATGAATCCCAAATCCAGTCATCTGTAAAGAATGGAACTCCCTCGTCTGAATGCACCTTACCATCGAAAGCACTAAAATAACGGCCATCTTCAGAAATATTGACCGGTCTTTCAAAAGTTCTGTACAGCGAAGTGTAGAAGATGTTCTTATCATTTTCATTTTTACCTTCCACCTTCAATTTACCAAGCGCCTTGTTCCAGATTGCTTTTCCATCTGCTTTCACATTTGCCAAATCAAAGTTTTTGATTTCACGGTTCAGGTTAGCTTTCGCTTGGGCAGCATCGATAAAGGAGATACCATAACGCACTTTTAAAGTCTTGGCAGCTGTTGGAAAGGTCAGGACCAAATTCGCCTGATCGCCTGAAGCTTCTGTTGCCTTGCTGATCTGACCATTTTTTAAGCTCCCAACCTCTGTTGGTTTTTGATCAAACTCCGCATAGATATAGACTTTTGTGTTGTTTCCGATATCCTGACTTCCAGAGACACCATTACCATCCCATTTCACATCACCTTTGCGGGAATTGAAGACCAACTGAGGCTGACCTGTTTTTTCAAAGCCCAATTCATAGATTGCTGCCTGATGTGATACCGCAAAGTCAACCTGGATATTGTCTTCATCCAAAAAAACGGAATAGCTATATGGATTGATGATCTCTTGATCGTAACTGTAGTTCAATACAGGTTTTAAATCCCGGGTACCCGAAACGATTGGACTTAAGTTAAAAGCAGAACTTCCACGATGGCTGGTGACGATCAAAGGAAGGCCTTTGATGCGGTCTGAGGTATAATCAGCCCGTTCAGGATAGACACGCAGTAAAGAATTTGGCAGGTGAACGGTTGGATAGGTCGGCACTAACAGATGGGATATATTACCCATATAAGGATTGACATAATCCACCTCTGTCTTCTGGGCCTGGGCTTGGCTTGCAGCGATAAAAATCAATGCCATGGTTGCAAAGCTCTTCCCCTTGCTCCACATTTTTCCTATTCGCGGAATTGTATTTTTGAACATAATGATCTTGTAATGTAATCTGAAAAAAACACCGTTTACTGTTATACCGCCTTTGGCAAAAGCTTTAGATTGATTGGTTTACAACAGGTCCACTATCAAATTTAATAAAAAAATTTACAAAATAGATAGGATGTAAAAAGGTTTTAGCTAATTATTTAGGGAACATAAAACCATAAAAAAACGCCTGTGCAAGTGCATAGGCGTTTCCAGTATTTTTAAATGATTATTTAATCTGCATATGTTCTAAGTGTTTTCCCATCAACCATTTTTCACCGACCACTTGGAAGCCTAGACGTTCATATAATTTTTTGGCTTTCGGATTGTCATCATCGACCAATAAGCCTAATACCGTTTTATTCTTCGTAACATATTCCCCGATCAAGAATTCAATAATCTTGGACCCCAGACCTTTACCCTGTTGATTGGGATTGACTCCGATGCAATCTATATAGAATTCGCCAGGTTGGGTTTCGTCTTCGGGATTGAAATCACGCTGAAATTGGGTTTCTACATATTGTGCAACCGGCTTTCTTAATTCATGTAATTCTGAACCATCATAAACAAGGGCAGTTGCCAAAACTTCTCCTGCCTCTTCGATGACCCAATTATTATTATAGGAGTATTGGTTGCCTTCTTGTCTTACCAATTCTGTCAAAAAATGCAAGGCTTGATCCTTGTCTCTTTGACCAATAAAACGGTAGGCAATCTCTTCCATCGCCAACAATAAATAACTTGCTATTTGTTCCGAATCCTGCTGTAATCCTCTTCTAATATTCATTGTTAAAATGATTTTTTGCCCTAAGATAAAAATTAATCTAAAAATTGACGAGAATGAGCTTGTAGCCTTCATCCGTCCGGAGGAACTCAAATGTTACCCCTACAGTTGGAAATTCAACATATACAGTTAGAGAGAGGACTGGATATTTTGCATCTAATGAATCTCCACATTGATCGAGAAATTTCTGATAGGACTCGCTTTCAAATATGAAATAATTTAAACTGGATTTAATTGTGCTGTATTTTTTTGATCCGTCGATGACAGATTCGAACAGTTGCTTTATCTTATCAACTTGACGGTTCATATATTTAGGGCTATCCTCAAATACCCATTGATTTAGATCGTCATTCCAATAGGCGATACTGTCATAGGAATTGGCGATCAACTTTTCTGCTGTTATTTCTTTGGAAAATAATTTAGGAAAAAGGTTTTCAAACTCTTTTACATAGTCCATAAAGGCATAAGTATTGCCATCTTTTCCATTAAATTTTACCCATGAACTATCTTCAGGCATAGAACCATTGATACTCACTTGGTAAAAATTCAGGTTATCATTGTATGGGAAATCCTCAATAAGGACTTGATTATTCGTATCGATCAACATACTTTTTCCGCCCTCAAAATAGGAATGTTCGTTATCAGGACTATCCCTTTTCCTTTGGGCTCCCTTTAAGGCCGGAATCATTCTATTTTTGACACGTCCTAGACCATTATAGATAGCTGGAATTTGGATATCGCCATCGGAATTAAGCATGCCTACCAGGTCATTTGCTCTATCATAGAACCGAATAAATCCTTCACTTTCGCAATCCGGAACATTGTCGAAATAATAGAGGCTGTCATTGCCAACCTTTCTTCCGGTCTTGGTCAGGAAATAATATTCAGATTCTTCCGGATCGCTCCAGTCTATTACCGAAATGATATTGTCAAAACCTCTTGGAATCACTGAAATGGGTTTTATGGAGGCTGGAATAATCACTTTTCCTTGCCTATCGTGATAACCGACCAAGGTAGAATCAGCATTATAGAATGCCTTTAGATTTCTACTGACTTGCGCAAAAAGGATATTAGGAAGCAGGAAAGCACATAAAATTAATAGTAGTTTCATACAGAAAAGATAAGCAAAAAAACAAGCTTTCTGTACGAGAAATTTTATTAAAAACGCATTAGCGTTTTTTCTTGTTTTTCTTCTTTTTTTCCAATTGGTCAATCCTTGCTGTTAATGCTGCAATCGTTATTTCTTGAGATTGAATGGTGGATTGCTGTGCGCTGATCACTTTTTCTAAGGCCGCAGATAGTGTTCCGTTGTCGATAGGTTTATCGATTTTAGAAGGAAGGGTAATGGCGACTTCATGGAGATGTTGATTATCCTCTCTCAACATTTCACCAGCACCAGAGACTAACCATTCAGGAGAAATATCGGCGTAGCTAGATAGAATAGTGGCTATTGCATCGGAGCCTAGGGCTGAGTTTTTTTGCACGCCTTTAAAATTTGCATAGGAAAGACCCAATCCTTTAAAAAACTCTACTTTGTGAATTCCCTTTGATTCAGCAATCAATAGTACTCTCTCTTTGATATTACTCATAGTATTTAGTGTTAATAAGTTTGGATAAAATATAGACTAAATTTATTAATAATTTCAGGAATAGCAATAAGTTAACAATAATATAACAAGGTTCCTGCGGAGATTCTGCGAAGGAATGCAGTGCTGCGAAGGGAGAAAAAAGCAAAAAGAAGGCCGACAAAACCACTGGTTTTATCGGCTTTCCACAAATGTCTAATTATTAAAACTTGAAGTTAAACCCTAGGTTTATTGCTCCGAAATTCACATCATTGTTTACGGCACGGTAACCGCCAAAAAGTTCCCATTTCTGCTGTTGGTAACCAATTTTAGGCATGTAGTAGAAACCTCCAGAATCCTCGCCACCGGAAGTGGTCAAGGCATATCCCAGATCAGCTCCGATGAAGAATTCAGGAACGATAGAATATTGTCCAGAAGCCGCCAAAGGGATGTAGTTAAAATCTGAAAAGCCAGCGTCCTTATAATCAGATTTCAGGAAATAGTTCTGGAATCCTACAGTTGGTCCGACTTGGAACTTTTCGCCTACGCTCCAAAGATACGCTGCATCTACACCAGCAGTAAAAGAGGAAACATCGGCCACATCGCCAACTGGAAGTCCGATGTTGGCTCCGATCTTGAATTGACCTGGGCTCTGCGCATTAGCGCCTAAACTTAGCATTAAAATGGATACAGCAAATACTAATTTTTTCATTTGAAATAGTTTATGATTGATTTTCCATCCCAGTTTCAAAAACCGTTCCATCATTTGGTTTTATTGGTCCACAGGTAGAGCTCCTAAATCTATATGTTTAAACAACCATTGATTAATATTTTTTATTTAAAGAAAAGGTTAGCTATCACTGATTTTAGTTCACAATTAATTAATGAATTATAAGTAATAATTTAATATTTGCTTAAAACTACCTTAAAATAGCTTTGCTTCTTTTGCAGAAATATATAGAACAGGGGTTCTATTATTAATCTAAATATTACTTATGGATTTATTAACCGTCCGAAAATCTCGGAAATTCAGCAAAATTGGCTATGCCCTTTTGTGCTGTGCGCTCATTGGAAAATCCGCTTCTGCAAGTAGTCTTGATGAAGCCCATTTCTATGAAACCGCTACCCTATCCATCCAGACCCAAGCAACTGGTAAGATTAAAAACGAAACCAACGAAGTCCTAGTTGGTACCACCATCCGAAACCTGACCAACAAGTTAAGTACAGCAAGTAAACTAGATGGTTCATTCCAAATCGACGCTAAACAAGGCGATGTATTGGAGTTCACCTCACTAGGTTATGTGACACAGACCATTACCTACTCGGGCTCTCCGGTCAACATCGTGATGTTGAAGGATGAATCGGCATTGGAAGAAGTGGTTGTAACCGCAATCGGTATCAAACAACAAAAACGTAAGTTAGGTTATGCAACACAGGAAGTTAAAACAGAGGTGTTGGATCAATCTAAAACCATGAATATCGGGAATGCCTTATCAGGACAGGTTGCCGGTTTGACCGTAACCAATCCGACAGGTATTTTCCAAAAACCTAATTTCTCCCTGCGTGGCAAGAATCCTATCATCGTAATCGATGGTATCGTCGTGGAAACGGATTTCTTCGATATTCCAAGCGAGAACATTGCCAACATCAACGTACTGAAAGGCACCGCAGCTTCTACCTTATATGGTTCTAGAGGTAGGGATGGCGCTATCTTGATCACGACAAAATCAGCCAAAGAAGATGGATTGGAAGTGAGCTTCACCACAACTAACATGGTGACAGCAGGCTTCACGGTATTTCCAGAAACACAGACTGAATACGGTTCGGGATCGAACGGGAAATATGAATTCTGGGATGGTGCCGACGGTGGTATCTCAGATGGTGATATGACCTGGGGACCAAAACTGAATGCAGGGGTGAAAGTTCCGCAATGGAACAGCCCAATAAAAAATAAAAAGACTGGCGAAATCATTCCTTGGTGGGGTGATGTGAAAGGAACGATCTATGATGACCGCTCCTTATACGAACGTGTTCCGATGGATTTTGTGAGCCACAACAACCTTCAGGACTTCCTAAGAACTGGTTTTGTCAATGACAATAATGTAAGCATCGCTTATAAAGGGCAGAAAGCCACTGTATTCTTTACCGGTAAATATGCTATCCAACAAGGACAGGTCCCTAATTCGCAATTGCAATCTGGCGGTGCGACGATGAATACATCCTATATGTTCAATCCGTCCTTAAAATTGGACGTGAATCTATCGTATAACAAGGTCTATTCTCCAAATTACCCAAGATATGGCTACGGACCTAAAAACCACATGTACACCATCTTATTATGGATGGGTAATGACGTAAATGGTAAGGACCTGAGCGAGCATTACTATGTTCCTGGTCAGGAGGGGTTCCGCCAAGCGAACTATAACTATGCTTGGTACAACAACCCCTATTTTGCGGCAAATGAACTGAACCAACAACATAACCGTGATGTACTGCAAGGTCAATCTACCTTGAACTGGCAGGTATCTCCAAACTTTACCGTTCAGGGACGTGCTTCGGCAAGACAGAATTCGTCTTTTGAAAATATGCAAAGTCCGAAATCTTATATGAACTATGGTGATTCAAGAAATGGTGATTATAAGGTTTGGAATAACAAGAGAGTTGATTTTGACGCGGACGTTTTGGCAACTTACCATAAAGAATTTGGTGAGAACTTTGGTATCAGCGTAAATGCTGGTTCATCTGTATACCAACGTAGAATGAACAATTCTTACCTGGCAACAGATGGATTGATCGTACCAAAACTATACAGTTTGGCTAATACGCAGGGTCCCGCTTCGGCTTCGACCTTCAACTCTGAAAAGGTGACCCGCTCGGTATACGGATCAGTGAACTTGGATTTATTTAAATCGACGTACATCAACTTCTCCGGAAGAAATGACTGGTCTTCTTCATTGCCACAAGGAAATAACTCTTACTTCTACCCTGCGGTTTCATTGAGTTCAATCTTATCTGATTACTTCAAATTACCTGCTGGAATTGACTATTTGAAGGTGTACTCCTCATTAGCACAGGTATCAAACGACTTAGATCCATATAGTACTTATTTGACTTATGGAAAGAACTTAACTTATGGATCGACTCCATCTGTTTCTTATAGGGATGTTCTTGCGAATCCTGCTATTTTACCTGAGCAGTCTACGGCTATCGAAGCAGGTTTAGCGCTTTCTTTCCTGAACAATAAAGTAAGTGCCGAAGCAACTTATTACAATGTTTACGATGAGTTCCAGATCAGGGATTTAGCGATCTCAGAAGCTTCTGGATTCCCATTGAGAAAGTCCAATGTGCTGGATTTCAGAACCCAAGGTGTAGAGTTGATGTTGAATATCTATCCGATCAAGAATGAGAACTTCAGCTGGGATTTCTCGGTTAACTGGAGCAGACAGGTGAAAAAATTCGCTGCGATCCATGGCTCTGAGAAATTTGGCAACTATATGGTGGGTGACCGTGCTGATGCCTATTATGCTACCATTTGGCAAAAATCTGCGGATGGTCAAGTGATCCTGAACAATGCGACTAGGATGCCAATCCGCGACAGTTATGCAAAGAACGTAGGTCACTTGGATCCTAATTGGGGATTTGGTTTCCAAAACAGGTTCAATATCCATGGATTCTCATTAAACCTAGATATTGATGGATCTGTTGGAGGATTGATCAACTCTGTAACCCATGAAAAAATGTGGTGGGGTGGTAAACACCCGTCTTCAACCAAGTATAGAGATGCGGAATACACTGCTGGAAAATATGTTTATGTGCCGGAAGGTGTAATCGTAACAGGTGGTGAGCTGGTAAGGGATGTGAACGGGAAGGTGGTTTCTGATACCCGTACCTACGAGAAAAACACACAGGCTGTGAGCTGGCAGACATGGAGCCAGATCTATCCTTACCAAGCAAGGGTAACTGAGGATGAAAACAAATTCTTTGCAAATACCTTTGACCGCTCATTTGTTAAGCTACGCCGCTTATCTGTAGCTTATGACATCAATAAATTTATCAAAACTTCAAAAGTGAAGTCAATCAATGCAACTGTTTTTGGTTACAACCTTTTGATGTGGCAAAATATTCCATTCTTGGATCCTGACTATGGTGATGACAACAACCTTCAAGATCCGTCTGCACGTTACATCGGAGCATCCTTAAACTTTAAATTCTAAACCATGGATATCAAACATATTATCATATTGGGATTTCTTGCTCTCTTTGTGAGCTTAACCTCTTCTTGTAAAAAATTGGAAGAGATCAATATCAATCCCAACGAATCGTCTACAACACACCCACAGTTTTTATTGACAAAAATACAGTGGGAAGCATTCAATGCCTTTAAAGGAACTGGTCCTTTATACGCCCTGAAAATGATTGTGCAGACTGATGGTGAGAACTCCAATCAGATCTATGCATGGCAACGTGGCGATTTCAGTGCTTACGGAAAATTGCGCGATGTAACCAAAATGATTGAGGAAGCTGAGAAAAGAAACCTGCAAGACTATATCGCCTTAGGTAAATTCTTCAGAGCGTATTATTTCTATAACCTTACGCTGACTTTTGGGGATGTTCCTTATTCTGATGCATTGAAAGGTGAAAAAGAAAATAATTATTCTCCTAAATACGATAGCCAAAACGATGTATTTGTAGGGATTTTGAAGGAGTTGGAAGAGGCAAATACCTTGTTATCAAAAGTTGAGAACAGAATCGAAGGAGATATCATTTACGGCGGAACGGCTTCGCAATGGCGTAAATTGGTGAATGCTTTCAGGTTGAAGGTTTTAATGACTTTATCGCCAAAAGAGGCAGATGGAACAATTTCTCCGAAGGCTAAGTTCAGCCAGATCGTTAGCAGCGAACCTTTATTCACTTCGGGCACTGATGATGCTAAATTATTGTACTTAGATCAGATCGGAAACCGATATCCTGAATTCAACTCTAGTGGTTATGGTTCTGGTATGTACGTGGATTCGACTTTTATCAAAAGATTACAAGATCTTAAAGACGCTCGTTTATTCGTATTGTTCACCAGGACTCCGAACGCAGCCAAGGCTGGTAAAGCAGTGAACGATTTCACGGCATATGAAGGTGGGAACCCAATCAGACCTTATGATGAGGTCAACAAGAAAGCGACCAATGGTAATGTTTCAAAGGTTGCCGATCGCTTTACGAAGGATCCTACCAATGAACCATCGGTATTGTTGGGCTACAGCGAGCAACAGCTAATCTTGGCTGAAGCGGTTGTTAGAGGTTGGATATCTGGGAATGCTGACACTTTTTATAATGAGGGTGTGAAGGCTGGATTCAAGTTCTATGAAACTTATGCAAAAGGTCTTGGCAGCTATGTAAATGAGGGTATAGTGAATAACTACTTGGCACAAAACACGGTAAAACTTTCTGCAGTTAGTGGGAAGGAAGAACAAATTGAGCGTATCTTGATGCAAAGATATCTCCGTTCCTTCCATCAAGGAGGCTGGTCGGCATATTTTGACCATCTACGTACTGGTTATCCAAGTTTTGCAAAGACTAACCCGAATCATTTTGCATACAGATGGATGTATCCTCAAGCGGAATACAACTCCAACGCAACCAATGTAGCCGCTGCAATAGCTAGCCAGTTCTCTGGTTCTGATGCAATTACAGCTAAACCTTGGTGGTTGAAATAGTACTCTAAATTAATCATAGAAAGGCCGGAAGTGTATATTTGCGGCCTTCTTTTTTATTTATTGACACCTATGGATCTAGGTATTTCACTTCAGCCCCCAGGAGCGTTGCTCAACCTCCTCATTTTCTCATTATCTTCAATGGAATCTTCCGTAGCGGCCAATTCTGCTGAGTTTTGCAGCGTTAGTTTCTTTGCTTCCGAATTACAGGGTGTAACCAAACCAAGAAAAATAGTTCGCATAAGATTTCTATTTTTCTCATATTACCTGAATATTGGTAAGGCATCAAAGCTACTGTAATCACTTAGTGTCAAACTAATGGTTTTGGTATCTGGGGACAGAACAGCAAATTTCTAGCAGATCAACCCCATCTTATCTGATCCTAAGTACAAAAGCTACTTACCTTTTTCTTTGCGAGGAATAGACATAAATTTTCCGGCGTCCTCTTTCAGTAGACTGTACATTTTTGCATTTGGTTAATAGAATTGATAAAAGTTTTCACCAGGAAAGTTGATGCTTATTACATTTTTTTCAGTGTTGTCTAATCTTAACTCACATTTAGGAAGCCTCTGACAACTTTCGCTTTGGCAAAGCTCAATGTGCCATCATTCACTTATTTTGATGCGATTGCAGCTCGTGATGATTGAGCAGGTTTTGTTTTCTCTACATCCTCAATAACCACTTTGGTATCAAGTACACCCTGATTAACGGTATCCTTGCAATCAGTCCATTGGACTTATCTTGATTGGAGGTGGAACATGTGGCCATTAATAACAGCTACACTCATATAGCGGTAATTAACTTGTGACTAATATTAATTTCTCTTTAAGCGTATTTTATTGTTGGAAGTATGAATCACAAATCATTTTGAATACCAAAAGATAAAAATATGATCTTACAGGAATTGAACAGGCGACCTTATGTCTTTCTCGTTTATTATCAAACATGTCTTTGAAAGGCTATCACTAACTGCTTACAGCTTTTTGATTAATCTCCTAAAACCATGACAGCCCATGATGGACCTACATTGCCAATTGGTTAAATTGAAGATATGAGATTAACACTATTAACCATTCTAGGCCTAGGATTTATACTATCCTCTTCTGGTCAGGATCAAAAAAAGGAGAACTTTGTCGGACCTGTTCACTTCAAAAAAGTGAAGGTTTCATCGGAAACCTATGAATCTGTAGGCGTATTTGATGTGAATGGAGACGGGAAGCCAGATCTGGTGTCTGGAGCGTTTTGGTATGAAGGACCAGACTATGTGCAAAGACATTTTATCTCCGAGGTAAAACGCGTCGATGAATACTGGGATGAATTTATGCATATCCCAATGGATGTCAATGGAGATGGTAAGATGGATTATATAACCGGAGGATGGTTTGCCGGGACGTTATATTGGATGGAGAATCCTGGAGACAATGGGCATTGGAAGAAACATAGGATTGATTCAACCGGCAATATTGAGACGGCAAGGGGGTTTGACCTTGACGGAGATGGGAACCTAGAAATCATTCCAAACAATCCTGGACACCCCTTGAAGTACTATAAATTAATCACTGACTCCAATGGTAAAGGGACTGGACAATTCAGTAAGGTCGATGTGGCTCCAACTCAAGGACATGGAATGGGTTTTGGAGATGTAAATGGCGATAAACGGATAGATATCATTGTCAATAATGGTTGGCTAGAGGCTCCAAAAGATCTTAAGGGGAAATGGACCTTACACCAGGAGTTTGATTTTGGAGATGCAAGCATTCCAGTGTTAGTATTGGAAATCAAAAAAGATGGTATAAATGACCTTATCGTTGGTCAAGCCCACTCCTATGGCCTGCGTTGGTATGAACAAAAGATAGATTCTGACGGTAAACGAGATTGGATAGAACATCCTATTGATCTCAACAATTCGCAATACCATACCATGGAATGGGTTGATATTGATGGCGATGGAGAAGAAGAGCTCATCACCGGTAAGCGATATAGAGCCCACAACGGAAAAGACCCCGGAGCTAACGACCCGATAGGTTTATATTATTTCAAATGGAATGGGGAGTCCTTCACAAAGAATATCATCAGTTATGGCCCCTTTGATCAAGGTAAAGGTGCTGGGATTTACTTTTCTGTAACTGATCTCATGAACACTGGGCGAAAAGATATAATAGTTGGCGGGAAGGATGGATTATATATTTTCTATAATGAAGGCAGGAAATAAGTATAGATTAATAAACTTAGTTTTCCTTGATGATTTTTAAACCAATCACATACCTGGATCCCCTATTTTGTTTAATCTCAGTATTTTGACACCTCAACCCTACCCCCTTGCCTCCACATAATTAGCAACAGCTTTCCCAATTTCTACACCTGAAACCTCTAATAGCACTTGGCGCCCTTCAATTGGGGATTCGAGAATAGAATTCTCTCCGCTTTCAATGGCAAACTCCAATAATAATTCTGTTAGCTACTGAGATCAAAATTCAATAAACCAAAAAGCAGCTAAACTACCCATCGCTCCGAAAATGTACCTTGAGGTACATAATGGCAGATCTAGGATTCTAGATCAATAATTATTATTAAACAACCTTAAGAAAACTAGTATCCAAGCTTTTATGAATATTTTAGGCAGATCCTCCAGGTTGTAAAAAATCAATTGTCCTGTAAAACAAGAATGTTAAATTTATTCAAAATCAGATAATAATCTGAAAGTCACTATTACAAAAAATGGAACTCATTGTTTTTTTTGACAATTGGAATATATTCATTATCATTGAATTAACCTCTTAAACTAATATTAATGAAGCTAATTATATTATTTATAACTATATCTTTTAGTCTAAATTATTATTTATTCGCTCAAGAGTTAAGAATTCCACTTAAGCAAAAAATAGGATTCGGACCATTTGCACCGGATGCGGGAAGTATACTTTTTTCTCCCCCTGAAAATCATCCAATATTTAATGCTTTTAATAGGTTAGAATTTAAAAATATTCCTTCAGATCTTATAGAAGTACAGAAGGGTATTATTCCATTTGATTATTTACAATTTCTATATCAAAATCTTGTTGGAACTGAAAACTTTAAACTTTTTGAAACTTTTAAAAATCAAAGATCTTATAAAACTTCAAATGATAAACTTTCTACAAAACCTATTAAATGTTTTGTGAAGATAATAACAGCAAAAACTAGGGAGGGTAAACCCGTATTTATAATCGATATAAATCAAAATGGAAACTTTGATGATGAAATCATTCAAAGTTTAGAAAGCCTAGAAGATCTAGATGATATAAAAAAACAAGAATTTAATATTAATGAAACTACATTTGAGATTAGTAATTATAACAAAATAATAGATTCAAAATTACCTATTATTGTTTTCAAAAATCAGAATGAGATAAAATATTGCATTCCTAGTTATATGGTTGGAAATTTATCCCCAGAAAACGAAATTTATGTAGGTCATGAATTTCGTTTTCCTGATTATTGGGTTTCTACTATATATATTGATAAGGACAACCGTAACATTAAAAAAAATGAGATGTTTGAATGGGATAGGAAATTCTTTAAAAATTACGGAGTTGAATTAAATTCTAATACATTAATTTTGGAGGAATTAGAACATCGAACTCAGAATTTTGTTTTGGAAAACTTAATTCAAAAAGACATTAAGACAGGCGAAATAATCAAATTGGATGATTATAAAGGGAAATATATTTTTATTGATATTTGGGGATCCTGGTGTTTGCCCTGCTTAAAAATGATGCCTTTTCTAACAGAAATCTATAAAGAAGTAGATGTTTCTAAAATAGGTTTTATAGGAATAGCGGGGAGGGATAAACATACAAATGCTTTAAAAGTCATTAATGACCAATCTATTTTATGGAAGAATATTTTGTCAACAGAAAATAATAATTTAACAGATCTGTTGAATGTCGTTAAATATCCTACAGGTATATTAATAAACCCAGAAGGATTAATTATAGAAAAGGATATTCATGTAGTAGATTTAAAAAGCTATTTACGTAAATATAATCTTTTAAAATAAATTAAACTTTATCTAATAACAATTGATCGAGCATTTAGAAGGTTAATAGTTTCTTTTTAACATTGGGATAATAAAGCTAGACAATATCTGGAGAATAGAACCAATGCATTGAACAATCTCGAAAATGTAGCGGGTATACATGGAGAATGGGAACCTATTGAAAATTTAGAGAAGGATGGAATATAGACAATTTCTTTATATGAAAATCGAATCAAATTTAAAACGGACGGGAAGATCGAAATCAGGCATACAATTAGAACGAATTAAAAATCTAGCTTACGTAAATGATAGGTTTTTACTCTTACCGCAAAACATTTTTCCTAAAGCTAAGGTAATGCAAAGAAAAGAAAACATAGCGTATTTAGATATAGCTGGAAATTTTACTTTAGCAATGAGAACTACTATATTTATATTGAGGGAAACATAACACCAGCAGTGAAAAAAGAAAAAACCTAACTGAGCATTTACTCCTACTGGATTGAATAGTGTTTTTATTACTTACTGAAAAGAACGCCTTAAATATGTCTTGTAGGGAAATTGCTCATCGAGCAAATGTAGCATTAGGCAACGTTCCTTTAGTTATAAATAATTTACAAGAAGCCGGTTATCTAATCGTCAAAAAATATATAATAACTCGTAAACGAGAGCTACTAAACCGCTGGATCACAGGCTATGGCGAGACCTAAGACCAAAACTAAAGGTAGGGAGGTATCGGTTTTTAAAAATAATAATTATTGGAAAGAGCAGCAAGTTGCGCCAGTTGAGGTATGGGGAGGAGAAGCTGGTGCGAACATAATGTCAAATTATATTGAACTCGAAATAAAACACTATACACCAAATTATCGAATATGGAGCTTATGACAAAAATGATGCTTGTTCCAGACTCTAAAGGTGATATTGAAATCATACAACATTTTTGGCAAGAAACAAATAATTTAGAGAAAGACTGTGCTCCGCCTATATTAATTTAAGCTGATTTAATCCTTAGTCAAGATCCAAGAAATAAAGAGGTTGCAGAATTGATTTTTGACAGCTATTTAAAAACTGGTTTTTTCTAATAGGAGATACGGAGAGCTTAAACATATATTTGATAAATTGGAGCACACCTTCAATCAATTAAATACAGATTTTACTTAATAAGCGAATTAGCTAGACAGGTATGGTACGAAAAAGGTAGTATAAGTTTTAGAACAACAAAAGAGGTTGATTATGCTGTATTGATGAGCAATCACGATGAATACCAGCGTATCAGAGAGTATCTCATAGATTCAGAAAATTCACACCATATAGAGGTAATGCATTTGATCTAATTGCCCAAGATATTACGCAAATGGACATATTACCACTTGGTGAAATTGAAGATGATGGAAGGGTCACTGTTATAATGGACAACGCACGACCCGTATTCGTGCAGATGGATTAATAGAGGTGGTATATAATAATGGGATAGAAGATGTAAATTTTGAGACTTAACATTCATTCAAAGTAGCAACATTACCTGCAATAGACTTACTCAAGCTCATTGCTTACGATGACAGACCAGAACAGCTTCAAAAGGATGCTACTGATATCTCGAATCTAGTTGTCCATTGCTTCACATTAAATGACGAAATGATATCTGAACATCAAAACGATTTATTTGATGAAACAAAAGATATAGTTTTCGAAAGCATTGGCCCTGTTGTATTTGGGAGAGAAATG
Organism: Sphingobacterium sp. BS-2; assembly: GCF_046161205.1. Taxonomy (NCBI): domain Bacteria; kingdom Pseudomonadati; phylum Bacteroidota; class Sphingobacteriia; order Sphingobacteriales; family Sphingobacteriaceae; genus Sphingobacterium; species Sphingobacterium sp. BS-2. The sequence continues at coordinate 254,526 of NZ_JBIXGO010000021.1, forward strand.
AGAAAATTGCAAATAGCAACGAGGATTTAGAAATACGACTTAATAATATTTTAGAAAAACAAATACAAGAGAGAGAAAATAGTGCATTTGTACGATTAATGGTTAATCCATCAAAAGATGATTCAACTATTGAAAGTGTTGTAAACATATTAAAAAGATATATATAAAGGTTTTAATAATTCTATATAAATATCTTTTTATTCTTAATTCCTTACCTTTGCCTCATACCATCTCAGCGGCACCCATGTTCTATTTCCACATTCCATTTTGCAAACAAGCTTGTCACTACTGTGACTTCCACTTTAGCACTTCCCTAAAGTACAAGGAAGACCTGCTCCAAGCCATGCATCAGGAAATTGAACTCCGAGCATCCTACCTCGACAACAAAAAAGTAGAATCCATATACTTTGGCGGCGGAACCCCTTCCATCCTCCAAGCAAAGGAAATCGACGCCTTAATCGGCAAAGTTGCAAAATACTTTGAAATCAGTTCGGATGCAGAGATCACCCTTGAAGCAAATCCTGACGACTTGGATAAAAAGAAAGTCCAAGCACTCCGCAACACCGAAATCAATCGCTTAAGCATCGGCATTCAATCTTTCTTCGAGGAGGACCTCAAATGGATGAACCGTGCCCATAATTCCGACGAGGCCAGGTCTTCGATCATGCGTGTGCAGGATGCAGGTTTTGAAAACATTACCTGTGACCTTATCTATGGGTATCCCCTATTGACCAATAGCAAATGGAAAACCAATATGCAATCCCTGATTGACCTGGAAATCCCGCATATCTCTTCCTACTCCATGACAGTGGAAAAGAAAACTGCATTAGCACACCTTATCAACAAAGGGAAAACTCCAGCACTCAACGAACAGCAGAGCGCCGAACAGATGTTGATGCTTATCGATACATTGACTTCCTCGGGATATGAACATTATGAGATTTCCAATTTTGCTAAGCCGGATCGTTACGCCCGTCACAACAGCAATTACTGGAAAGGAAAACCGTACTTAGGCATAGGCCCTTCAGCACATTCCTTCAATGGAACTTCCAGGTCCTGGAATATTGCCAATAATGCCCTGTACATCAAAGGCATCCTAACCAAAGAACTCCCGCTTGAAACTGAACAACTGAGCAAGAATGACCGATTCAATGAATATGTCATGACCTCTTTAAGAACCAAATGGGGAATCGACAAAAACTACGTGGAAAAGGAATTTGGAAACGATTACCTGAGCACCATCCTTAGGAACATTGAGCAATATGTTCACAACCAAGAAGTATTGATCTCAGAAGAAGGCATCATCAGTTTAAGCCCATCCGGAAAATTACTGGCCGATCAGATTGCTGCCGAATTATTTATCGTCGATTAAAAACAAAGGAGGATGCTTTCACATCCCCCCTCTCTAATTAACCTAATATATAACCTGATCTTAGTTTCCTTTTTTAATCAAATCCTCAAAACGTTTGATGAAATACCCACCTACAACCGCTCTTGCCTTAAACCCTCTGCGTTCAGGACGATCCGTCCAAATCCAGTCCGACATCGGTACGCGCGTCGTCGACTCGTTCATAAACAGATAGACTGGCTTTATAAATTTCTGGAAGTCTTCTTGCTTACCCGCCATGGTAGCTGTCCAAAAAATCCAGTCCGTCTTGGTATAGGCCTCACGGCTATCCAAAGGAAGCCCATATTTATTCTGTTTGGTCAAGTAGTACTTGATCTCGGTTTCCCTGATCTTCGGATCAAAAATCCCCATGTCAAATATCTTATCCCAAACCATGTTGTATTTCTGGCTCCAGGTTCCTGATTTATCAAAAGTAAGCTTGTAATGATCGCCATCCTTTGCCATCTGTTCCCACTCTTTCGCCATTTGCTTAGCCTTAGTAATATATTTCGCGCCTACTTCATCCTGCCCCAACATCTTTGCTAAATAACCATAAGATGCTATCCCAATAATCGCCTTGACTGAAAGGTTCGCATTATGGGCGAAATGGCCTGCGAAATCATCTGTACAAAGCTGATTCTCTGGATCTAGGCCTTTTTCTACCAAATAATCTGCCCAAGTGGTCAATGTAGCCCAATGCTTGTTCGCATAATCAGCATTTCCTTCTGCCCTTGCAATGGCGTAAGTCAGGATCAACATATTTCCACCTTCTTCGATCGGCATATCGCCTCCGTAGGTCTGACCGTTTCCAACAGGATAGGTACCGATATCATGCGAAGGGAATGGCTTTTGCCATTTTCCAGATTCTGAATAGTAAAAAATAAAGTTAGCCAGGCCCTTTGCCAGTTCTGGATTATAGATCAAGAACAGGGGCGATGAAGGATAGGTAATGTCCACCGTACCGATTGACCCATTACTGTCGTTTTCTTTTGACAACCAAAGTAGGTCACCATTAGGCGCTTCTACCAGTTTATGGGCAGCAATGGATTGTCTATAAGCCAAAGCACACAGCTCAGCATATTCTTTTCCATATTGCTGATATTCTTGTATGAATTTATCATCAAACTTCTTGCTCGCCGCCATCAATTGATCATACTCCTTAAAGGCGATTTCAAACTGTTGTTCAATGCTGCTGTTTTCTTTACGGTTCCAATAAGGTCTAAGGTTGGTATTAAAATATTGAATGGCATAGACATCATCATAACCAATGGCAACTTTGCCTTTTGCCGTACCATTGACCTTCAATTTCTTGGTCAATGCCAATTGCTTTACTCCGCCCTTTTGATCAGCATCGGTAGCAGTCCCTAAAGCAAATGCAGAACGCAATGCCGTGCTCGGAGCTACCTTTGCCGTTGTTCCGGCACTCTCACTGGCCAAATAGAAATATCCCCAATCGTTTTTCACATGGTCACCTGTCCTGCCCAATATCTTTTGTGCCGTTGATCCTGTCTTTAAATAGGTAATCCCATTTTTTTCAAAGCTACTTGAAACCGATTCCTGGGTCGGAAGGTTCAATGCCCAATTTGGGGAAGCTTCAAAATACAGCTCAATTTCTTTCGGTTGTGGCGATTTGATTTCATAACTCAAATAGTTGATCGGCCTAGACAATAATTCCAGATTATCCAAAAATACTGGAGCCGTAAAGGTCACTTTCAATTCCACATCTCCACATTGGAAGGTATATAGAGTCTGCATAGGCTGTACATCTACAGAAATCTGCTTTGCTGTATTTGCAAAAAAGGCCTTATCACTACGCTCCACCAACAGTCCAAAATCCAGAAAGCCATTTGCGCCTCCGTTGAAACAGTAGGCGGCAATACTATTCTTGCCTTTCTTTAAGGTCTTTACTACCTCCTCAGTTAATTTAACTCGTTTATTCTTTCCAGTTCCACCATGGTTGACTACTTCAATGCCATTCACATAGATCTTGACATCATCATCATGCGAATATTCCAGGTACACGGATTTATTGCTTAGATCTTCTGCAAGTATCACTTCTCTCCTTACCCAGATCTTATCTGTGGTCCAATTGGTCTTGCTCAGCGATTCATTTTCAGTTGTACCAAATGCACCTTTCCCAGCTTGCCATTTAGAAGCATCGAAACCCTTGGAAGACCAATCTTTTGCTGGTTCCGTGGTTACATACTTTCCATCCCATGCCTTGTCCTCTCCGTTCGGGATTACCGTTAGCATCTCTACATCCTCGGCTCCCATAAATCGATAGAACTGTCCGTCCACTTTCAACACTCCCATAAAAGGCAAGTTCTTATCCGACCAATGTGAAGGATTGGAATCATATAGGTTATTGGTATAAGACCATGCGCTGGTATTTGGGTCTAAGGTAATCAGGGGAAAAGCTGGTGCTCGTAAATCATTCTTGATATGTTGCGCTGACAACATTTGTGTCAGCAGCAATATAAAAACCCCAAGGACATTTGTTTTATTAATCATAGGTAATTCTGTAAATCGTCTGTGATAGATATAGCGGAGGTCCGAGACTCAAAAAACTGAATTCTAGGTATTCCTCATGAAATATTTTCTGGATTAAAGGTTTATTATCTCTTATCGATTAGCTTAAAGATAGCAACTAAAACGTTTTAAGCAACTTCTGTAAGGAATTCTTTACAATTCATTAAAATGTGTAATAAACCTAGATTATTAAATATTTATCCCAAACAGCACTTTATTAAGTAAAATAAGCAAAAAGCGTTTAGCAAACAAGAGAAGAGTGTTGATATATTCCCAAAATATCATTGTAATTTTTAAAAAATAACAAAAAGAACAAACATTAAGTAGCTAATTCTTGCCAAATTTTCAATTTTAATTTTTTAAGCAATACAAAAGCTCTAAGTTTGCGTGAAATTTCTTCATTCAATAATTATGATACACAATTCTACTTTTGAGGACCAGATCAAAAGTTACAAATCAAACCAAAATGCATGCGTTAAGCTTATTCAAATAATAAGCGACTTATGGTTTAACCAATCCATAGAACTCGTGCTCTTCAGAAACCAATTGATCGATCGCCGAGTTAGTTTTATTCTGAATCTACATCAAGAAACAAAAGAGTATACCGGTGTGGAGTTGAATATTATGGAAACCTTAAAGGTTGCCGAGGCTATCTATGCCCTAGATCTCAATCCTTCAAGGTTAGATATCGGAAAATTGGCATTGAACATCCGCAAACAACGGATCCAAGAAGCTGACGTCCAAGAATTTGTCCGCAAAGAGTTGGGACCAGCCAATCAACACTTACCTTTCCAGCCAAAAGATGTGGTTCTTTATGGTTTCGGAAGGATAGGAAGGCTCCTTGCTCGCGAACTCATCAGCAAGGCTGGAGCAGGCAGACAATTGCGTTTAAGAGCCATCGTAACACGAGATGAGGTTGATAAAAAAACATTGGAGAAAAGAGCAGCTTTGCTAAGACAAGATTCCATCCATGGAAACTTTGATGGCGAAGTTGCAGTTGATGCTATAAACGGGGCATTGATCATCAATGGGATTCCCGTGTACATTATCTCAGCCAAAAACCCTGAAGATATCGACTATGGTAAATACGGTATCAAAGATGCCTTAGTTATTGATAATACAGGTGCTTTCCGTGATGATAAAGAATTGGCTAGGCATCTGACATCCAAAGGAGCTGCAATGGTCTTATTGACCGCCCCTGGAAAAGGTGTTCCAAATATCGTTTATGGTGTAAATGAATTGGATGCAGACCCTAAAAAGGACCATATTTTCTCAGCAGCTTCTTGTACAACCAATGCCATCTCACCGGTATTGGCAGTTTTGGAAAAAGAATTGGGCATCAGTAAAGGTCATATCGAGACCATCCACTCCTATACCAATGACCAAAACCTAGTCGATAACATGCACAAGAAATCCAGAAGGGGCCGTGCAGCTGCATTGAACATGGTGATCACAGAAACCGGTGCTGGCTCAGCAGTGGCAAAAGTATTGCCTGCCTTGGCTGGAAAACTCACCTCCAATGCCATCCGCGTTCCTGTACCAAATGGATCATTGGCAATCCTCAACTTAGAATTAAATAACAAAACAACCTTGAACCAACTGAATGACCTGTTGAAAAAGGCAGCATTGGATGGTGACCTGGTTGAACAGTTAAGCTATACCAACAATTCGGAACTCGTTTCTTCAGATATCATCGGAACTTCAGCAGCATCCGTTATCGATGCTCCTGCAAACATTGTTTCGGAAGATGGAAAAACAGCCATTATCTATGTATGGTATGATAATGAATATGGTTATTCTCACCAAGTCATGCGATTGGCAAGACATATCGCTGGTGTAAGGAGATATACTTATTACTAGTAATAGATAGGGGCAATTTGATCAAATTGCCCCTTTTCTTTTTTCTTTTTCAAATCTCATTCCTGCTTTTAACAGGTTCATTCCCATATCAACCATCCAAACATAATAATCTGAGACAAAAACGGAGGATGGGAACAAATCAAATAATTACGAAATCCTTATAATTCATAACATTTATTGTATAACTGTTCTAAGTCAATACAATTTATTCTCAACAAATATTAGCGTTCATCGGAACTTGTCCAGAGAAGATTTCTCTATCAAAGTACATGAACCCGTTTTAAAACCGAATATTTGACAACTAATGTATGCATAAACTGGAAAGAAGACAATTCATTTGGCAATCCAAGATGAAGTTTTGAAAAATCAAAACAAAAACCTTTCATATTCCTTATATTAACATATAATATTATGGAAATCCAAATTAAAAGGATATATGAGCCCCCGTCACCCCTTGATGGGTATAGGGTTTTAATTGATCGGATTTGGCCCAGAGGAGTAAAGAAAAATGGCGCCAAATTGGATGAATGGAACAAGGATATCGCTCCTTCAACTGAATTGAGAAAATGGTTCGGACATATACCCGAAAGATTTGATGAGTTCTCCCTTAGGTATCAAACAGAATTAGATAGTCAAAAAAACGACCTTTTAAGATTAGGAAACATTGCGCAAAAAGAAAACCTTTGCCTTCTCTATAGTGCCAGGGATCCCCTACACAACCAAGCGATAGTCTTAAGGAACTTTTTATCCAAATTGACCAGTGGATAATTTAAGCATTCCTGGGACGTGACTGGAAACACAAGGGTATAAATTAGGGTGTTTATTGTTCTGAGCCTCCTTTTCTACGAATGTATATTATCTTTATGACTATATCATAACATGGTGACTGAAAACCCCAAAGACTGGTAATCATCTAAACAAAAACGGACATGATAGAAAAAACAAAAGTATTGATAGCTGGACTTGGTGCAATTGGAGGATATTTTGGTTGCAAGCTCTGTGCCTCCAACCCAAATGATGGAAGTCTGTCAATAGAATTCTTAGTGAGGGAAAAATCAGTTTCCTTTGTTCAGGAACAAGGTTTGATGGTAAGAGATGGAGGATTGGAGATTACCGGTAAACCTGATGATGTGTTCCACGATGCAAGGGGAAAGGGAACCTACGATTATATATTGATCTGCACCAAGACCCCAGACTTATTGGGCATTTTGGATTGCATTTCGCAATCCGTGGGCGAGCGTACTGTTATCATACCCCTGATGAACGGGGTTCAATCGGTCTTGCAAATCAAGGAAAGGTTCCCCTCTGCCCTGGTATGTTACGGATGTACAAACATAGTCGTGAGGAAGGTGGGGGACGGTGCTGTGGAAAAATTTTCAGAATTTGAAAAACTGCATTTTGGGATACCCAGCCAGACGGACGATCGCCTTACATATTTTTACCAATTGCTACGTTCAGCTGGGATTGATGCTGGACTTACAGAAGAGATTGAACCTGTGATCTGGACCAAATTTCTCTTTATTTCTTCGGCTGCCGCATCGACATGTTACTTTAACGCCACATTTGGACAGATTAGAAGTAACCGGGATTTTTTCGATACGTTTCTAGCGCTCCTGGACGAAGGTATTGATTTGGCTTTAAAAATGAACGTGAGACTAAATCTAGGAACCAAGGAAAATATCATTGGTATGCTGATGGCGACACCTATTGACGCCACCACTTCCCTTCATTCGGATTTACAGGATAACAACCCTAGGAACGAAATGGAAGAGCTTATAGGTTTCTTCGAGGCTAAATCAAAAGAGATGGGAATTGGAATGCCTTACCACCAAATGGTTTATGAAAGTCTCAAAAAGAAATAAAGTTGGACACTGAAGACCTCCAACCAAACCCAAATGCCAGTCCTACCTTGATCGGACCATCTATTTTGGACCATGCCCATACCTTGACAATTGTGCTCTGGATGCCTAACACCGTACTCATATCCATCTTTCGAGGTCTATCTATTTTTTGTTCTTTTTGAGGAAATGAGATTTAGAAATTGAAGATTTAACACCTATTTCCCCGATTATCCACCATAATTTTATAGTTCAACCCATTGGTATTACTTTAAAAGATAATACCAAAACCATTTTCTTTCCACAAAAACAGGGTTATTGTAAAATTTTTGTACAACAGGACAGTACATGACACCCAACATTGATTATAAGGTTATATTTGGTTAACCAGAATTGTATCGATTCTCATAAATCTAAACAAACCGCTATAACAATTAATATGAACCGTTTTAGGCAATTTATTTTGTTCTCTTTAATCTTAGTCCTATCCAGTTGTACGCACAAGCCAACCATGGAGCCAGTGAAGATCCAAAAAGATTCCCGCATCGTCCTAATTGGAAACAATTTGGGTTCAAGGATGATGGAATATGGTGATTTTGACACCGAACTTCAAACAAGATTCCCTGACTATAATTTATTTATCCGAAATATCTGTAGCCCCGGCAATACCCCTGGCTTTAGACCCCACCCTTCCAGGAACTCCCCTTGGGCATTCCCGGGAGCGGAAAAGTTCAATCCTGAATTTGATATCAATACAGGCAGTGAAGGACATTTCCCTACGGAAGATGAATGGTTGATAGAATTGAAACCTGATGTGATCCTTGGTTTCTTCGGCTATAATGAATCCTTCCGAGGACCTGAAGGCATTGAGGACTTCAAGGGCGAAATAGCGGCGTTTATTGACCATACCAACAGCCAAGATTACAATGGTGGTAAGGGCACTACCCTAGTGCTGATCTCCCCTATTGCTTTTGAGGATTTGACCGATACATATGACCTACCAGACGGAAAAGAATTCAACAAAAACATCCAGCTCTATGCGGATGCGATGGAACAGGTGGCGAAAGACAAGAAAGTCCCTTTCCTTGATGTTTTTGACATCAGCCAAAAATGGTATGATCAGAGCTCTGATTATTTGACCATCGATGGTTCACAGCTTTCGGAAAAAGCCTATGGAAAATTCGCTGATTACTTGGTGACCAGCATATTCGGCAAAGGCGAAGGAAAGGCTTCAATCCATAAAGATGAAATCAAAAAAGCGGTTTTAGAAAAAGACTGGATCTGGACTCAGGACTTCAAGATCCCAAATGGCGTGCATGCATACGGCCGTCGCTTTAATCCGTTTGGTCCAGAGAATTATCCTTTTGAAATCAAGAAACTCCGCGAAATGGGCTATATCCGTGATACTGCAATCTGGAAAGCCGCCGAGGGTGAATCCTATGATTTGGCAGCGATGGATAAAAACACCCTAAAGCTACCTGAAGTAAAAACGAATTATGACTTTGGACAAGATCCAAATTCTAAATACCTGTATGGAGAAGAAGCATTATCCAAATTCCATACGGCACCCGGTTATAAGATTGATCTATTTGCTTCGGAAAAGGAATTCCCAGATTTGGCAAACCCAGTTCAGATATCCTTTGATTCCAAAGGTAGGCTTTGGGTAGCCACCATGCCCAGCTATCCACATTATAAAGCTGGTGATGGAAAACCAAATGACAAGATCATTATCCTAGAGGATACCGATGGCGATGGCAAAGCTGATAAACAATCCATCTTTGCAGACCATTTACATCTTCCGATTGGTTTTGAATTTGCTCCAGAAGGGGTTTATCTATCCCAAGGAAAGAATTTGGTTCTATTGAAAGATACCGACAATGATGGCAAAGCAGACCATAAAGAAGTTATTTTAAGTGGTTTTGACGACCATGATACCCACCATGCCCATAGTGCCTATAGCATGGATCCTTCAGGGGCGATTTTCATGGCAGAGGGTGTATTCCTACATACCAATGTAGAGACTTCCTATGGACCAGTTCGCGGTGTCAATGGCGGATTTTACAGATATGCTCCGCAAACCAAGAAATTGGAGCGTGTGGCACAGGTTTCCATTCCTAATCCATGGGGAATTGCTACGGATGAATGGGGACAAACCATCTATCTGGAAACTTCTGGACCAGATGTGAGATGGATGCTTCCCGGAAGTATCAAACCGAGATATGGGGAATCCAACGACAAGTCCTTTTCTTTAGTGGACGAAAATCATCGTGTGCGTCCTACTTCAGGACTGGAGTTTATTTCATCAAGCCATTTCCCTGATTCAGTTCAAGGCGATTACCTATTGAACAATACCATCGGCTTCTTAGGAGGCAAGCAACATACCTTTGTAGATGATGGAACCGGCTATAAATCTAAGCACAGGCAGGATCTATTTTGGTCCGATGACAAGAACTTTCGTCCTGTTGATGCAGAGATTGCCCCAGATGGTTCGTTGTACATCGTTGACTGGCACAATATGCTGATTGGACATATGCAGCACAACGCACGCGATCCACTTCGTGACCATGTACATGGCCGAATCTATAGGATTACCTATCCGTCTAGGCCGTTGGTAAAACCAGCGAAGATAGATGGTGCATCCATTGATGAATTACTTGAAAACCTAAAACTCCCTGAAATCAGGACCCGTTATAGAACGCGTACGGAACTGAGAATGCGAGATAATGATGAAGTGGCCAAGAAAGCAACCGCTTGGGCTGAGAAATTGGATACTAAAGACCCGAAATACCTGCACAACCTATTGGAAGCGATGTGGGTGACTTGGGGGGCAAATAAGATCAATGCAGACCTTGTCCAAAAATTATTGGAATCTAACGACTATCATGCTCGAGCTGCAGCAATCCACGCCATTCGCTATAATACCGATAAGATCAAGAATTATAAAGATTTGATGGCCAAGGCAACAAAAGATGAAAGTGGTCGTGTTAAATTAGAGTTGATTGCAGCAGCATCATGGCTGAAACCAAGTGAAGGTATTGATTTGATGAATGGGATTGACAGTACAAGCCTTGATCAGTGGAACAAACCAGCATACTTGACATCCGTTGCGCATCTGAACAACAAATCGGTGAAGGAGAAATCGGAAACCAGTAAAACGGCAACGAAATTGACTGGCCCTGCCTTAGAGCAATACAGACGAGGCGCTGTGATCTATGCGAAAGAAGGCTTCTGTGTTACCTGCCACCAACCGAACGGCAAAGGATTGGATGCCTCTGGCTTCCCGCCGTTGAATGCGAGCAAATGGGTTACCGGAAGTGAAGATCGATTGATCAAATTAACCTTGAATGGTCTATTGGGACCAATTGAGGTCAATGGCAAGAAGTATCCAGGTCAGGTACCGATGACTCCATTTGGAATGATGCTGAACGACCAAGAGATTGCAGACGTACTGACTTATGTCAGGAATTCATTTACCAATGAGGCAAATCCAATCTCTGCAGCTAAGGTAAAGGAAATCCGGGAGTCCATTAAAGATAAAAAGGGCTTCTATTCGCCAGAAGATCTATTAAAAGAACATCCATTAGAAAACTAAGATTAATTGTAAAAAGATATATAAAGAATGAACAAAATAGGATTTAACATTTTACCATGGACTGCAGGAGTTACCGAAAAGGCATTCCCCATTTTAGATCGATTAAAGAAAATAGGTTATGATGGTGTTGAAGTATTTATAGGATCTCCCGATGAAGAAGAATATAGGGCATTGGCAAAACATGCCCATGACCTAGGTTTGGAAGTCAACGCGGTAACTACACTTGGCGAAAATGAAAGTCCCATCTCGACAGACACGGCAAGTCGAAGTCGAGGATTAGATAGAATAAAGTGGGCAATTGACCGAGCACATGATTTGGGTTCGACGATTTTATGCGGACCCTTTCATTCTGCTCATGGTTATTTTTCCAGGGCGGCACCTACAGACCAGGAATACCATTGGGCAGCAGAAACCTTGCGCGCAGCCGGCGACCATGCCCAGCAGGCTGGAATAACCCTTACGCCTGAAGCTGTCAATCGATTTGAAAACTATCTGGCAAGCTGTATCGATCATTTAGCTTATTTGATCGACCTGACCGACCATCCGCATGTAAAGGGAATGTATGACACCCACCACGCCAATATTGAGGAAAAAAGTATGCGAAATTCTATTCAGAAAATTGCTCCAGTTTTGGCGCATGTCCATATCAGCGAAAATGACCGTGGTACTCCTGGAAGAGGATTGGTGCATTGGGATGAGGTTTTTCAAGCCCTTAATGAGGTCAATTATTCTGGCTGGTACACGATTGAGGCCTTCTCAAGAGCGGATCCGGATTTTGCGAACGCCATCAATGTATGGCGAGAATACTCCGATCCATGGGAGATTGCAGAACATGGATATCATTTTATCAAAAATAATCTAGTGAATTTTGAGAAAAAATAAGTTATCTTGTTGATTGATTTAAAATCAACACAAAATAATTTAACCACAAATAAACCACATTATGAGTAAACAAGTTAACCCTAGTGCCTTGTTTTTAGGAAGCTGTCTAGCCCTAATCACTACAGGTCTTACCTTTTCAATTCGTGCTGGGATATTACCTCAGCTAGGTCAAAGCTTCAATTTATCTGCCGAACAACTGGGATTTATCAATTCCATGTGGTTTCTCGGCTTCCCGATCTCCATGATCTTGGGAGGAATTTTCTATTACAAAATTGGCCCTAGCAATATTATGCGCTTTGCATTCGTTTCCCATACCCTTGGGATATTGTTGACCATCTTTGCGACTGGTTATTCGACCTTATTGATTTCAACTTTATTTATCGGTTTAGGAAATGGCTGTACCGAAGCGGCTTGTAATCCTTTGATTGCCGATCTATATTCGGGCAAGAAAATGGATAAGATGCTGAACAGGTTCCATATGTGGTTCCCCGGTGGTATCGTATTGGGAAGTTTGATTTCCTTAGTCATGACTAAAATGGGTGCAACTTGGCAAACTCAGATGTGGATCATTATGATCCCAACAATTTTATATGCGATCATCTTTTACGGAAAAGCATTCCCTAAACCAAAAGAAGAAAGTGCAACCTCTCTTTCCAATAATTTCAAGGCCATGTTCTCGCTTACCTTTATCTTCTTGTTCTGCTGTATGGCATTAACGGCTATCTCTGAATTTGGACCACAACAATGGGTAGGAATCATTATGGCAAATAGTGGTGCCAGTCCTATGTTGGTATTAGCCTTGGTTACAGGTCTAATGGCAGTAGGCAGATTCTTTGCTGGACCAGTTGTCAAAGCTTTAGGCCAAACCGGTGTATTACTGGGCGGAGCCATCTTTGCCACCATTGGTGTTTACCTATTCTCTGTTGCAACAGGAGGAATGGTCTACGTAGCAGCCATATTATTTGCGATTGGGGTATGTTACTTCTGGCCTACCATGATTGCCACAACAGCACAGCGCGTACCATTGAGCGGTGCCATCGGCATGTCCGTGATCGGTGGTGTAGGAATGTTCTCGACTTCCATCTTCCAACCAATAATCGGTCGTTGGATTGATAGTTCTAAAGCTGCTGTACAACAATCAGGAGAAGTGATAGAAAATTTAGATTTATTAGTAGGTCAGGTGACCCTTGCTAAATTGGCTATCTTCCCAGGTATTTTAATTGTCTTGTTCTTGTTCTTCCATTTCTGGCAAAAGAGAGCCTACAAAGGTCAGCACGAAACCGAAGAAGGGACCTCAAATGCACAGGTAGAGACTATATAACTCGAAAACATTCATAAGAAATAATGACACATCAACCCAGAACCACCTCTATTCTTTCATTTTGGACCAATAAACTCCTGTTGATAGCCTTTCTATCCTTCAGTTTTGGCCTAAGCAATTGTATTGCCCAGCAAAATAATTGGTTACACTTTACCCCTGAAAAGGCGCAAGCCAAAGGCAAGAAAGTGGTGCTGATTTCTGGAGATGAAGAATACCGTTCTGAGGAAAGCTTACCCATGCTGGCGAAAATCCTAACTCAAAAGCATGGGTTTGAAACTTTCGTTCTCTTTGCCATAAACCCAGAGACGAAACAGATTGACCCTGAATACCAAAAGAACATCCCCGGACTTGAAAACCTGCAGAATGCAGATTTAATGATCATAGCAAGTCGGTTCAGAGAATTGCCAGATGAACAGATGAAACATGTTGACAATTTCCTTAAAGCTGGAAAACCAGTTATCGGATTACGTACAGCAACCCATGCATTCAACTTCCCGAAAGAATCTAAAAGTGCATATAAGCATTATGGCTTCAGTAATCAAGAAGGAGATTGGAAAGGTGGATTTGGTGGATTTATTTTAGGGGAAACCTGGATCAATCACCATGGAGACCATGGCACAGAAGGCTCTTTAGGTTTGATGAATGGTCTACAGATCAATGCCAAAAACCCTATCCTTTTGGGTGTTGAGGACATTTGGGTGCCTTCAGATGTGTATGGGATCAAAAACAGCTTAAAGAATTCAGAAATCCTGGTTTTCGGTCAACCGACCTTGGGAATGACCGCAGAAAGCCCTATCAATAGAAAGAAATCAATTATGCCGGTTGCTTGGACCAAGGATTACCAAATCCCTGGTGGTAAAAAAGGTAAAGTTTTCACCACGACCATGGGATCTTCCATTGACCTATTGGACAAGAACCTAAGAAGGCTGATCGTGAATGCCTCTTACTGGGCGGTTGGTTTGGAAAATGAAATCAAAGCGGATTCCAATGTGGATCCTGTAGGAGAATTCAAACCTATTATGTTTGGTTTCGGAACCCATGTGAAAGGGAAATATCCTAAGGATTACCTATAGTAGCAGGATTATTAACCCAATAATTTTTCAGTTTCCAGGTATTTCATAATGATTTGTGTAGCTCCAGATCGCTGTTGGACATAGTTTTTGGCAGCAATACTGGCCTGCACCAGCTTTTCACTTATACACAAGGCATTATAGACATCTTGCAATTCCTGTTCATTGGAAATGGAGAAACCAGCTCCTATTTCCATCAGGTCGATGGCCTCCTGAAACTTCTCATACTTCGGACCAAATATCACGGGCATCCCATAGGTTGCTGCTTCCAACGTATTGTGGATACCGGCACCAAAGCCACCTCCAATATAGGCCATACGGCCATAATGGTACAAAGAAGAAAGCATTCCAATATTATCAATGATCAATTGCCTAGAAGCAGCAATTTGCTGATCGGTATAGGTATTGAATTTTGAGAACAGCAATGCATGCGGAAAGAGCTTCAACATGGCATCGATATGGTCTTTATGGATTTCATGTGGCGCAATAATAGCCTTCAAATCCTTATTGTTTTCAAGCAACACTTTTAACAGGGCTTCATCTGCTGGCCAAGTACTTCCTGCGACTAAAATATCCTCGGTCCCGGCGAAAGTTTGTGCTTCAGGGATCAGTTTATGTTCTTTCGGCAATTCCACGACCCTATCGAAGCGTGTATCTCCCGCCAAGCCTGCCTTCGTAATCCCAATCCATTTCAGCATATTCACACTTTCGATATTCTGCGTAAAGAAATAGGAAACCTTCTTGAGAATTGAGCGGAAGAAGCCCCCATATTGTTTGAAGAATACTTGGTTTTCCCTAAAAATCGCCGAGATCATCAATAACCTGATCTTTCTTTTATCGAGTTCCTTGAAGTAATGGTACCAGTATTCATACTTGGTAAAGATGGCCAACTTCGGGTTGATGATATCGATAAATCGACGCGCATTGCTAGCGGTATCTGCTGGAAGATAAAACACATGATCGGCTAAAGGACTGTTTTTTCTGATCTCATATCCGGATGGGGAAAAAAATGTTACAATAATTTTTTCCTGAGGATGGCGACTTTTTATTTGCTCCATAACTGACCTACCTTGCTCAAATTCGCCTAATGAAGCAAAGTGAAACCAAATGTATTGCTGCCCTTTTTCAACCGATTGTTCTATATGCTGCAACAGTCCATCACGACCATCAACAAGCAACTTGGCTTTCGCATTGAACAATGCGAATACGCGAAGCAGCAAGCCGTAAATTAAAATCCCTAGGTCGTAAAGAAAACGCATCATGTTAAAATATTACTTATCTTCGTCAAAGATATTTAAACCTTTTCAAATTCACTATTGTGCAAGAAAACAAGCGCAAACGAATATTAATAACAGGAGCAGCTGGATTCTTAGGATCTCATCTTTGCGACCATTTTATTGATCAAGGCTTTCATGTCATCGGAATGGACAACCTCGTGACAGGAGATCTTCGGAACATTGAACATCTTTTTCATCTTTCCAATTTCGAATTTTACCATCATGATGTCTCCAAGTTTGTCCATGTACCCGGAGAGTTACATTATATCTTACATTTTGCTTCGCCGGCAAGTCCCATTGATTATTTAAAGATCCCTATCCAGACCCTCAAAGTAGGTTCTTTGGGCACACATAACCTTCTGGGATTGGCGAAGAGCAAAAATGCACGGATCCTGGTTGCATCGACTTCTGAGGTCTATGGGGATCCTTTGGTCTCTCCGCAGAATGAAGAATACTGGGGAAATGTAAATCCGGTTGGCCCAAGAGGCGTTTACGACGAAGCCAAGCGTTTCCAGGAAGCCATGACCATGGCTTATCATAATTTCCATGGCATGGAAACTCGCATTGCACGGATCTTTAACACCTTTGGCCCGCGAATGAGGCTGGAAGATGGTCGGGCATTACCGACTTTTATCTCCCAAGCTTTACAGGACAAGGATGTAACTGTTTTTGGAGACGGAAAACAGACAAGGTCCTTTATTTACGTTTCAGATCAGGTAGAAGGGATCTGCAAACTGCTTTTCAGCGATTACCATTTACCGATCAACATCGGTAATCCAGATGAGATGACCTTGATCGACATGGCCAACGAGATCATCGAATTGACCAACAGTAAGTCGAAAATAATCTATGAGCCTTTACCGATTGATGACCCTAAGAAAAGACGCCCCGATATCAGCAAGGCTAGGGAGATCCTGAAATGGGAGCCAAAAATCGGAAGAAAAGAAGGTCTTGAGAAAACAATTGAATACTATAGAACATTATTTTAAGAACACCCAACTATATAATTATAAATAAAATGAGCAAAATACTTGTCACCGGAGGAACCGGATTCATTGGATCACATACCGTAGTAGAATTGCATAATGCTGGATATACACCTGTTCTAGTTGATAACCTTTCCAATTCCAATATCAAGATCTTGGACCAGATTGAAAAAATCATTGGCGTAAAACCAGAATTCCATCAATTTGACCTATGTGATACCGATAAAGTAAACGAATTTGTCAAAGCAAATCCTGATATCACGGGTATTATTCATTTTGCAGCTTCCAAAGCAGTTGGTGAATCTGTTCAGAACCCATTAAAATACTATCATAACAACTTCTTCTCCTTAATCAATTTACTAGAAGCTTACCGTGAGAAACCGATCAATTTCGTTTTCTCATCAAGCTGTACAGTTTATGGAGAACCAGATATCCTTCCAGTAACGGAAAGTGCTCCAGTAAAGAAAGCTACCTCTCCTTACGGAAACACCAAACAGATCGCAGAGGAAATATTAGAGGAAACGGCTAAAGCAGCTTCAAACTATCAATTTGTTGCTTTGCGCTACTTCAATCCAGT
The DNA here is from genome assembly GCF_046161205.1 of Sphingobacterium sp. BS-2. Classification (NCBI taxonomy): domain Bacteria; kingdom Pseudomonadati; phylum Bacteroidota; class Sphingobacteriia; order Sphingobacteriales; family Sphingobacteriaceae; genus Sphingobacterium; species Sphingobacterium sp. BS-2. The sequence continues at coordinate 271,845 of NZ_JBIXGO010000021.1, forward strand.
AGGTGCCCATAGTTCGGCCCTGATCGGTGAATTGCCAATTGGTGTTCCGCAAAACTTATTGCCGTTCATTACGCAAACTGCCATCGGCAAGAGAGAGAAACTGACTGTATTCGGCAATGACTACGAAACTCCAGATGGTTCAGCAGTTCGTGATTACATCCATGTTGTGGATCTAGCGAAAGCGCATGTTGCTGCCATTAAATTACTGGAAAAAGGAAATCCTAATGGCAATTACGATGTTTTCAATATCGGAACAGGTAATGGCTACTCGGTATTAGAAGCCATCAAAGCTTTCGAAAAAGCATCCGGACAACCATTGAACTTCGAGGTTGGCCCACGTCGTGAAGGTGATATCATCAAAGTTTGGGGCGATGTAACTAAATCAACAAAAGAATTGGGTTGGAAAGCCGAGCTAGGAATAGACGAAATGATGTCATCAGCTTGGGAATGGGAAAAATATTTGAAAGATAATCCGATTAGGTAGGAGGGGATTTGAGATATGAGATGGGAGATATTAAACTTTATAATCTGTCCATCTCATATCTATCCTTTAAAATGGATATATTTTTTGACAGCCTTACTATCTCAATAATCATATCTCAAATCTCATATCTACCCCATAAAAAAGCGGGCTTTTGTTTAACAAAAGCCCGCTTTTTTATGGGGTAATGCTACTTCCCTTCTTCCTTGACCCTTTGGAAAATTTTAGGGTTGAATTTGAAGGATGGTGTCATCAAGTATAATAAGATGATTCTGGAATAGCGATTGTTGAATGGCGCCATGATCAAGGTGACTGCCAGGGAAACGATGACATATAACCAAGGGCTTTCCAAATTACCGGATAGGAAATAGGTCAACACACAGGCTGTTACCAATTCAGCAACGCTAAGGGCATAACTGACATACATGGCAACATAGAAATAGCCGGGTTCTTTTTCAAATTTCAACTCACATGTTGGACATCTTTCCAACATTCGCTTTGATTTAAAACTCAATAGAGGTGCTGCGAACATATTACCGGTTCTGCATCTCGGGCATTTACCATCTATTGCACTCTTTAATTCGGAAGGTATGGTATATTTTGTTTCCATATTGATATTTACGTCCATTGTGATTTTCTGAATTCTTCGGGGGTCTTACCCTCTACTTTTTTAAAAAATTTTGTGAAATATGAATTATCATTAAAACTCAAGTCATAGGCCACCTGTGAGATGGTCCAGTCTGGCAAGATCAGCAATCGCTTGGCCTCCAACATGATCCTGTTTCGGATTACTTCCCCAGCTTGGGTCCCCAGGTATTCCTTACATACCGAATTGAGGTGGTTTGGAGTGACAAATAATAACTCCGCATATTCCTTTGGCAAATGCAGCTCTTTAAAATTCTGGTCGACCAGGGAAATAAAGTTCTTGATCAACACCAAATGATAGTCGATGCTCTTCGCCGGGAAATTGGGGATATATGCCTGGTCAAACCGCAGCAGGATATAAAGAAGTAAAGAACGCTTTAGATCTTTTGCTACAGGTAGACTGCTCAGTTCGATCAATTGATCGAATAAGCTGGAAATTTCGCGGACCTGATATTCTTCTAATGTGAAAACTCCTTCATTCAAGGAAGAAAACAAGTCTAGATTCTCCACATAATCAGGTTGGATCAAAAAGGGCTTGAAATAGTCGATATCGAAATTGACGATATAGCCAGTCATTTTCCCTTCAAACATCCAGGAGTGCACTTGCCCTGGTCCCATGAAATATACCTGACCACGCTCGATGGGGTATTGCTTGAAATCAATCTCATGCATCCCCTCTCCAGAAAGGAATAACAACATTTGGTAGAAATTGTGTCGATGTGGAAAAACCAGGTTATTGTTCTTACCTAGGTAAACCTCCAGACGGTCTGCCAAAAAGTTTTTATCCTCCTTGTAGGATACTGTACATTGCTCTAAAACAGGTATCTTGCCCATACGATACAAAGGTAACCAATAACTACCATGAATAATGGTATAAAAACAGTCATCAATGGTGTTATTTACTTTTTGGATTTATTTACCCCTTAAAATCGGGATAATTAATACCATTGCCTAAGTTGAGAATGGTATTATTTGTAATATTATTTATCTTTATTTATGTCATTACACAAGGATCAGGAGCTCAAGGAAGCGGTACTCAATTTACCGGCAAAGGAAAAGGACAAGTTATTGGTCAGGTTAATCAATAAGGACAAGATGCTTTTGAAGCAATTGCACTATGAGCTCTTAGAGGATGAGGCCGATTTGGAGGATCGGATTTTCGATCTGAAGAACGCGTTGGAATCTTTGTTTGAGGTGAATAGCAATAAGGTCAAAAACCTGCCCATGTATTCCAATTACAAAGGCCTGAACAGTAGCTTGCGCCAAGCGAGCGGCATGATCAATGAGCATGAGAAGATCACTAAGGATAAGTTTTCCGTGGTGGAATGTAGGCTCTTGATCTTACAGGAGGCCTTTGACCGGTATCCCTCCCTATTTGGTCCATCCGCATTATCTCCTGCATTCAAACTGCAGAGCTATGTAAGTGCGAGGATCAAAAATGCCGTAAAAATATATGACAATCTTCATGAGGATCTACAATTTGACTTGAAAGACCAAATGGAATATGTGCTTGAATTTGCTGAACAGCATAAGCTCGATCAGAGCTTATAGGTTGATATCCATTCCTATTACCCAAGCATTTTTGTAAATTTGCAAAAATATACTAGCGTGAACATCCAAGAAATATTAGATAAATACATCCTATCCGAACAAGTCAAGCGATTTACCAGTAGTATCCAGAAGGGCAAACCGAAGGTCCATTTAAAGGGATTGGTAGGTTCGTCCGATGCCATGGTCGCTGCCGCCTGCTACCAGATAGAAAAACGGTTGAACGTCTTTATTTTGCCTACCCATGAGGAGGCCTCTTATTTCTTGAGTGACCTGGAGAGCTTATTTGATAATCAAATCCTGTTCTTTCCGGCATCTTACAGGAAGGCCTTCGATTTTACCATCTTGGACAGCGCCAATGTTCTGCAACGGGCGGAAACGCTGAGTTCACTGAACCGTAACTCTGAATTGCCAAAAATCGTGGTTACCTATCCTGAAGCCATTTCGGAAAAGGTAATCAACAAACAGGACCTCGAAAAAAACACGCTAGAAATCCGGGTTGGCACTAAGCTGAGCATTGATTTCATCAATGAGTTCTTGTATGAGTATGATTTTGAACGCGTCGATTTTGTTTATGAACCGGGGCAATTTGCAATCCGCGGTGGCATCGTGGACATCTTCTCTTTTTCAAATGACCTCCCCTATCGGATTGAGTTCTTTGGCGATGAAATCGATAGCATCCGGACCTTTGAGATTGAATCCCAACTTTCAGTCAACAAGATCAATTCGGTAACTATTGTTCCGAATGTACAAGCAAAATTCCTGAGCAATAACCATATTTCATTATTGGAATATATTGAGAGAGATTCCATTATCTGGATCAAGGATGTGCAATTTACGCTGGACATTCTGCAAGAAGGCTATAAAAAGGCCTCCAAATATTGGAAGGCCTTGACAGAAAAGGAAATCAAGGATAATCCGGATTGGGTGGATCCGAGATTTACCTTTACGGATGACAAAAACTTCAATGCCATGCTCTTTGAGTACCCATTGGTGGAATTTGGAAAGCAATTTTTCTATAAACCGGATGAAGAATTCAATTTTGATACCCATCCACAACCTTCTTTCAATAAAGATTTCAATCTATTGATCCATAACTTCAAGGAAAATGAAAAGCATGCCATCCATAATTATATCTTTTCGGATTCCACCAGGCAGATCGAACGCATCTATGCCATATTAGAGGATCTGGACAAGACCGTAGCCTTCACGCCTATCTATAAGGCCTTAAGAGAGGGTTTCAGGGATGACAAGCTGAAAGTAGCCTGTTATACCGACCACCAAATATTCGATCGTTACTATAAATATAAACGTAGAAAGGGATATGAGCGCTCGCAGGCGATCACCCTGAAGGAATTGAGTGAGTTGAAGCCTGGTGATTACATTACCCATATCGACCACGGTGTAGGAAAATATGCCGGTCTGGAAAAAGTGGAGGTGAATGGCAAGAGTCAGGAAATGATCCGTCTGGTCTATGCAGACAATGATTTACTGTATGTCAATATCAACTCCTTAAAGCGTATTTCCAAATATTCTGGAAAGGAAGGAACTGTTCCGAAGATGAATAAATTGGGAACGGACGCTTGGGAGAAACTGAAAAGGACAACCAAGAAAAAGGTTAAGGATATAGCCCGGGACTTGATCATGCTCTATGCTAAGCGAAAAGCCCAAACGGGAAATGCTTTCAGTCCGGATACCTATTTGCAACGGGAATTGGAAGCCTCCTTTATCTATGAGGACACTCCCGATCAGGAAAAGGCTACGGCTGACCTGAAAAAGGACATGGAATCGCCGCATCCAATGGATAGATTGGTCTGCGGGGATGTGGGTTTCGGTAAAACCGAGGTCGCTATCCGTGCTGCCTTTAAAGCTGTAGCAGATAGCAAACAGGTGGCGGTATTGGTTCCTACGACCATCTTGGCGCTGCAACATTACCGTACTTTCTCGGAAAGATTGAAAGGCATGCCGGCAAACATTGATTATATCAATCGTTTTAAAACCAGCAAGCAGATCAAAGAGACCCTTAAGAAACTAGAAGAAGGAAAAATAGATATCATAATCGGGACCCACCGCTTGGTCAGCAAGGATGTGAAATTCAGAGATCTAGGCTTGATGATCATCGATGAGGAGCAAAAATTTGGGGTATCGGTAAAAGAGAAGTTAAAGGTCATGCGTGCCAATGTGGACTCATTGACCTTGACCGCAACACCGATCCCCAGGACTTTACACTTCTCCCTGATGGGAGCGCGGGATTTGAGTATTATCTCGACCCCTCCACCTAATAGGCAGCCCGTACAGACTGAATTACATGTCTTCAATGAGAGTTTGATCCAAGAAGCGGTGAGCTTCGAGATCGATCGTGGCGGTCAGATTTTCTTTATCCATAATCGGGTTGCAGACCTTCCTCAATTGGGCATGCTGATCCGCAAATTGGTTCCTGGGGCACGTGTGGGAATTGCCCACGGACAATTGGAAGGGGACGACCTGGAAGATGTCATGTTGAAGTTCATCAACCATGAATACGATGTGTTGATTGCGACAACCATTATTGAAGCGGGTTTGGATATTCCTAATGCGAATACCATTATTATCAATCAGGCGCACATGTTTGGTCTGAGTGACCTCCATCAAATGCGGGGCCGTGTAGGAAGGTCGAACAAAAAGGCCTTCTGTTATCTCTTGAGCCCGCCATTATCAACCTTGACCACCGAAGCATATAAACGTCTATCGGCTATCGAGGAGTTCTCTGAATTAGGGTCCGGTTTCAATGTTGCCATGCGAGATTTGGATATCCGTGGATCAGGTAACCTATTGGGTGCCGAACAGTCGGGATTCATTGCCGAGATCGGTTTTGAAATGTACAATAAGATCTTGGATGAGGCGGTGCAAGAGCTGAAAGACGATGAGTTCGGTGAACTATTTGCCGATGAGGACAACAGAAAATACGTAAGCTTTACGCAGATCGATACGGATCTGGAGGTGATGATTCCGGATGAATATGTGACCAATGTTTCTGAGCGCTACAATCTGTACAACGATATTTCGAAGTTGAAGGATGAAGGACAGTTACAGAAATTTGAGAAGGAATTGATAGATCGCTTTGGGCCAATACCTGAGCCGGTGTTTGAACTGTTCAATACCTTAAGGCTGCAGTGGCTGGGTAAGGAGATCGGTTTGGAGAAAATATCCTACAAGAAACATGTTTTGAAAGGGTATTTCGTTAATAATCCGAAATCTAGCTACTATCAGTCGGATAGTTTTGGAAAAGTATTGGGCTTCGTTCAGCAACATGCCAATAATTCCAACATGAAAGAAGTAAAAGGTCAATTGCGTATAGCCATCAATAATGTGAACAGTATTGAATATGCTATTGAATTGTTGAAACAGATGCGATAAGACTTTAAGGTCGAATGGCTAATTTATAGAGGAAGACAAAATAACCTCCAATAAATTTTAATACATATAGTAACCTATACTTTCTTTTTGATTTTCTTTTCGAATGAGCGTACATAAAATGTCCTAATGTTGTTACCCAAAAGTAACCCACATTAGGACATGATACAATCCCCGATATAGGGTATTTTTATTCAACCGTTAGGAAGGTCGCATTAGCCATGATCAGCTTACCGCTTTCCCAAAAATTCCTGAACAACACATTGTCTGTCAAATAGATAACTGAACCCCTACCAAGGTTCTGCGTTCCGAAGACCATTCCATTTTTCAGTTTCTTGTTCAGGTTATGACCAACAAACCCACTCATCTTAGAGTTTTCAGTGATGTAGCCCACGTTCCATCCTTTACCTTGTTCGAAATATTGAAATAGATTGTCGTCCTGTTTCAGGGTGAAGTAATCTTTAACACCGAACATTAATGGGTGGGAATTATCGAAGGTCAGTTTGAAGATGGCTCCAGAGGTATAATTCTCCATTGCTCCTCTTTCCCGATCTCCATATTTCTTCAATGGACTTGGTTTGGCTTTTGCTGAGGTATCTTGTTTTACTGCCTTCAATTCGGACCAAGATTGTGCAGCCAATTGACTTACTGCACTTTCAAGAGCAATGACCTTTCCACCTTTTCTAATCCAACTTGCAAACTCCTCGCTCTGGCCTTTGTCCTTTAGGAAAGAGTAATTCCCATTAGGCATAATGAATACATCGATCTCATCCCAGTCTACCCTAGCAAAATCGGTAGGATTGATCAGGATAATTGGATACTGCAATTGCTGATCAAAGAAATGCCACACCTCGCCCACATTGGTCGCTCTAAGACCTTCGCCAGCCATCATCATGACCTTTGGAGCTTTAATGGTCTTCACATCGGAGCTTCCTAAGTCCTTTCCACCTTCTACAATTCCAGATTGGATAGCATAGGTTTTCACCTGTAACTTGTCCGCCTCTTCTTTCAAGATCTTTTCTACATTCGCTTGTTTATTGCCGTTCTTCATGACCAAGAGTGATCCTTTTGGAAATTCATCCGAACCAATCTTGAAGCTCTGATCTGAGACTTTTACGGTGATTTTATGGCGTAATAGGGCTGCCAATAATTTTGCTGAAGAAAAACCATCCCATTTTACCGCATATCCAAAATTAGAACCAGTCGCATTGCTGATAGTCTCTAATTGGTAAGGGTTAAGGTTGCTGATTTTCGTTTGGGAAGCTATAGCTGGAAGACCATAAACATAAGGCAAAGACCAAGCGGTAATATCGTAGGTAATAGAATCCGTTAATTTCGCTTCCGGTTCAAACAGTACGCGAATCAAGGCCGCTTTGGATTGATTGCCCGGAATGACCAAATCCTTTTCAGTCAGGCTATGGTTCTGTTCCTTCTTACTGAAGTAATCAAAGCCCTTTACAGAACCTGAGGAAGAGTAATAATTGATCTTATTCTTGTCCAATAGTTCCATTAATGCGCGCAAAGTCTTGTCACGGGAGCTATCGTACTTGATCACATAGGTTTGGTAAGAAGACAGTTTACCGGCTGCGGCATCATCTCCGAATTTCTTGAATTCAGAAACCACCTTAGCTGAGTTTTGGGAAACCACTTCTATAATGTTCATTCCTGAAGCATGGTGCTGTATAGCACGGTCCACCAATGTCAATGTATCTTTTTCATCGGTATAGACACCTAATCCTGCAGAACCATTACCCGCTTTTTCGAAGGTCATACCGATGGCTCCAGAATATATGGGATAGGTATCCCCATAGGAAGGGTAAAACAGGTCGAAGCGTTCCTTGGTGAAGTAAAGCCAGCCTTTGGAATCAAAATATTTTGCATTATGCTTTCCAATGGTGGTCTGAAACTCCCTTTGCCATGGCGTGATCACCTCATGGAAGGGCTCTGCTGCCGGTGGAAAATAGTATGGTGAGTTAATTCCCTGTTCGTGGAAATCAGCATGGATATGAGGCAACCACCTGTTGTAGATGGCTGCACGGAAAGTACTTTCCTTCTGCGTTTGCCAAGCCCAATCACGGTTCATATCGAAATAATAATGATTATATCGACCTCCCGGCCAAGGTTCGCGGTGCTCTCTAGCATAGATCTCTGGATTGTACTTGATGCCCACGGTTCCGTTGTACCAATTGTTATAACGTTCGGTTCCATCAGGATTCAAGCAAGGGTCTAGGATAACCAGGGTGTTTTCCAACCAACCTTTGCTCTTGCTGTTCTTGGGATTTACCAATTCGAATAAGGTCATCATGGAAGCTTCAATGGATGAGGTTTCATTCCCATGGATGTTATTGCTGATCCAGACAATGGCAGGACCATTACTGTTTCCCTGGCCTTGCATTGCATGAGCAAGCTTCAAGTTATTGGTACGGATATTTTCAAGGTTTCCGATGTTTTGGGCAGAAGAAATATAGAAAACCTTTAAGGGCCTACCTTCAGGGGTTTCTCCATAAGATTCCATTTTCACTTGGTTTGGGACCTGATCTGCCACATACTGATAATATTCCAAAACCTTCCAATGCGGCGTCACTTTGGTTCCCACCTGATAGCCTAGATATTCAGCGGGGGATTTGATTTGCGCAAGAGAAAGTGTGGAAATAAAACAAGCCAGGATAGCCAGTATTTTTTTCATAGTATTAGAGGTTAATTAGGGTTTAATAATTTAAAATAATTCGTTGCTGAAATTAAGTATTTACAAGTTATTTTTTTAATTTTCAGTCCTTTATTTTTTAAACCCAACCTACTATGGCTCATTTAGAAACCGACCTCATCCATAAAGGCCAAGAATTCAACAGTAGTAAAGCTGTTGTAACACCCATTTATCAGACATCTACCTATTTTGCAGATGAAGATTTAAAGAACTATATCATTTCTGCTACAGAGACCAAGAATCCTAATTTTTACCATCGGCATGGTAATCCGACCAACTCACAGGCTGCGGCAATTGTAGCGAGTTTGGAGAAAACGGAAGATGCCCTGGTTTTGGCAACGGGGATGGCAGCTATCAGCACGGCCATATTATCAGTTGTGAAGGCTGGTGATCATGTGGTGACACAAAACTCCCTATATTCTGGCGCTATGCTCTTCTTTAAGAACTTCTTGACCGAGTATGGAGTGGAAGTAACCCACGTGGACCAAAAAGACAACGAAGCCTTTGAAAAGGCCATTAAAGCCAACACTAAATTGATCTATATCGAAACGCCCTCGAATCCAAACTTAGATGTCACCGACCTGAAGTTTATCGCTGAGCTCGGAAAGAAGCACCAACTGACCACGATGGCCGACAATACCTTTGCTTCGCCTATCAACCAGACTCCTACGGAGTTCGGGATTGATGTGGTAGTGCACTCAGCAACCAAATATTTGGGAGGTCACAGTGACCTAACTGCCGGGGCCGTCTGTGGAAGCAAGGAATTTATTGAAAGGGTATGGAAAAGATCGTTGATGCTCGGTGGATCGTTGAGTCCTTTTGACTCTTGGTTGTTATTGCGTGGTCTTAAAACGCTTTCTATGCGGGTGAAGCAAATCAACAGCAATGCATTGGCTTTGGCCGAATTCTTTGAAAAACATCCGGCAATTAAATATGCTGGCTATGTAGGGCTTCCTTCTCACCCTCAATATGAACTGGTCAAAAAACAGATGCGCGGTGGCACGGGCATGCTTTGCATAGAGGTCATAGGGGCGAATGAAGACGATGCTTATAAAAATGCGCAATCGGTATTGAACAAACTGGAAGTATTTGCCAATGCCGCCAGTTTAGGCGGTGTGGAATCCTTGGTGGTCCATCCGGCCAGTATGTGGGGTTCGCATCATGATAAAACACAGAAATCCGTTTCCGGAATAAGCAATGGCATGCTCCGGATTTCAGTAGGGATTGAACATATAGACGATCTGATTGCAGATTTTGAACATGCACTAGAAGGAATTAAATAGAAGAAGCGGGCTTGACCCGCTTCTTCTATTTTGATGTTATTCTTTAGTCAATCCTAACGGAAGTCAACTTCTCTGGGATCCAGACCTGCATGGCGCTCTTTCCTCTGTTGTTCCAAAGGAAATAAGGGATTGCTATGATCTCTTTCTCTTGTTGCAGCACCTGATTGCTCGCCTGATCGATGGCAACGATCGGGGCTTTGAATTGGATTACGTTTGTCCCGCCCAATAAGTCGGGCTTAAAGCTTACCTGAAACTGGGTATTCTCCGGAATAAACAGTCCATTCTTTGCATTTGGATTATCCACATCCTCCACCGCATAGACTATGGGGCCATACTGCAAGGCAATGCGGTTTTGATTCTGTTTCAACTCATCGGAAGATACAATGCGCTGGACTTCCATGTCCAGGTTCATATCGATCTTATCGCCTTTTTTCCACTTTCTATCAATCTTCAAATAGCCATCTTCTACTGCAGCATTAACCGGCTTGCCGTTTACTGTTACGGTATAATTATTGGTTTTGTTGTTTTTATAGTGATAAAGAGTGCTAGGGACTGGTTCCTTTAACCAACCTGGAATACGAACAAAGACTGCAAATTCTTTGGATTTCTTAGGACTCACTTCAATACTTACCTGTCCGTTCCAAGGATAATTGCCTGTCTGTTTCACAAAGACCTCGTTTTTATTCAGGTCTACCGTCGTTTCACTGCCAACAAACAGGTTGACATAGAGGTCTGTTGCCGAGCGGCTGTAGATATAAGAACCTAAGGAGGATACCAACCTTGCGATATTGGAAGGACAGCAAGCTGTACCAAACCACTCACTGCGGTCGTAATTGCCTTCTGAAGCCAGTGGGTTTCCATAGAAGAAACGGTTTCCAGAAAGGCTGATTCCATCAATGGCAGCATTGTAGAGGGTTCTTTCCAGGACATCGATGTATTTTGCCTGTGCAGATAGCATGTTCATCCTCTGGTTCCAAAAGACCATTCCTACGGATGCACAGGTTTCACAATAGGCGGATTCATTCGGAAGGTCATAAGGTTTTCCGAATCCTTCATTGGAACCTTGGGCTCCAATTCCACCGGTTATATAATAATGCTTGTTTACCACATCGTCCCAAATGGCATCCATGGTCTTTACATAACCTGCATCCTTGGTCTCAGAGGCAATATCTGCAACCCCAGTATAGAGGTACATCGCACGCACTGCATGGCCGGTTATCTTTCTTTGATCACGAACTGGAATAGCATCCTGTGCATAATCAGGGTCTTTCCATTCATCCCAGATCTTGCCTACTCCATGACCTCTTCCTCTCTGTTCAACAAACCAATCTGCCAATTGCAAATAGCGTTTTTCATTGGTATGATGATATAATTTCATCAAAGCCAATTCAATTCCCTCATGGCCTGACACCCAAGGTTTATTGGGCACTCGGAAATAATTATCAATATGATCTGCAAACTTGGTCGCTACCTTCAGCAATTTATCCTTGCCTGTCGTGTTATAATAGGCTATACCCGCTTCAATGAGGTGGCCAGCACAATAATCCTCATGCCTCTCCATATCTTTCCAGCGATCTTGCAGGCCATTTAGGGTGTAATAGGTATTCAAATAGCCATCAGGTTGTTGAGCAGCGGCTATTTTATCGATCCATACATCCGTATTGGCTTCAAGTTCTTTGTCTGGATAGTTCTTGAGTGAATACGCGATGGCTTCGATCGCTTTATAGACATCCGAATCATCATAATAAATCCCTTCATGTTTGCCAGAACCCTGGGCCACCTTCTCAAAATTCCTGATACGCCCAGTTTTGTCCTCCGTATAAGTTACACAGGCATCAATGGTAGCGTTGGCGACCTTTTCCAATTGAGGTGACCAGAAATTATCTTCGATGGCAACCTTGGAAAAATTAATAGGATAAATCTTTTGTGAAGGGCTTTGTGCCCAAAGGCTCGCAGAAAACAACAGTCCCGCCGAACAAATCAGAAAGCTTCTCATAATGGTAGGGTTGGGTTAATTATGAAAAAAGCTAGAAGAGGATTTGTCCCCTTCTAGCTTTGGTTATTACCAGAATATGGTATAAAGCGCTGCAGTGATACCGATAACAATTAAGGCACCAACGGCAAAGCCGGTTTTTGTTTTGAACATAGTAGCATCGATTTCAAGTCCGTGGGTAACCACGCCTTTTTTGTGCTCGTACATACTGATAATGTACATTCCGATAAGACAGAATATAAACACAAAACCGATCCTATCGATGAATGGGATCTCATACACGCCGTCCACAGGGATTGCAAATCCTGTAGATGCCAAGAATGAAAGGTCCATATAGCCCGGAAGGAACTTCAATACGATCGACAATAAGAAACCAACGATGGTTGCAAAAAGCGCTGCATTGGAAGTCGTTTTCTTCCAGAAGAATCCCAAAAGGAACATCGCAAATACCCCCGGAGATACAAATCCCGTATACTCTTGGATATATTGGAATCCACCTTTTTTATCAATACCTAGGTAAGGAGCGATGAAGATAGCCAAGATCATGGATACCACGATCGTGATCTTTCCTACATTCACTAATTTCCTTTCAGAAGCATCTTTATCGAAGATCTTTTTGTAGATATCCAAGGTAAATATCGTTGCCACCGAGTTTGCTTTTCCTGCTAATGAAGCTACCACCGCAGCGGTCAAGGCCGCAAATGACAGACCTTTCAATCCGGTTGGCAATAGATTCAGCAGAACCGGGTATGCTCTATCAGGGTTCAACTCCCCTCCCGCTAACATTTCTTGTTGGAACAGGCCATCATTGTACAATACAAAGGCAGCAATACCTGGTAACACAACGATCAAAGGCATCAACAACTTTAATCCAGCAGCGAATAACAGTCCGTTTCTAGCTGTTGGAAGGTCCGCTCCTAATGCACGTTGGGTAATGTACTGATTACAGCCCCAGTAATTCAGGTTGATGATCCACATACCCCCAATTAGAACTGAAAGCCCCGGTAGATCGATATAATTCGGATTGTCTGGTTTCAGGATCATATGGAAGTGATCTTGGGCTTTGTTATGAACGATTCCCAAACCATCCAATACGCCTCCGCCACCGAAATGGTCAGACACTAGGTTTAACGCCAGATAAGTCGTCGCCAAACCTCCTAGGATCAAGAAGAATACCTGGATAACATCCGTATATCCAATTACTTTCATACCACCTAGTGTAATGAAGATAGCGAAAATAGCAAGTCCGATCATACAAGCCTGGAAGTCAATGCCAGAGATACTGGATACGGCCAGCGCTCCTAGGAAGAGGATCGAAGTAAGGTTGACCACAATATACAACAGCAACCAGAAAACAGCCATGATCATGGCCACCGTGCCATTGTACCGCTGATTAAGGAACTGCGGCATGGTAAAGATCTTGTTCTTGAGGTATACCGGGAGAAAGAACACCGCTACTACCACCAAGGTCACCGCTGCCATCCATTCATAGGTAGCAATTGCAAGACCGATCTTAAAGCCTGAACCGCTCATCCCGATGAATTGCTCCGCAGAGATGTTCGAGGCGATCAGGGAGGCTCCAATGGCCCACCAAGTCAAAGAACCTTCTGCTAGGAAGTAGTCTTTGGAATCTCCAGAGGCTGATTTCTTTTTATAATAAATGTAAAGTCCATATCCTGCAACAATGATGAAGTAGCACAGGAATACAATATAGTCTTTGGTTTCCATTGAGATTAATTAGTCGTAAACTTATAAATAGATTTGCTGGTATAGGTATCTCCTGGATTCAAGGTAGTCGAAGGGAAGTTCGGTTGGTTTGGGGAATCTGGGAAATGTTGTGTTTCCAAGCATAAACCAGTACGGAAGCTATCCTTTACACCACTTTTTAGGGTTACATTATCTGCCATGAAGTTTCCACTGTAAAACTGTATCCCTGGCTCTTCGGTATATATATCCATCACAATACCGGATTTATCTCCAGTTAATGTGGCAGCATGATTCAATCCATCAACCTTAGTCCCGTTAAGTACCCAGTTATGGTCATAACCTTTTCCAAATTTCAATTGCTCATCATCTAGTTGAATGTCCTTACCGATAGTTTTTGAAGTTGTAAAATCAAATGGAGTCCCTTTTACATCCTTCAACTCGCCCGTTGGAATCAAGGTGCTATCTACCGGAGTAAATTTATCCGCATATAGCTTTAGGCTGTGGTCGGTAATCGTTCCACTGCCTTCACCGTTAAGATTGAAATAAGCATGGTTGGTAAAGTTGACCACAGTTTTCTTGTCAGCTGTTGCTTTGTAAGCTATTGCCAATTCATTGTTATCAGAAAGGCTGTAGGTCACTTCGATATGGATAGGGCCTGGAAATCCTTCTTGTTTATCTGGAAGGGTATATGCAAAGGTAATGGCCTTATCATTAGCTGATGTCACTTCCCAATTAGCAAAATGGACACCTTTTGGTCCACCATGGAGTGTATTGGCTCCGTTATTGGTCGGAAGGGTGAAGGTTTCGCCATCTAAGGTAAACTTACCTTTGGCGATTCGGTTCCCAAATGGTCCTACGATAGGCCCGAAATAGGGTTCTTTTGGATTGTTATAATCAGAAGCCTTGTTGAAACCCAATACCACATCAGTAAGGGTTCCGTTCTTATCCGGAACCTGTAAGGAAACAACCCTTGCTCCAAAGTTGGTAAAATACGCCTTGGCACCCGCAGCATTCTTTAACATGTAAAGTTTAGCTTCTTTACCATCAATATCTGACGTGAAAGTACTAGAGTCTAAGGTAGTAACAGTATTGCTGCTGGAATCAGTGGTCTGATTGCTTTCTTGCTTACTATTTTGCTGACATGCCACGACCGTAAATAGGCCGCATGCTAACATAAGTCTAAGGATTGATCTTTTCATTTTCTGTTTATAATTGATTCTAATATACTAATTCTGAGCCATTATCAGTTTTCACGAAAATAGGTGTCAGCTCAAGGTTAAACTCATTTTTATAGGCTGGGGCAAGCGCTTCCACAAGCTGCTGACCAAAGCCTTTTTTGACAATATTGATCGTGCAACCACCAAATCCTCCACCCATCATCCTCGCTCCCAGCACTTCAGGAAAGTGCTTCGCTTTTTCTACAAGAAAGTCCAATTCCTGACAACTCACTTCATATTCCTTGCTCAAGCCTTCGTGTGCTCGGAACATCTGCCTTCCCATTTCTACGATATCGCCACTTTCCATGGCATCACAGGCTTTCGCTAGCCTCTCGTTTTCTTCCACAACAAACCTAGCCTTGATATAACTATCCTCATCAAACGGCTTGACCAATTCATCCAACATCACTATATCAACATCTCTTAAGCTCTTTACCTCGGCATGTTTCTTTTGGATCAAGGAAACAGCATGCTCACAGGCATACCTTCTATCATTATATGCAGAAGACGCCAAGGAATGCTTAACATTGGTATTTAACAATACGATTTCATACTCTCCTAATTCCAAAGGAACATAGGTATAGCTGAGATCCCGACAGTCCAAGCGGACAACATGCTTTGCTTTGCTCAAAACAGAAGCAAATTGGTCCATGATCCCACACTTCACGCCTGCATAGGTATGTTCAGCAAGTTGACCGATCTTTGCGATGTCGACTTTGTCCAGTCCCAGACCGAACAACTCGTTCAGCCCATATCCAGTAGCACATTCAACGGCCGCTGAAGAAGATAATCCAGCACCGACCGGGATATCCCCATCGATGTAAAGATTAAAACCCGAAAGTTCCAATCCTCTATTTTTTAATTGGTTGACTACCCCTAGTATATAGTTAGGCCAACCTTTATCCGAAGGAGCCACCTCTTTTAAGTCAACTGAATAAGGCTCTTTAAAGTCTTCGGCATATAGGTGTATTTCCGAATCCGTCCGCTTTGAAAGCGCTACATAAACAGCCTTGTCAATAGCAGTTGGAAGGACGAATCCTTCGTTGTAATCGGTATGTTCCCCGATGATATTGATCCTTCCCGGGGATTTCGAAACTAATGTAGGCTCTGTTCCATACAATTCCTTGAACCTAACACTAATTTGGTCTCTTTCAATCATTTGGTTTGATTTATAATGTATTGTGGGTTGATTCCTGATTATTTCTGCAGCTTTTTCAGCTGTAATATCACGTTGCGGATTAGCCAACATTTCATATCCGACCATGAATTTCTTCACTGTTGCTGAACGCAGCAAGGGTGGATAAAAATGCATATGCCAATGCCAAAAGTCTTGATTTCCACTATTTACAGGGGCCTGATGCATTCCTGCAGAATAGGGAAAAGAAGTAGAAAAGATATTATCGTAACGGATGGTCAGTTCTTGTAAGGTCTTGGCGAGGTCGGTTTTTTCAGCATCGGTAAATTCCCTGATGTCCTTTACCTGTCTTTTGCTGATGACCAAGGTTTCAAAAGGCCATGCTGCCCAGAATGGCACCAGGGCAACGAAATGTTCATTAACTACGATTATTCTTTCTTTTTTCTTGAGCTCTAAGGCTAAATAATCCGAAAGCAATGAATGTCCATTCTTTTCAAAGTATTCTTTCTGTTGCTTTTCCTCCTTTTGGATCTCCATTGGGAGTTTGCTCTCCGCCCAGATCTGCCCATGCGGGTGAGGATTGCTGCAACCCATGATGGAGCCTTTGTTTTCAAAGATCTGGATATATTTTATCCAATCATTCTCCGCTAAAGAAGCAAATTCACTTTGCCAAACATCCACAACCTTCCTGATTGCTGGGATGTCCATTTCAGGCAAGGTCAGGTCATGCCGAGGAGAAAATGCAATTACTTTACAGATCCCTCTTTCTGTTTCTGCTATCAAAAGACCTTCCTCGTTCATTTCCCCTTCCTCTGAATCTTTCAACAGGGCGGAAAAGTCATTCACGAAAACAAAGCTCTCCTTGTAATCGGGATTGACACTTCCATCGGCTCTTGGATTTCTGGGGCAGAGGTAACAAGTTGGGTCATATTCAGGCCTATTGTCAGCAGGCAAATCTTCTACTTGTCCCTGCCAAGGTCGCTTACTGCGATGGGGAGAAACAAGGATACTTTCGCCTGTCAACAGGTTCAAACGCCTGTGTGGAACATCATTTATAGCAAAATTAGGCATAGGTTGCGCTTAAATTAGTTTTCCTAAGATACAAATTCCATCAATTAATTGTAGTGGGTCCGTGTACTTTTAACACACCCTTGGAATCTATTTCTATTGGATCAATGAAAACGACCCGGTCATTCCCTGTTTTTGTGGTCCTCCCATGGTACACACAGTACATTTTGCCATCCTTACCAACAAATACCGAATTATGCCCCGTTCCTGTAACATCGCCCCCTTTTTCAGTATTCTTTTCCAATACCGGATTGAACTCCGATTTAACAAAAGGACCCAGAGGACTTTCCGATGTTGCATAACCCACCGCATAATATGGCCCTGCATAATGATTCGCAGAATACATCATATAAAAAAGACCATTATGCTTGAACAGATAGGAACCTTCCGTCCAGCGTCGGTTGATTTCCTTATTATTGACAGAACGGCTTTCCCATTCCGCTTGTTTATCGTTTATTTTCATTGGAGGTCTCAGCAAAAGCCTGGGCTTTCCAATCACCCCACTTAGATCCGGTTTCAACTCAATACCATACACCCAACTCTCCTCAATTTCATCATAAATGCCATTCTTTTTTGCCCAATCAGCAATTTCGGATTCCACAGGATGTTTGTAACAACATCTGGAATAATAGAGGTATTTTTTACCATCTTCAGCGACATAGACATTGGCATCAATAATGGGATATCCGGGATCAAATAGCGGATGAGATTCAATATCTACAAATGGACCCGTTGGTTTATCCGAAACCGAAACCCCAATCTTATAGTTTTCCAGTTCGTTGTTTGGGTTTTCCTTCCAATGGGCGCTATAGAACAAATAAAACTTATCGTCCCATTTATAGACCTCAGGAGCCCAAAAGTCCTTGGTCCCCCAAGATTTCTCTTGTTGGTTATTGTAGATTACGCCTTCATTTTTCCAATCTTTCAAATCTTTGGAAGAATAGACCACAAAACCGTTGTTTGTACCCCCAGTTCCATATAAATAATAAAGGTCGCTCTGATCATCATATATGATATAAGGATCCCCTAAAGCAACTGACAGCGGATTTCCTGGTAATTCCTGTGCCTTGCCAAGCAAACAGAACAAGAATGACAATCCTAATAGCAAAAATCGTATGTTCATCTCTGAGTATTAAATAATAGGTTTCTGAGTTTTATTTCTTTCTGGCTTCCCTGTCCCGATTACTGGCCAGCCGTCTTTCCAATTCAGCGGATCTAGCATCAACATCCTTCTGCTCGTTCCATTTCCTAGCTTTCCATTGTTTTTATCGATGGCATGGTAGAAGATCCAATCCTTCCCTTTCGCGTCTTTGATGACCCCTGAAGTATGACCCGGTCCAACAATAGACTCTGATCCTTCTAGGATCAAACTTCCATGATTTCTTTCCTTGATATCCCGTCCATCTTTATCCAGATAGGGTCCCAATAGATTCTTCGATCGTGCAGTCAGCACATGGTATTTGCTATTTGCGCCCTCACAACAACTTCCTTTAGAACCCAAGAAATAGAAATAACCGTTTTTCTTAAAGATGGTCACCGCTTCATAGTCTCCGGCAGCTATTTTATGCTTCTGCCCATTCAAGATCTTTTTCCCATCAGCAGTCAGTTCCAAGGCAAAGGTTCCTTGTTCAGGGCTATCGGAAAAGCTTCCCCAGAATATATACTTTTTGCCTTTATCCTCGATAAAAAAGGGATCAATGGAATTTGGCACATTGGCAGATTTGGAATCAAGCAATTTTCCCTGATCCATAAAAGGACCTTTAGGGGAGTCCGAAATCGCCAATCCAAGACCTGGATTCTTATCGCCCCAAGTAGAGAAGGAATAATAGAGGTAATACTTTCCATTGACAAGGTTAATGTCTGGCGCCCAAATACCCCCAGCCTCTTTCCAATTTGGTTTAGTTTCAAATGCAGGACCAACATAAGACCAGTTTACCATATCCTTGGACTCCAGAATCGGCACAAGGCGAGATCCTTTCCCGTCATCCCAATTATCCTGGGTGCCGTAGGCATAGAAAAGTTTCGTTTTCGGATCTTGAATAACCGTGGGATCAGCCAGCATCGGTTCAAATACAGGATTCTGATAGGTAGCATTTATTGGGCTTGTAACTGCAGCATTTTTCCTCGCACAGGAATCAAGAACAGAAGCCGACAACAACAAAATAGACAGGAGCATTGAATTGCGCACCGAAGGAACACCGATCAATGTTTTTATATAGACCACACTTTTCAGAAACATAATTTGATTGAGTTTAAACAGGTTAAACAAGTAGATAAAGTTCAATTTACAGGAATTTTCTGAGAATCATGGGAATAAAAAAGAAAACCCTAAGCTTTTTTGGCTTAGAGTTTTCCTTTATTTGATCTTTTCCGTGAGGAAGACAATGTCTTTGTAATTATCTTTTTCATACAAAATGCCCACCAGCTTAGGCTTCATCAGAACTATATCCGAATAGGCCGAATAGGCACCTTTATACCCTTCAGGAGCTTTGGCGATCAGTTTAGTGAAATACCAGGTCTTGCCTTTGTCCTTGGAAAGTCTCAAAGTCAAGTTATCCCTATTCTTTTCATCCGCTGCATTGATATGGGCCAGCACAAAATTCTTTCCTTTCTTCCAGGACAATACCGACCCTTGGTTGATTGGATCCGGAAGGTTAGGATCTGGAGCAGAGCTCTGCCAGCTTTCACCACCATCATTGGAAACAGAAATGACACGTTGCTTTGGATTCAACTGTTGGTTCCTTGAGCTCATGTATACCTCATTTTCTCCAATCTGTGCAGCAGTAGACTCATTAGTACCTGGATAAGGCACATTCTGGCTCAGTTTAAACGTCTTACCATGATCATCTGAATAGAATGCATGCGCATTCCAATCCTTACCCTGCGCACTTGGATCGCCAGAACTGTGGTTGGCAGCAATGTAAATCCTACCTTTATTGGGACCTGACACAAACTGGAATCCATGTCCAGGCGTATTGGCATAAGTTCTCCAATCTTCTGTAAAGGTATAAGCAGCATTAACCTGTGGCTGATTTGGTCTATGGGTCTGTGTCGTGATATTTACCGGTTCAGACCAAGTCTTTGCACCATCTGTAGAAGTGATGTACCATACTTCACGCAAGCCCTTCCCTTTTCTCACTTCACCCTCATGGTTATTCCCCGTATTATAAAAGAGGAAAATCCTTCCTGATGGATAAGCCGGATCGGTTAAATCAACAACTGGAGCAACATTCCCAGCTTGAAGCTTATCATAATCCGCAGCAACATTCAATTTCCCCCAAGTCTTTCCTTGGTCCTGACTGATCTTATAAACGATATCCACATTGCCATAATCGCCCGCATGATCAACCCTACCTTCTGAGAAAGCGATCAGGTCTCCATTCTTATTCTTGATAATGGCTGGAATCCTATAGCTGGCATAGCCATCCTCCCCTGAACGGAAAACCACCGTTTCCTGAGCGGAAACAGCTGATATTAAGCATGCGGCAAATACTGATAAAAATAGTTTTTTCATATATAGTGTGTATTGATTTCTAATGATAAGGGATAAATGTAAACATCCATTTCGTTGGATTCTGCCAATCTTTCCCCTTAAAATCTCCGACTGGCAACTTGATCAATATATCGTTCCAGCCTTCTTTCAGCTGGATCATGCTTGGCTCCCTAAAAGAATAACCTTCATCGCTCAACGGCAATTCCAGACCACCTTTCTGTCCCGGATGTTTCCATTTCGGTGCAGGGATCTTCACGCCATTGACAAATACCTGGCTGTGCAGACCATCCCAGGTCCCTTCAGCTGGTGAATCACTGGCATAAGAACGGGACAGGTTCGCAAAACCTATCCAAAATGGCTTTTCTTCTGCCTTTTCACTCCAGATCCTAGATCTCGCATAAAAGGTACTATTAGGCTTAGGCGAATCTATCACCCCCGGAATAATATCAGCCCACCAATGTCTCAAGACAATGGTACCGCCGACAACATCCTTATAAACTACAAGATGATCTCCAAAAGGATCCTTTTCAATAGGAAACTCCTTCGTTAAATCGCCAGCATTATCATAAGGACCGATCATATCCCAGGACATTTCAGTCTGTTCCTGATATGGAAATGGATGGTTGGCGAAATATTTCGATTTATGGGTTAACAACCTTTTTTCAAAAGCAGCAAATTCATGGAAAGCTTCTGTTTTTCTTTCCGGCAGAAATGCCTTCCAACCTAATTCACCGCCTCCTTGCCATATTCTTTCCGCAAATGTTATCATCCCTGGATATACCGCACTCTGCAGGAACATATCTTCAGGCTTTTCAACGGCGCGGTCCGGCCAAGAACATAGGATGGCACCGCGAAGCTGTAGACTTTCCTTTTCCTGCTCAGCAAACCTTCTGAAAAACAAGGTTGTAACAGTCTCCAAAGGATCCATGTGGTTGATATAAAGATGCTTGGAATCCAAATACTGGAGTTTAGTATCAGGATCAATGGCTTTGGGACCACCCATCCACATTTGACGAACAGTGGAAGGATCTAAGTTACTACCTGGATCCCAGCCATAAGTTCTGAAACCTAAGGATTCCACATATTTCGTGATTTCCGGCATAAACTGCTCATTACTAATCTTCACCTCATCCCCACCAATATGCAATTGCTTGAGTGTAGGAAAGGTTTCAGCAAACTCCTTGAGCAATTCCTTGATGTACACAATGCCTTCTTCACTCTGCATATTGACCTTAAAGAATCGTTCAAAAGCAGCTGAATGCCCCGGCATATCAATCTCTGGCAGGAATAAAATATGTCTATCCCTACAATAGTCGATCAACTCCTGAAACTCTGCTACCGTATAATATTTCCCTGCCCAACGGGTCATGTTCTCCGCAGCAGTGAGACCAGGATATTTTTTACTTTCCAAGCGCCAAGCAATATCCTCCGTGAAATGGAAATGCAGAACATTGAGCTTATACTTAGCCATAACATCGATCTGCTCTTTCACCATGGACATAGGCTGATAGTTCCTTCCCACATCCAACAAGAATCCCCTAAAGGAATAAGCAGGCTGGTCCTTGATGTTCACGAAGGCAACTTGCTTCTCATGAAAATCCATTTGCACCAAGGTCTGAAGAGCAGAGAAAATCCCTTTACTTGCTAAGGCCTGAATATAGATTCCTTTAGCATCGATATTTAATTCATATCCTTCATCAGAATCAATTCCTTCTAGGCTTGAAACCATCTTCAATGAAATTGAAGGTAATTTCTTATTCTTAGAAATGCTTATCGATTGACTTTCTAATATATTTTTAAGCAGGCTTACCTCATTCTTTTCAATGGATTTGTCAATTTCAAGATGGACCCCTTTGGACAGGTCAAGTTTATTTTCCGACCACTGCACATTTAGAGGCATTGGAATCAAAGCCTCCTGAGCGTTCAGGCTATCGACAGCAAAAAAGCTCCATAACAATAAAATATAATGGCCTATCTTATTCATAATTGTCCTTATTCTTAAATTGATTGATAATGGACCAACAGTACCATTCTTGCCTAGGCAAATGGAATGGACCCTTAAATAGGTTCCCTTTAGCGGTTTGGGCTATTCCCCCATCACGATGTAAATAACCGTACCATTCCCCATGTTCTTTATCATGGAAATGGGTATAGGCATATTCATGGATCTGCTTGTGCATATTAGCATACTTTTCATCCTTGGTTATCAGATAAGCCAATAAGGTAGCTATGATGGCTTCATTCTGTGGCCACCAAAATTTCATGTCCTGCCAATACTCTTGGACAGGCTTGTTATAGACATCCCTAAAATACAGAATGCCCCCAAATTCCCTGTCCCAACCTCTTTCCCACATATAGTCCAGCATCCGCAATCCAAGGTTGATCAATTTCTCATCCATATTTCTATGGACAGCTTCATGTAGGATAAACCAAGCACCCTCAATGGCATGGCCCGGGTTAAGCGTCCGCCCATCGATATGATCGATGATGCTGCCATCAGGAGCTACCTGCTCCATCACACAGCGGATATCATCTTTCACAAAATAATGTTCTATCTCTTGGATCCAATTTGCAATCGCCTCATCACAGCGAGGATCCCCAATGGTCTCCCTTAATTGCTGCGCGGTATTGCACATGATCATCGGGATTCCTATCCCGCGGCTTGGCCGGGTTTCCTCAAACTTTGGTTCAATTCTCCGTTCACCATTGGCATACTCCAAACAAATCCCAAACAGATCACGGGCTAGCTGAGCAGCTTCCTCATCACCTGAAGCCTTGGCATAAGCAGCACTGGCAATCACGGCAAAGGTTTCCGAGAAAAAATAACGGCGCATACGGATCGGATTGCCTTCCTGATCCACATGGAAATACATTTTTCCTTCTGCATCAAAGCATTTGTTTTTCAAGAATTCATAGCCCAAACGCGCACCTTCCAACCATTCTTCCCTTGGTTCCACCGTATTATAAAGGGTAGAAAGCAACCAACAAGCACGACCTTGAATCCAAACGGCCTTATCGGTATCAATCAATGAACCATCTTGGTCTCGCATCAATAGGTACCCGCCATACTCATGATCAAATGACCGCGGAAACCAAAAAGGAACCGTATCATTGACCAATTGATCTTTATAAAAATCTGCTAGTGCAGTTAGCTCTTCGTTATTGTACATACTTTTTTATCTTTTGATCGAAAATGTGGAAACAGGCACTCCCTCCTCATTCGCTAAATTTGCCCTTGAAAAAGGCTTGTATCCATAATATATCTCCATTAAACCCCTGGGATTTTCCAGGATAACCGAATTCCCATTTATTTCCACGACCTTGAGATCGACCAAGTTTCCGTCTTCATCCTTAGCCTGAAAACCTGTAACTTCTTTTGACCCCATTGCCCTTAATTGCTTGGCATGACTGAACCTTATTTCATGTTGTCTTTCTTTGCTATAAGAATATATAGGTTGTGGACTGTCCGCATTATTATCCTTTCCAAATTCATGCTTCAAGACCAGATTTGCCAAGCGCTTCCCGATGATTAACTTCTCCCTTGGATGTACATCCAAGGAATCACCTAGATCAGAACTGACAGCCATATAGACTTCCTTCAATTCATTGCTGAGCTTTCTTTGGCTATCCCTGAATTTTGGCCAGGAGGGCCGATCTAAACTGGAAAGCTGAACCGTATAGAATGGCAACCTTTCCCTTTTACCCAAAAAAGGCTTATAATTCTCTCTCCAAGAAGCTATTAATGTCTTGAATAAGTGTTCGTGCAGTTCAACGTTATGTGCATTACTTTCCCCCTGATACCATAGAATCCCCTTTAATGAGGCATCATTCCACTTATTATACCCAGCTTCAAAATTATAGGCCGGTTCATAGGGATGTCTTTGGTTCTTGACCATGGATTTCTTCAGGTTAACCTTCGCTCTGTTCTTACAGAAATCCTGGATGAAATCAGATTTTCGCCACCCGTGGATATAAGTCGCCAAAAGCGGATCTTCCTCCAAGCTTCTTCTCGGAATCCAAGACTCGGTATTCGAACCGCCCACGGCAAGTTCAATAATGCCGATCGGAACCTTCGTTTCTTGTTCCAATGCTTCTGCAAAACTGTAGGCAATCGCTGAAAAGTTGGCGGCATTTTCTGCTGTTAACTTCTCCCATTTCCCAGAAAAGTATTCCAGGTCATTTACTTTCTTTAAAGTAGCTTCACCCCACTCTTCATTATTCGTTTCCTTAAGGACCTTGTTCTTAAAAATCCGAATACCATTGTGTTTGGAAGCCTCCTTGATCAATTCTTTTGATCCATTGGCATCCTTTAACGGAAAAGCCATATTGGACTGCCCTGATGCCAAGAACACATCCCCAAACAATATATCTTCTAAAATTATCGTATCCTGATCCGTATAGATTTTCATCCTATATGGTCCACCCGAAGGCATGGTAGGTATATCAATTCCCCACTCCCCACTGACTTCAGCGTTGCATAAGTAAGTTCCTCCATCCATTTCAATAACTACAGCCTGTCTAGCATTCGCTTTGCCTTTTATTCGATTAGTTTGATCCCGTTGCAATACCATATGCGATCCTATACTTTCATTTACGGAAAGCTTTTGCTTAACGGGAACTATTCTGTCGAAAATGGTCTTTGCAATAATTTCGGCTCCTTGTTCAGAAGGGTGTAGATAATCATCAAATAGATCGATACGAAAAGCTAAGGGCGGATAGAGATCCACGAGCTTGTGGTAATGTCTCACCGCTACGGCGCCTATTTCTCCCTTGATATCCCAGTACCAATCTCGAGTTCCCGAAAGGAATCGAGGATGTCCACTAAAAATTGGCGTATTTTCACATACATAGACTTCCACCTTCGGATTTCCGTTTTTAAAAAGAGAGAGCAGTTTATTATAATCTTTTTGAAAGTCCATTTGGTAATTAGGCCAATTTCTTGGATCTGTATCATTCAAGCCTAAATTAATGACAACCAAATCAGGTTTAAAGGCTAGCGCAGCCTCCAGTTCCTCTGATTTCAGATAAGGATTATGCCCTTTTTCCAGTAGCGTTGCACCATTTCTCCCAAAATTGCCTACTTCATAGCCATCGCCCAGTAATTGCTGCAATTGATCCGGATAGGTTTTCCCTTTGGCCAAATTGGAGCCTTTGGTCACTGAATCACCAATACAGGCCACCCTCTTCTTTTGTTGGGCAAAAAGAAAGTTGAACGATAGAATGAACAAGAAAAGTAATTTAATCGATAGCCTCATTTCCCTTCGGTTTTAGTACGGCCAATTGAATGATCAAAACGATCAACACAATTCCCGCCAATAAAGCAAAATCACTTCCAAGTTGTCCCTCATCTGCAGAGGCTCCAAGAATCTTCGTGATATAAGCACCTGCAAATACACCGACCATATTCATGATCCCATAGGCAGTTGCCCTGTATTTTGAAGACACAAACTGACAAAGGATCGGCATATTATTGGCATCAAACATCCCAAAACCGAAGCCGAACATCAGTCCTGCAGCAACGATCGCAAAGACACTGTGCCCATATCCGATCAATATAACTGCCGGAATGGTCAATGTCAATCCTATGGCACTGGTATAGATCCTTCCGCGCACATTCTTTTGTATCCATTTATCGGAAATAATCCCTCCTAGGATTACTCCAAAGAATGAGGACAGGGCTATGGTAATGGTTGCCAATGGACCTGCTTTTTCCATAGGGATATGCAGGTTTTCCGAGAATAAGGTAGGTAGCCAGTTCTTGGTTGCCCAGCCAGGCAAACTTGGAATAGCAAAATATAATAGGATGACCCAGAAAGCAATATTGGAGAACAAGATGGAAAGCCCTTTCAACAAAGGAACCTTGTTTTCCACTAGCTTCTTGGCATCAGATCGATGATCAGTTTCATGTAAAAATAGAATAAGGACGACGGAATAGATGATTCCGATCAATCCAAACAGGATAAAGGTATAATGCCAGGAATAGGATGCAGCAACGGTGGCACCAAAACCGCCCATTGCCTGTCCAAAATAAAAACCGGTCATGTGGATCCCAACGGCTAGGGACCTTGATCTGTCCGAATGGTAATCCGCAATCAATGAAAGTCCTGCTGGAATGTACAAGGCTTCACTGACGCCCATGATCGCCCGTAAGGCATACAGTTGCTCATAAGTATCGGCATAGCCCATCGCTAGGGTAACTGCCGACCATACAAACAAACTCCCTACGATCAACCATTTCCGGTTCCACTTATCGGCAACAATTCCTGCTACTGGACTCATAAAACCATATATCCAAAGAAATACGGCCATCAGGTTACCAAATACCGCAGCACTTTCCAATTCCAAAATATCGATGGCCATTGCAGGTCGCATGGTTGATAAGATCTGGCGGTCCATATAATTCAGGAGTGCCACAAACCATAACAAGCCTACAACGATCCAAGGATATCTTTTACTGTTTTTCATAGGTTTATTTTATCTGTCCAACCAGGATCTGATCGGTACGAACCCCCGCTCGAACCTCCCCTGTTGGAATAAAAAATAGATTTTCTTTTATAACTGCGCTTGTGGTCACTGGACTCTCTGTTTCCATTCCTTCCAATTGTGACCAAGAACCTGTCTTCAGCTCATAGACCCAATTCTCTCTTGAGAATCCGGGATGTCCTGCCTGAAGCTTATTCTTTGCTTGGGTCAACTCATCCTTTTTCAGAGGATCATTTTCCTTGGCTATATTGGCTATAGCCTCCTCAACCTTTGAAAACGTGCTCCCATCATCCCCTCCGAAAACATAGATTTTCCCATCTTTATATACTCCGGTCCCTGCAGCCAAAGACTTAGGGAGCTTAGTAAGCTCACGGATACTTTTGGTATTTAGGTCCAATTCCAACAGCCAATCATAGATATCACTGATGGCATTTGGATTTTTCTTCCTTCCCCCAATGACATAGATTTTGTCCTTCCCATTGCCAAGCACAACAGCATGGCTCACTGGATAGGGCAGTTTCATATATTCCTTCCAATTTGAAGTAAAATCATCCAATTTCAGGGAATAAACCTGATCAGAGACCGATTCTGCATTTTCACCGCCGATAAAGAAGATTTCATTGGTCCCCGCTGCTAAGCCGGCATTGGTCAAAGCCACTGGTAAGGGTTTTAGGATTTCCTTCTCCAGTTCCCCTCTTTCGGACAGTTCATATTTGGCAACCTGATCGATTGGACCGTTTTCATTTTCTCCGCCAGCGATATAGATGGAATTTGAAAGACTGAGATTGGCAGTATAGGCAATCCCGTTTTCAAGGTTGAATATCGTGTCCAGCTTTAAGCCTGACCCTGAAATGGAATAGATATATCCCTGAGATTGGTAAACTTTCTTTCCTCCATCCCAAGGCAATCCATCGGGGAAATTAGCACCAGCGGCTACAATCAGTTTGTCCTGAATGATACCGGCTATTGGCCCTGCGACACCTATATTTTTTGATCCAGAAACCGCAGGCAAATGAATTGCTTCTTCCCATACTAATCCAGACTTGCTCTGCGAACCAGAACAACCAACCACTAAAACCGCCATAGATAAAATTGCCTTAATCCGCATTAATTGATTGACTTAAAGGAGTCAAAGCCCAATGCCGCAACATCAGCCTTGAACAGTTCGAAATTCTCTTTTGACATATTGGCTATCGGCAATCGGAATTCGCCACAATCCAGGTCCACTAGTTTCATGTAAGCTTTTCCGGTTGCAATACCTCCATATTTACCTAACAGACGGATCATATCAATGGATTTCTGCTGCAATTTATTGGCTTGCTCAAAATTGCCCTGCACATAAGCAGCTATCAGATCATTGTATAATGGAGCTGCGTAATTGTAGGTACTGCCTACCGCTCCTTTTGTTCCTAATACCAAGGAGGACAGCATGTTTTCATCACGCCCCCAAAGCATATCGTACTTCCCGTTTTTATGATTCAAACAAGACAAGAAATCCATAAAATCTTCATGCGTATATTTGATGCCTCTGAAGGTTGGGATCACATTATCCACGGCTTCCAATAGATCGATCATACTGTAGTTTCCACCTGTCAAAACAGGGATATGGTAATAGTAAAATGCAGTATTTGGCGCCGAGGAAGCTATTTCCTGACAGCATTTCGCCAATTGCTGCACATTTGCAGGTTTGAAATAATAAGGGGAAGTAAAGGATATGGCATCTGCTCCTTCTTGTTCGGAGATCGCTGCCAATTGTTTACATTCCTTCACATTCGTACCGCCTAAAAACATCATCAGGGCGAAATCGGGGTCCGCCTTGGTCAACGCTGCCCAAGCCTTCAATACTTGCACTTTCTCATCAAAAGTCAACGATACCCCTTCTCCTGTCGAGCCACATATAAAAGCTCCTTTTACATTATTCTTTTTAAGTGACCGATAATAAGCAGGGATCAGATCCAGGTTCAGTTCACCATTTGG
This sequence comes from Sphingobacterium sp. BS-2, assembly GCF_046161205.1. NCBI lineage: Bacteria > Pseudomonadati > Bacteroidota > Sphingobacteriia > Sphingobacteriales > Sphingobacteriaceae > Sphingobacterium > Sphingobacterium sp. BS-2. The sequence continues at coordinate 300,972 of NZ_JBIXGO010000021.1, forward strand.
ATCAAATGCCGTAAATGGAGCAGCAATTAATCCTTCAATTTTGTTTGTTAGCATATACAAATTATTAAAAACTAGATAACCTATCCTGCTGGGTAGGACAGGTTTATATTAAATTTAACATTAAGTTCCTGAATATCCAGGATTTTGGTCTCCATTTAACTTTGGATCCGCCGAAAGGGTTCCAAGGTCAATAGGCCAAAGGATTTTATGTTTTTGGGATTCATTGTTGTCCAATACCCCGACCATGTTCAGGTCCTTGCGGAAAACCAGTGGGTTTCCTGAAGCATCTTGCATGCGGCGCAGATCAAACCAACGCTTGCCTTCCGAGACAAACTCCTTGGTTCTTTCATAGAAAATGGCAAGTTCATTGGCTTCAAACCCTCCCCTTACAAATTGCGGTGCCGAACCTTTATAGGCCCTGTTTCTAACCAACATGATTTCATTGCTCGGGTCTTGACCTAACTTATTCTTGATCTCTGCCAATAACAGATATGCATCAGCTAAGCGATAGATCGGATAGTCATCTGAATAATTCCTTACACCTTCTACAATGGTCCCTAAGAATTTACGTAGCACCACAGCATGCACATCGCCCTTGTTGAAGTTTAAGAAAGTGGCATTTGCCCTGCTATCTGCAGCATCATACAATTGGTACAAGCCATATTTATATTCATATCGTATAATACCAGTATTGGAAATCTTCAGAGGATCTGCCGGAATTGGCTCCCCTTTATCATCAACATAGCCTGAAATATCATCACTCTGCGCATACAGGAAGTTATTGAAGAAGTTGGTCGCTTCACCATATTGGTACCTCAAGGCAAAAATGGTTTCTGAATTTCCTTTATTTGTAGCCGAACTTGCCGTAGCAAAGACATTCGCATAGTCATTGACCAATGTGAACTTTGGGATAATGCTCTCTACAGCGGCCTTGGCAGTCTGCAGATCCTGCGCTGTACTTGCAGGAGCGGCCCCATCGATCTTCACCTTTGCCGACCATAGGTACACCTCCGTTTTCAACATCTGTGTCGCTGCTAATGACCATTGCGCTTTTTGGCTCAGGATATTATAGTCGTTGTTGAAACTAGAAACTGATTTTTCAACATCTGCTTTTATAAAGTCCAAAGTCTCTTTTTCCGTTTTACTGCGGGCAGTGTACAGTTCTTCAGCTGAACTAGGTGTTTGATTGGCTACCTTGGCCTCAGCCACCAAAGGGACCCTTCCCCAAGTCCTGAAAAGGTTGAAATAATAATAGGCTCTCAACCCATAGGCCTGACCTAAATAATATCCCTTCTCCGATGCCGACAGGTAGGTAGCCGATTCCACCTGGAAAATAAAGTTATTGATCTGAAAGATCTGCCCGTACAGGTTCGCCCAACTGCTAAAGCCGGGGCTGCTCTCACGGATATCTTGGATGATAATGGAACTCGAATTCAAGGATGCGGTTCCGGTAAAACTGGTTCCGTCCCTTAAAGTCCCACCTCTCAATTCACCGAAATTCCATAGAGTTTGCTGGGCATTCCTTAATTGGCTGTGGATCCCGACCATTGCTCCTTTCACCTGGTCCGGTGTTTTCCAGAACGATCCACTTGCAAAATAATCTTCTGGGGTTAATTCTAAATCCATCTTGCTACAAGATGAAAATGTTATGCTCGTTGCCGCTATCGCTAAGGCTATAAATATCTTTTTCATGATTTAAGGTTTAAAAGGTTAATTGAAGACCGAAAATGACCGTTCTTGGCAATGGGTAACCACCCCCGCCCTGTCCTATGGATCCGCTTTCTGCAGAAAACAGGGTATTGGCTGTCCAGTATTGGAGGTTCTGCCCGGTTACTGAAACGCTTAAATCTTCCATCTTGATCTTGTTGGCCAAAGACCTTGGTAAGCGATACGCCAAGGAGATCTCACGGAATGCCAAATAATTACCCTTGTTATAGAACATGCTGCTTTCGCGGCTGGTATTGTTCTTAAACAATTGATCTGCCCAGTAATAGGTTGGGTATTTTGCATTCGTGTTCTCAGGCGTATAGGTATCCAATACTTCAGTTGTGGTATTGAACGTTCCCTGCATCATTCCCAAAAACCAAGCTCTAGGTCCATCATAGGCAACATATCCCAATGCATAGTCGAACCTAGCACTCAAGGAGAAATCTTTGTAGGTGGAGTAAACGCCAAATCCTCCGGTCCAACGCGGAACGGTATTCCCCATGTAAACCCTATCGTAGGAATTGATGATGCCATCTTTATTGACATCTCTCCACATCACGTCTCCTAAAGCCAATGGATAATGCAGGGATTTCTCTGAAGCCGTCATCGCATTGAATACATCTGGATGCACCAAGGTTCTCGCGCCGATCAAATCCTTTAACTGCAGGGCATAATTATCCAAGTCCTGTTGGTTACGGATGATACCTAATGCTTCGTATGCATAAGCCACGTTTGGATCCTGTCCTTCTTGCAAACCGCCAACCCATTCTAGTTCCATGGTACTCGGATTATATACTTGGAAACCATTCTGGCGGTTGTTCTCAACACCGTTATATGGCAGCTTTAAGATCTTGTTCTTGTTGTATGCTGTATTCCAGTTGAAGCTCAGGGTAAAGTCATTCGCACGGATTGCTTGGTAATTCAGGTCAATCTCAACCCCTTGGTTTTGCATGTCGCCATTATTGGTGCTAATGGATGTAAAGCCAGCTGAAGCGGGTAATTCAAGTGTAGCAATTTTATCTGAAGTTGTTCTGTGGTAATAAGCCACAGAAAGATCTAGCCTATTCAACAATCTGGTCTCTAATCCTACTTCTTTGGTAATCAAACTTTCCCATCTCAGGTTTGGAATACTTAAGCTGGTCATGCCATAGCCTACATTACCATCATATTTTGAAGTTCCATAGGTCCCTTGCAAAGTATATGCCCCTATGCTTCCGATATTTCCGTTCGCACCATAACTAGCCCTTAATTTTAAGGAATTGATCACCTGGTCAGCGCCCATAATATTGCCGAAGAAGTCTTCATTATGTAGGTTCCAACCTAAGGATACCCCTGGGAAAGTTCCCCAACGATTATTCAAAAGGTTTGAATACCCATCGCGACGCAAGGTCAGGGTCATTAGATAGCGCTCATCATAATCATAGTTCAAACGTCCGAAAAATGAAGTGATCCTATTGCGAACATGGTAAGAATCGATACCTCGGCGGTTTGCCTCGGTACTGGTCAAACCTAGATCCATGAAGTCATCCGATGGCGCGCCTGAACCCGAGGCTGAAAATCCAGTATTGTAGGAATCAAAGAACTCCCATCCTGCCATCGCATCAAAATTATGTTTCTCGCCAAAAGTGTTTTTATAGTTTAAAACCGCATTATAGGTTTGGTTCAAGGTCTTATCATAGCTTGCCGATGAGTTACGAGTCCTTACCCAGTTTCCCGGGCTGGCCAAATAATCTCTGTTGAAGGACTCATTATTGGTTTGGTTGATAAACCAGTTTCCACTTGTTCTCAAGCTCAATCCTTCATATAGATCAATTACAAAAGCCTGGGACATCGTAAATTTCTGGTTTTGGTTATTGCGTATAAATCGGTCATTGTTTACCGCCGGGTTACCATCTTGCCAGTCACGGCCAACCAATAGGTCTCCATTTGCGTTAAAGCCTCGCATGGTTGGAGGAGCACCCAAAGCACGGGTCATATAATTGCCCTCCCCATTGATGGCATCTCTCCATTTCGTATTCGCAAAGTTCAATCCTGAATTGGAAGTAATCCAAGGCTTGATCTTGTAATCCCCATTTAGGATAAAGGTCAATCGATCGTAATTGGTTCCAATAGGCACCCCTTGTTCATAGTATTTACCCAAACTTGCATAGTATTTACTCTTATCATTACCTCCTTGTACCGCAAGGTTATAGTCTTGGGTCAGGGCATTTTTGCGCAAGGCATAATCGGTATAATCAAAATCCTTGTAGATCAATTCTTTCCCCGTTACTGGGTCAATCATTGTTTGGTAGCCTTGTCCCAATAATTCCCTATTGGAATCATCCAAGAACATGGTGCTCCAAACGGCATTGCTCACTTTGTTCCCATCCAATATATTGCCCTGGTCATCCTTGTATTTGTTGCCGGTTCCAAAAGGACCCACAGAGGTCAATTGGTTCAACTGGTTTGGTTGGTACATCCCAGAGGTCTGTACCCCTTTTCTAGACCAGTACAAATAGTCCTTTGCATCCAGGAACTCAAACGGAATATTCAAGGAATTGACACCGATCTTAGATTTCAGCGAAATATTGGACACGCCATCTTTACCGCGTTTGGTGGTAATCAAGACTACCCCGTTAGATGCCCTAGCGCCATAGATAGCCGTGGCAGAAGCATCCTTTAATACATCGATGGACTCGATATCGTCTTGGTTGATATCCGAGAATCCTGAACGGATCAATCCATCCACGATCACCAATGGCGATCCGCCGCCGCCGTAGGTAGTTCCACCACGCAATACAATGTTCGGAACAGAACCCGGACGACCGGAAGTCTGTTGAACCCTCAAGCCGGGAATTGTTCCAGCCAATGCGGATGCAGGGTTTGAACGTACCCCAGTCTCTAAGACGCGTTTGTCCAATCTGGACACAGATCCCGTCAGGTTCGATTTCTTGATACTACCGTATCCCAATACCACGACTTCCTCTAAGTCTTCCCCAGAAGGATCAAGGGAAATCCTTACCGAAGCCAGGTTCTCTAAGGTGAGCTTGTGTGATTGATATCCGATTGAAGAAAATGAAATTACATCCGACACTTTAGCCTGTACGCTAAATCCTCCCTGTTCATCGGTCTTTGTAACATGCCCTTGTGTCTGGTTTGAAACGGTCACCCCCTCCAATGGATTCCCCAAAGGATCTGTAACCGTTCCCTTTAAAGCGGTCTGCGAAAATGCGGCAAAATGGATGCAGCACAGAATCGCAAGCAACAGGCCTCCCCGCAATGAATGGTAAAAAAGGTTTGTCATAATTTAATGATTTAAAAAAAATTGGATTATGTATAACATAATAATTACCAAATGTAATACATAATGTTTTACTTCCAAATTTTTTTTTAATATTATTGTACCGTGGCCATTATGACGATATAGTGAAAATGGGACCAGATTGAAATATGGAAAAACTTGGAACAATAGACACCTCGAGTTTGGTGGACCGGGCAGAAGCAAGGATCATACAGTTCATCCAGGAACGGAAAATGGGCGTAGGGGATGTACTTCCAAAAGAATTGGATTTAGCAGATAGCCTTGGTGTGAGCAGGACCGTTGTCCGGGAGGCCTTACTCAGGTTAAAGACCATTGGTCTGATAGAATCCATCAAGCATAAAGGTGCCGTGCTTAGGAATCCCGATGTCTTGGGTTCATTGAGAAAGGTATTCCACCCTTCTATTTTAGATAATGAGACCTTGAAGGAAATGTTTGAAATGAGATTGGCGCTGGAAGTGGGCATGGCTGATTTTATTGTCAACAATATCACGGATGAGGATATTGTAGAACTTGAAAAGATAGCAAGCGAGATTGTTTCCGGGGATACCGCAAATCCTTGGCATGTAGAGGATGAGATCCGTTTCCATGGGAAGCTATATAAGATCTCCAAGAACAAGATCCTGTTGGAACTGCAGGAGATGCTCTTCCCTATTTTCCAATATGTACATCAAAGTGGCTTATTGGAAAAAGATATCATGAAAGGTGATTTTATTTCGCACAGAGAGCTGGTCCAGGTATTGAAATTAAGGGACGCTGAAGCTTATCGAGATGCTATCAGAAAACACCTGAACAATCATTTTGCAAGGATCCTTGGTTGAGAAAAGGTGTAATTAACCTTTAACCAGTTCAAAAATGGTGATCTCTGGTGCAATACCGACCCTACCAGGATAGCCCAAGAAACCATAACCTGTATTGACATAAAGTTGGGAGGTTCCCTGTTTATAGAGTCCTGCCCATTCCTTATAGATATATTTGGCTGGGCTCCATTGGAAGTTTTCCCCTCGGACTCCGAATTGCATTCCATGGGTATGACCTGCAAACATGACGTCCACATCGGTTTCCAGTACCTGTGCGCGCCAATGGGATGGATCATGCGACAATAATAATTTAACAGCTTTTTCTTCTGTTCCCAATAGTGCTTTAGGAAGGTCTCCTTTTTTAGGGAAACGGCCAGTTCCCCAGTTCTGTACCCCGACAATGGAGATTTCCCCATTGCCTACTTTCAAGGTCCGGTTCTCGTCCATCAAAAGGTCCCAACCCATAATCTTATGGGTTTCGATCAAATCCTGCAGGTTTTTACGTTTGGCTGGCGAGTCGCCCGGACCAAAGTAATAATCGCCATAATCATGGTTGCCCAAGGTAGAATACACCCCTAGATCCGCTTTGACATGGGCAAAGATATCTTGATAATCACGCATCTCCGAGGCAACATTGTTCACCAGATCACCGGTAAAGAAGATAACATCGGGCTTTTGTGCCAGCAGGAGCTCTACTCCGCCCATGACGGCTTTTTTATTATAAAATGAACCGGAGTGAACATCTGAGATCTGCCCGATGGTCATTCCATGGAATTCCTTCGGTAAGTTCGGAAGCACCAATTTCTGGCGTCTCACCCGATAATCATAAGCTGTGGAAATTACGCCCCAAGCCAATGGGACCATTGGAAGGGCAGCAACTATTATCCCTGATTTCAACAGGAAGTCAGAACGGGAAATACCCTTTTTAGGGACTTCTGGCAAAGGTTCTTCCAAAGTCTCCAATCTCTCTTCCAGGTCCTTGCCCTTGCCCCTGGAGAACAGACGTCCAACCCAAATCCCCCCTCTTCGCAGATCATCGACGATCAAGACGATGGCATAGACAAACTTGCTGACCGCAGTCAGGAAAAAGGCCACCAGGATAATGGAACGAACCGAAAGCGGAATGCTATATTGGAATGAAATAAATAATCCTACCAGCAAAGACAGTGAATAGCCCCACCATAGGATGGTGAACCATCTCGTCTTGACAAATCTGATATTCGTCGCCCTAAGCGCAAAAAATATATAGAAGTCTAGTAAGAATAATATTACTGCATTTAATTTTAACATCTTAATTCCCGTTTTCCAACACCATTCGTTTCAGGGCTTCGATCCATTTCGGGCTACCGTTCAGGCTTTCCACCATATGGACCTCCTCTCCGCCCATTTCCTTAAATTCATTAGCGTATTCAACCTGTATCTCATCCAAAGTTTCGATGCAATCGGCTACGAATGCAGGACTGAACACCAAGAGCTTTTTCTTCCCTTGTTTTGCTAAATCATGCAGTGTGTCTGAGGTATATGGCTGGATCCATGGGGTTTTTCCCAATCGTGACTGGAAACAGACCGTATATTTCTCCTCAGGTATGTTCAACTTTTCTACGATAGCGCGCGTGGTTGCATAGCATTGTGACAGATAGCAAAAGGATTTCATTTCTCTCTTGCAAGAATCGCACCCAAAATCAGGACACTCCAATTCTCCCTTTGGGTCAACCTTTCCCAACTGTCGAACGGGCAGCCCATGGTAACTGAACAGGAAATGGTCATATTCGCTCAGGTCATGTTTATGGGCATTATCTGCGATGACCTCGACCATTAAAGGGTTGTCGCAATAACTGCTGACGAAACTTACCTTGGGAAAGTATTGCCAGCCGCGCATCAGTTCCATGACACGGTCGATGACCGAACCGGTCGTTGCCGAGGCATATTGTGGAAAAAGCGGGATGACGATAATGGAATCCAGGAACATGCTTTCCAAGTTTTTCAATGCATTGGGAATCGAAGGTTCCTGGTATCGCATGGCCAATTCCACATGGTATTCTTCACCTAGTTCCTGCTGCAACATCTGTTGCTGCAAAACACTGTAGTACATTAACGGGGACCCGGTTTCCTCACTCCAGATGGTTGAATAGGTATGAGCGGATTTTGAAGCCCTTTTAGGGACGATGATTCCCTTGACCAACAAGGTCCTTGAAACAAAAGGGATGTCCATCACGCGTGGGTCCATTAAGAACTCTGTCAGGTATTTCTTTACTTCGCCGGTAGTCGGTGAATTGGGGGTACCCAACTGGACCAACAATACACCCTTTTTAGCTTTTTTACTCATTCTGAACACAAAATTAGGCAATATTTATAGCAAAACAGGCGCAATGGTAGATTTCAACGGCCAGCATCAATGAATTTTAAATTGAAATGACGATTAATAGGATTCAAGGGTTTCCTTTACCTTCCTCATCAGCCACATCGGGGTAGATGTGGCCCCGCAGATCCCAATGGTCTCATTGTCCGCAAATGTGCGGGCATCCAATTCCTCGGGGCCGGATATAAAGTAGGTATTCGGGTTGACCTTTTTACAGACATCAAATAGGACCTTACCGTTCGATGATTTCTTTCCGGAAACAAATATGACCTTGTCAAATTGAGCGGCGAATGTCGCCAAATCCTCATACCTGTTGGATACCTGTCTACAGATGGTATCATTGGCCTTTACCTCATACCCCCTATTGATAAGCTCATCCTTGATCGCGTAGAAACGATCGACACTCTTTGTAGTCTGACTGTAAAGGGTGAATTTTGCTGGCAACTCGGCCCCTTCAAGTTCATCAATATCCTGGAAAACGATGGCCTCATTGTTGGTCTGCCCCTGCAGTCCGATGACCTCGGCGTGGCCATGCTTGCCGAATATCAATATTTTCTCTCTGTCATCGTGCGAAGTCTTGATACGGTTCTGCAACTTCAGCACAACCGGACAGGATGCATCGATCAGGGTAATATTGTTCTCCAGTGCCATCCTGTAAGTTTCCGGAGCTTCGCCATGTGCGCGGATCAGCACCTTCACGTTCTTTAGGCCATGCAGTTCATCGTGTGAAATAATCCGCAGGCCCTTGGCCTTCAGCCTTGCGACCTCCTCGTCATTGTGGACGATATCGCCAAGGCAATACAGATAGCCATCCAAGTCCAGGATCTCCTCGGCCATATCAATCGCATAGACGACCCCGAAGCAAAAGCCCGAGTCCTTATCTATAGTTACTTGCAGGTTCTTTGACATGGCACAAAGTTAGGCAATTTTGTCAAACGTGCGCTCATTTTCCGGGCAGTTTTTCTTGCATCGGCCCGATCACCTTCCAGTGGCAGGGTTAGGGCAACATGGCGCCCTAGAGCCTGAGGTCCTGGGCCTGGCGTTCCATCAGCTGTCCGTGGAGCATCTCCATCATGGCAGATAGCCATGATGGAGATGTAGGATTCCGTGAAACTCCGCTCAATACTCCGGCAGTGCTTGAGGATATCGTCCATTCCCCAAATCCCAGGTTGGCGGCCCGCCGCGAAGAACTTCCGTGACCTTTCGCCTCCCTGCAGCCTCATGACCTCTTCCAGTGCGCCCAATTCCTTTGCCAGGGCAGTGAACTGCACCTTGAATTTTACGGATTGGTCCACTTGGGCCACAAAGACCTTCCACAGGCCAAGGTGACCGTGACAGGTCGCGACCTCTGAGGCCCACCTGTAGCCTTCCAGCCTTGTCGCGTTCGCCGATATGGCCTGGATGAGCAGTTCTTCCTTTCTTTTACGTTCTTGCATGCCTTTGAATGTGGTCTTGCTATCCATGGATGGACAGTTATTTCAAGAAAATGTTCGACAGTGCCCCACTTTGCGTACTTATACGGTAGCCAGCCCCGAGGTTTCCTCCTGTCGCCCCTGTTTGCAGTAAAATGGACAATATCCGCGGTTCGATATTCTCGGAAACGAAAAAAAACCGTAAATTCGGTTTCCTTGGGGCAGGCTTTGGCCCCTGGAGAAATTTATATGCCAGATACCTATTTTGACAGACCCATGGAACATGACGATCTCTTTGAGCTTTCCCCCATCCCGATGTGGGTACACGACAGGGCAGACCTCTCTTTGCTGGCAGTCAACAAAGTTGCGCGGGGGCTCTATGGATTTACTGACAAACAGTTCACCCAAATGACCGCTGCCGATCTGTTCGCTGATCCGAACATGGGAATACGGGAAGGCTGCATCGCCAACGGGACGCCCCAGCGGCACAGGAACAGCCAAGGGGACACCTTCTTGCTGCGCTTGTTCAGCGCACCCGTAACCTATTCGGGCAGGGATGCGTGCCTGGTAACTGCAGTGGAAATCCATCAGGAAAGAAGCTTGGACCACGTATCACTCCTCGACGGTGCGGGAAACTTCATCCGCGCCTCGCCAAGCCACGGCAAGCTAATCGGCCTCCAGCCGCAAGAACTATCCGGGATGAGCATCCTGGGATTCGTAACACCCCCTGCGCGGGAACGTATCGCGGTACTCTTGGACCGGGCTATGCGGGGGGAAACGGTCCCTTCCGGATCCTTCCCCATCACATGCAGGAACGGGGAGCGGCGCTGGCTCTCCTCCGACCTTTCAGGGATCACCCTGTACGGAAAGGGCATGGCCGTAAGGGTGGGTCTCTGGGACGTGACGGAACACAAAGTACGGGAGCTCCGCGAAGCCTCCCTGGACCGGATGGAAAGGGAATCCGCAGATGCTTCATCGCTCGAAGAAGTTGTGGACTGTGCCATCCGTGCCATCCTAGACCTTGAGGAAATCATCACGGCCGAGGTCTGGCTGGTCTCCAGGGACCCTTCCTCCCTTGGCCTGAGCGGCAGGGCAAGCCAGCGGGATGGCCAATACCTGCTGAAGGGCTTTTCCCCCGGATTCAGCTGTGGCAGAGGTGAAGGGCTACCGGGGAAGGTCTGGGAGGAAATGGACGCGGTCATCACGGAAAACGAAGGTAAGGATCAAGGTCCAGCGGTTGGCATCCCCATCGTTTCCGGGAAAAATTTCCTGGGGTGCATCATATGCTTCCCCGCTGGGTCCCCGGACGGTCCGGAGGGAATAGCATCATTCCTTAAGAGGGCATCTTCCCGGATCGCGGGCCCGATTGCCCACAAGATGAAAGAGATCGAGTACCTCACCCTGTTCGACATATCGCCCGATCCGCACTGCATCATCGGCAGGGACGGCAAGATCGAGAGGTACAACAGGGCATTTGCCGCACTGGCAAATGCCGATGGAGCAATTGACCAGGCCGGTACAATCCTGGAAATGCTGCACCCAGAGGACGTTGCTCAGGCAAAGCGGGATTTCATTTCCATGGTCAACGGGTGGAGCAGCGGGCCGTTCCGTACCAGGATTTCCGCTGCACCGGGCAATTTGCGCACGCTGCTATGGTCTGCGGCCATCTCCCGGGAATCCATGCGCATCGTCGCCGTGGGAAAGGATATTACTGACCAGGCCAATGCCGAGAAGGAACTCTACGGAGCCCTGCAGAGGCTCCGAAATGCACAGAAGATCGCCAAACTCGGATACTGGTTCAGGCCTCTCAGTTCCCAGGTCTCGGTGTGGAGCGAAGAGACCTACAGCATCTATGAACGGTCTCCGCGCAATTTCCTGCCAACCATGGAGAACCTCAGGTCGGCCTTCTTTCCCGGTGACCGCTACCTGCTCGATACCGACCCAGCGCTCTTGCTCCCCCCAAATTCGGCAAGGGGTTTCGAGCACCGGATAGTCACGCCCCTTGGCAGGGTGAAATGGGTCAGGCAGGAAGTACAGCTTATCATGGGGGATGACGGTACACCGCTGAGGATGGAGGGGACCATCCAGGATATCACCGAAAGGAAAGGCTATGAAGAAAGGCTCTTCATGAGCAATGAGATCTTCAGGCTCGCAATGAAGGCGAGCAACGAGATGATCTGGCACGCAGACCTTGTAAAAAACACGTATACCCGGGGGGGACGGGACGGTCAGCAGCCGATCTCCGCTGGGACTTCCGAAGAGTTCAGCAAATCCAATTCTTGGTTCTCCACCATATGTACCGGAGACAGGGAGAGGGTCTGGGACTCCCTGGGCAGAGTGATCGCCGATCCAGCCCAGGATGCCTGGTATGCTGAATACCGGGCGGTCTCGGCCGATGGCCACATCCACCATTATCAGGACAGGTGCCACGTCCTTCGGGATACCGCAGGGAACGCGGTTCAACTGGTCGGCGCTGTACTGGACGTGACCACCCCGCGGATGCACCTTGAGAAGATCGAGGAACAGAACAGGGCGCTAAGGGAGATCGCATGGACACAGTCGCACCTTTTCAGGGCCCCGCTAACCCGCCTGATGGGCCTTGCGGAGGTATCCCTCCGGCACGGTGGCGGAGGCCTCTCCCCTTCGAGGATAATGGAACTCATCCTGGATTCCGCCGAAGAGCTGGACCTGGTTATTAGGACGTTGACAGAAAAAGCAAACTCAATAGAAGATGGAAAATTTGACGATACTCTTGGTGGATGACGATCCAATCATAAATTTCATTCACAGAACAATCATAGCGAGCGTATTCCCGAATAGCAGGACCGTAGCCGTGGAGAACGGGCGGTTAGCGCTTGATTACATAGAGAACCATCCAGAAGGGACCTACCTTGTCTTCCTGGATATCAACATGCCCGTTTTGGACGGATGGGGATTTTTGGATGCCGTCAGGACTCGTAGCGGCAGGTACGACCTTTCAATACACATACTGACCTCTTCTGTGGACTCCCGGGACATAGAGAGGTCCGCTAACGACGAGCTCGTGATCTCCTACATGACCAAGCCTCTTACACGGGGCGCCCTGCTTTCCCTGCGATCAAGGATGTGACAGATCGCTTACTTTCCCTGAATTTATCTCCTTTCTTGACTAAGGGCATAAATCCAAACCGACTGGGCCAAAGCGCTCCAAATGGCAATTTCTTTTGATATGGCCTTTGAGGGGGCAATGGTCATGGGTACCATCGCCGGCGGTTCCTGGCCTTTTTATTCAAACAACATCTGCCCCGACCGGCAAGCTGCTTAGAGGTACCTGCCGAGGCCACGGTCCCTGGCGAGGTAACCTGCGGGGGCGCCGGTGGGTGGAACCTTCAGACATAAATAACCAAAAAAATTTAAGGAAACCTTGCGTAGCCAAATAACTTCACTTATATTTGTAGCCAAATGACTTCATTATGAACCTCAGACGAGATGTATTTCAAGCCATAGCAGATCCGACAAGGAGGGCTATTCTGTTACTGGTTGCCTCCAAGGCCATGACGGCAGGTGCGATCGCCTCAAACTTTGACACTTCGAGACCTACCGTTTCCAAGCACCTGCAGATCCTGACAGAATGCGAATTGCTGACACAGGAGCACAACGGAAGGGAAATCTATTACCACACCAATCCAAAGAAGATGAAGGATGTCGCCGATTTCATCGAACCGTTCCGTCAGATCTGGGAGGAAAGGTTCGATAGCCTTGAAGCCGTCATGAAAAATCACAACAGCCAACGATAATGGAACAGAAAACGAAATTAACAGCCCATGAAGGCTCACAGGACCTTTTGATTACCAGGGTCTTTGACCTGCCATTGGGATCTCTCTTTAGGGCCTTCGAGGAACCTAGCCTCTTTGAACAGTGGATGAACACCAGGGTACTGAAGATGGAGAACGCCAACCACGGCTCATATGCCTTTGAAACCTCGCACAACGGTACGGTGGCCTTCCGGGCCCACGGCACGATACACGAGTTTGTTCCCAACACGAGGATCACCAGGACATTTGAAATGGAAGGCACGCCGTTACCCGTCCAACTTGAATTCCTGGAGTTTGAGGAACTGACGGAGGTAACGAGCAAACTGACCATGCACATCGTATTTAAATCTGTTGGCGCCAGGGACCAATTAATGCAGATGCCATTTGCAAGGGGCCTGGACATGGCCCACAACAGGCTACAGGAAATAGCTAGTCAACTAAAATAACTGGACATGAAAAAGAAAAACAAGATAACCTATTGGGCCGTTACCATATTTCTGTCGATCGGTATGACGGCAGGCGGTGTCCAACAGTTGCTGCAGATCGGAGGCTATAACGCCATCGCTACATCGTTGGGCTACCCACTTTATCTCCTTAGCATCCTTGGGACGTGGAAATTATTGGGCGTGGTGGCCATACTGGTTCCAAAATTCCCGCTGTTGAAGGAATGGGCCTACGCAGGGTTCTTTTTTGCGATGTCAGGGGCCTTTGTCTCCCACCTAGCGGCGGGAGGACAGTTCGGCGATGCCCTACCATCCCTAATATTGCTTTCGGCAACCGTTCTGTCCTGGTATCTCAGGCCTGCCGAAAGAAAGATTCTCCACACATTGAAACTAAACAGGTAAAATGGACAAAAGAATAGAGCAGTTCCTGGCAAAGCCAGGCAAATGGCAGGACTCGTTCGGGCTGTTGCGCGAGATCGTGCGCGAGAACAGCTCTCTGGAGGAGGCATACAAATGGAACCATCCGTGCTATACGGTCGATGGAAAGAACACCTTGCTGATCCATGGCTTCAAGGACTATTGCGCCTTGCTTTTCCATAAGGGCGCCCTACTGAAAGACCAGGAAAAAATCCTAGTACAGCAAACAGAGAACGTACAATCGGCAAGGCAGATCAGGTTCACTGCCATTGAACAGATAAGGGAACTAAGGGCTACCATCAAGACCTATATCGAGGAAGCGGTAAAGATCGAGCGATCGGGAAAGAAGGTAGAGCTAAAAAAAGTGGGCGAATATCCGGTTCCCACGGAATTCCAGCGGATCCTGGAAGCTGACGCGGCCCTTAACAAGGCCTTTCATTCCCTGACACCCGGACGGCAAAAGGGTTACTTATTCCATTTCAATAGCGCAAGGCAAGCCAGGACCAGGGAATCGAGGATCGAAAGATATTACCAGCAAATACTCGACGGGAGGGGACTTGATGACTGACCGTAACGGGATGTGCGCAATCAGGACCTTGCTCCGATACATGCATGCAATCACCGTTATATATTGATCGGGGACCCTTCACCATTGCGCGTCGATCTCAATCATCGCCAATTGCGGATCATCCCAGGTCAGTAGTTCCTCAAGGACAAGAATGTTCAGTAATTCCCCATCTAGACCGGAAAGGTAATTCCAGAGGTCGATCTCTACCTTTCTTGGAATGCCGTTATCTAATATTTGATATCCCTGTTTGAGGAGATCATGTAAGTTCTGTCTTGTCATAATTGTAGATTTACCATTCACTTGCCATAATTTGTGGCCGTCCGTCCAACGGACCACCGATACCTTCCAGTCTCCGGTACCCCTCGCAGCTCGCGGATTGTTTAATCCCGCACAGCTACCGTCATTGGGTAGGTGGCCATGCATAAGTATCTCTAGAAAAAACAAACAATATTAAGAATGATTTGTTATATGTCTGCAAACAAGAGAAATTACAATTCAAAATCCCATGCCGCCTATTTTCTTGAATGGGCGGCAATCTTTTTAAAACATTTTTAATCCCTGACCGTTATGTTCCCAAGATCAATTAATTTAGCGATTTAATAGATTGGAATTCCCCAGTCCGTCATTTCCCTGGGGAATCCACTTATCCCTCAGGCAACAGGACCAATAAAGATCGCTACGGAACGGACAGCATAGAGATCACCAGGCTCCTCCGCATGCCGCTTTGCGGACTGGCGCGATCTTGGGCCAGGACGGGCGATAAACTTTCATTTAGATCAGCGGCTTTTCATTGGATACAACCTAGGTGATATTGCCACTCACTCTTTATCATGATGTCCTTTTCCTCAGTCTATTTTGGCCAGCTCCATTTGTTATAGTATCAATCGGCTGTTATCCATAACCAGGGAGGCCGTTCAACCTTGATTAGGTTCCCGGCTCAAGCGTAGAGATGGCGGAAATTTCCTATTGTTCCGGCAGACAGCATAAAAAAAACCCTAAGAAAGAACTTTATCCGCCAACCGGTTGTTCAAAGGACAAACGACAAATTTTGATAAAGATGGAACAGGAAAACAAAAAAGACAAAATTTCGATGGACGACAAGGATCCTGGAAAGAATAGAAAGACGATGGAGGATGGCAACGAATCGGGGAGAATACCGCCCTTCCTTCCTAAGGGAGAAGAATCCAATATTCCCAAGAAGTTCCATCCCAAAGAAGATGACCGCAATAGATCACCTGACGGGAAATAAAGGGTCATTTGACCCACGTCTAGCATATACAGGCGTTACCCACTGAAGGAGTATTCGGGCCTGATGTTCGCAGGTGTCAGGTTGGGGCGCCCCGTCAGCTGGGACCACGTTCATCCCGTCAGGAAAGGTTCACCGAAAAGGCATACCGCGGCCATCTAGGAATGCAATGGGCCCAGCCTTCCAACTGGAAATTCTTTCCTGGACTCACGAAAGGGACGGCCATTTGGGTTTTATGAAATTAATGAACTTAAGGAAATGATATTACAGGAATTAAAAATGGGTGAGGCCCTCACGTACGTTACAGTAAATGGTGGGACTCCGGATATCGTATACCACTATGTTTCCATTGAAGGGAGAGTGGTGGGCGTAGGTGCCTTTAGTAACCGTAGGGGATTCTTTATTGCCGCACAGGTATTCTCGGGAGACGGCCAAGAGACATTGTTGACGCATCCTGAGATCGCTGAAGAAGAACTTTATGCATTGGACGCACTGGAGCACCTGTTCTCGGTCTATTTCCGGAATACGGGCAGTGGATCAGTAAAAAGAACCTGATCCTTTAAATGTCCCTGCCTGCCCTGTCCCTCCCTTTGGGATGGTACTGAGCACCTGACTAGGGCCCGTAATTGGCATATCCATAGGTCACCTAGGGCCTCCGGAAAGCCTAAGTCTCTTTTTTCATGACAGTCACTTTCTGCCCCGCCCTTGCCAGGTAGGTCCTTGTCCTACCCGAATGTTCCGTCGAATGTCCATCTTCAAAACGGATTTCGTAACGTCCCTTCCCTATGCCATGAAGCCTGTACTGGAATTCACAATTTGCCGATCCCATGACCATTATGCTGACGTGGTCCTCGCTTCGGTCCAGCTCCACATGTGGATAGCTAAGGAACATGAAATGCCCCTTGGCCGATAGATCGACGGAAAGCGAATCAATGAGATTGAAAGCGGCCCCAAGACCGTAGACCTCCTGTCCCACTCCCCCTATTGGCTTCCAGCCGTCGCCCAGGTCCTCCACGGGAACCCAAAAGGTACTGTCGACGGACCCTGTCTTGGGATCCTTGGAAAGTATGTCCCCGGGAACAAGCGGCGGGAAATAGAAGGGTATGCGCTGGACTGCGTACTTAATGAACTCGGCCATCAGGGATTGGGTCGGTTCGCTAATCGATCCAGGTCTGCTGTGGCAGGCCCTTAAGATCCGATGAAAGGAAACAACGCACTCCTGTTCCTCGAAAATGGCCGAATAAGGTGCATCCGTTAGGGGAAAAAGGGAAAAGAACGTCTGGAGTTCCTTGGAATTTCCGTACTGTCTATCCCAGATCCCTGAATTCCGTATCAGGTTCCCTATGCAGAGTTCCGCAAGTTCCCGGTACCTTTCTTCGCCAAGGATGCGCCAAAGTTCCAGGAGGGCCTCTGCAGCGATGGCCGTATTGTTGGATTGGTAGATAAGGTCGGTTCCCAGATCCCTAAGGGAATCGGCGGCCTTTTTTGCCTCCTGAAGATAACCTTTCTTGCCACTGAGTCCGTATGCCTTCAGCATCACCATGGCATAGAGGCCCGCTACATCCTTTTCGCCTCCCTTCCCCGGACCCGTTTCGTCCTTTAGGCTTTCGAGCGTATCAAGGTCATAAAAGACCGGCCAGTCATAACTGTACTTTTCGGCGACCTTCCTACAGAACTCCACCGATGCAAAGAACAGGTCTCGGTGCCCTTTTTCAAGATAGCCTTCTTCCAGCATATGGGCGAGCTGTAACAGGGGGTGATGGAGGTACCACGAATCCATCACCCGGGCCTTCTTCTGTTCCTCGGAAGGCGAAAGCTGATATGCCTTGCTGGGTAGCCAACGTTCCATTGTCCCCGTTTTCTCGTTATAGAAGTTCAGGATTCCAGGAATGAGCCTATCTGCCAACCCCGCGGCCCTGTGCGACGCAAATCTCCTGGCATACCTGGCTAAGGAAGGTAAAAGGGCCATCTGGACCATGCTCTCCGGAGGGTTGCCATAGTCGTTCAGGTAGGCGTTCAGATAGGGATCCCTGTCGACCTGTTGCCAACAGCCATGGCTTTCGGCCAGGGTCATGAGGCATTTTTGCGCAAGTGAAAAGTAATTCACAAGCCGATCCTTCGGTTTCTGCAGCATAGGATAGATACTGGCCAGCCCCGAAATAAACCTTGAAGAGGCAATCATGTCCCCCTGTCCACTATTTTCATTTTCCAGGATCAGGTGAAAATCGCTCAGCACATAACTTTTTCCCTTTTTTAGGACCCCTTCGGATCCCGTCCTCAGGTCCAGGCCAACCTCTGGCCAGAAAACCTTCACGCATTCCGATAGGCTGCTCCGGGTATCTTCTGCCAGGGGCGATAGCCTGCCGAGGTCGTGGAAATAGAGTGCCGTGCCCACACCGTCGCCAAGTTCCAGGAAGCATGCCCCGGATCGGAGCTGGCGCTGCTGCAGGACCAACCTAAAGGATTTCAGCGCACTCCACTTTCCCTTTTCCAGAAAGGTCACCTCGGGGGAGAGCTCCATCCCTGAAACATTATTTTTAGGAATGAAGCTGACCTTAGAGTGGATGTGGAGTGCACTTCCTGCAAAGAATTCCAGTTCCACCAGGTAACTGCCCAGTAAGCCATCTATTTCGATCCTGGCCCCATTTCCATCGCCAGGATCTATCTTTGCCGACCTGTCCCCACCTAGGTTGGGGGCCAGCCGCAGGAGCAGGTCCGCAAAAGGGAGCGGCACGTGGAGCAAGGTTTCCTCTGCAGTCCGAAGGATCCTTGAGGTTATACCCTGAATATCTATTCGGGACAGCTTCACGTACTTGCCGTCGCGAAGCTGGCCTAATCTCAACAATGTTGAATAGCGCTGGTTTCTCATGAACAGAAAATTAGTTTGTTCGGCATCTTCCTTAATGCCCGTGCAATTGAGGAACATTTGTGCCACGCTTTTTGTTCAGGACGATAAAAGTATGCGTAAAAACCTTTCCCTGGCGCCATTAATACTTTCCCCATTACGTATCATTCCTCCATCGGCCGTGGGCCTCACGGTACGCAGCTGCAGATGGGGCCGGTCCTGCTTCCCTCCAATTTATCGGTACGGAATGCTGAGATTGACCATCGTGCCATCCCCCTCTTTGGATTCCAGAACGATATTTCCGCCCAAGCTCTCCACGTTGTTCCTCACCCAGGCCAGGCCAATCCCCTCTGTTATTGCAGCTTGGGGATCAAATCCCTTACCGTTGTCGCTTAGGTGCACGGTTATTTCTGCCTTTGAAACTCTAACCAGAAGGGTACATCTGGTACAGAAGGAATGCTTGGCGACATTTAGCAGCAGTTCCTGGACGATCTTGTAAACAAAAGTTTCCCGTTTGATGTCCCCCATGTTCTGACTTCCCAGGTATCGGAACTTGAACCGCTGTTTATCCGGGAACCTTGACATAAATCTCTCAAGTGCATCCCTAAGCCCCAGCTTTTCAAGTGCCATTGGGGAAAGATCGTGGGAAAGTTCCCTTACCTCCTTAACCAATAGAACCAGTAGCTTCTCCAGTTTTAGGCGGTTTTCCATGAATTCCATTCTCTGCATCTCGGGGTCTAGGCTGGAAAGCTGAAGGCGCGCTGCGTACAGCAGCTGTCCAATTTCGTTATGGAGCACCTCGGATAACCTAGACCGCTCCTCTTCCACCCTTTGCAGCGTGATATTGAATATTTCCTTCTGCCGCTCTCTTTCCAGCTCCATGATCTTCTCCTGGGCCAGGACCATTTCCGTCACGTCCTTGGTGGTCGTAGAAACGCCATCGCCCTGCCTCACGACCGATTGGTGATACCAGCCATCGAACTGTTCGTGAACGTAGTGGTGGAGGTTGGTCTGGGGAAGGCCCGTCCTTACCACCTCACGGAAGATTTCGAAGATCCCCTCCTGCACCACTCCCGGGTTGAGCTGAAGCAGGCTCTTACCGATAACATCCCCGTAGATCAGTTCGGATGCCCTGTTGTTCAGTACCCATTTGAAATCTTCGATCTTACCGTCAAGGCCCCGCACGGCCTGGAATACCTGAATCATGTCCAACGTACTGTCAATGGTGTTCCTTAATAAACTGTTGGCTTCTGAATTTTCCATCAATCCCCTTTTTGTGAACCCTTAATTTAACTAACTATTACCGGTTTACAAAACCCGCCCGTGAAGCGCTCGGTAATGGGATTGGGCGGTGGATCGGGAAGGGTGCCCAGTCAAAGTCCAAAAATGGGAAGGGCAGAAGGTCTCCTATGTTACATTCAGGAAACGTCATTCCCCCAGGTCCTTTTCACTGTGGACCGGTAATATTCGTCCAGTGCATAGTCGGCCCCACCATCTCGCAACCCTCAGTGATAACCCGACCAACCCTCTGGTCCATAAGGATTTATCGACCTAACACGAACATATTCAGTAGGCAACACCTTTAGGATCCCCTGTACTGGGGCCCTCGAACTAAACTTTACATCCTGTTACAATTTTATTAACTTTGCAAAAATATATAGAGTATAATGGCAACAAACAGAACTTTCACAATGATCAAGCCAGATGCGGTAGCAAATGGCCACACCGGCGCCATCTTGAATGACATCATCAGCGGCGGTTTCAGGATCGTTGCAATGAAGTACATTCAACTGAGCGCAGTAAATGCGGGAACTTTTTATGCAGTTCACAGGGAACGCCCTTTCTATGGGGACCTGGTTAAATTCATGACATCGGGGCCCATTGTCGCAGCAATCCTGGAAAAGGACAACGCCGTTGAGGATTTCCGTTCCTTGATCGGTGCGACCGATCCATCGAAAGCTGCAGAAGGCACTATCCGCAGCAAATATGCTAGATCTATCGATGCTAATGCTATCCACGGGTCTGATTCTGATGAGAATGCTGAGGTCGAAGGAAGCTTCTTTTTCTCTCAGTTCGAGCGGTTCTAAGAGCCTATCATCGGCACTAGGGGTCATCCCGTCTGGATTTACGCCCCCAAAAAAATCCTTGTTGCGGACGATGCAGCAAGGATTTCCTATTGACTGCCCGTTGTTTTGCCTTTCCATCCGGCTCACATCAGACATGGAGCTTGTCCCATGCAAAAGAGCCTTACCCTACGGGGTAAACCAAGAGCAAAGGCCTGCGCCTGCCGATACTTCCACAGCACCCCTTAGTTTCCCTTTTTCACCGGAAGCAACGGGGAATCAACCACCTTCTGAGCGTCATTTTCGGGTAACTCCCCCCCACAAAAGAGGTAGATTGAACTGGGCACAGCGCTGTTATAGGATGGCACGTAACGGATATACCCAAATTCATGCATGTCCTTCAGGCACTTTATGTAACTTACCATCGAAATCTTGGCCCTGTGGGCACCATGCCTGGCATAGACCCGTATGCACCCCTTGAATTCTGTGCTTGCCCACTGCCTTATCAGTGAGAAATAGAGTGAAACGTGAGTACTTGACAACCTGGGGTCACGGTCCATGGCCTGAAAGAATTCGGGAAGCACCTTGGCCAGGGCAATAAAGGTATCGGGTCTCATAAGCTGTGTCCCTTCCTTCCCCCCCTGCTCCGTATCTGGATCTGCCTCTGCTGCTCCTGAAGCTTGGCACTTGGCCGCTGGTCCAATTTGGAACGGTCATCAATGAATTCCTGCCTTATGCCCTGTTCATTGTATATGCAGACTGCCTTGAACCTTGGCAGGGCCTCTACGTACAGTTTATGGGGCCCTGAGCTCAGCTCAAAGGTCACCAGCTGACGGTTGCCCCTGCCAAGTGATTCCAGCAACCTCTTTTTGCTCTGTTCCTCCCTAAGTTCCATGATCGGAAAACGCCCTAACTGGTTTTCGATGTCATATCCATAGTTTTCATGGAACTGCAGCAGTTTATGGTTGCCATGGATATCCAAGGTCTTGCCATCCAGTTGGAACCATGCCCTGTACCGTTCCCCCTGGACATTGGTCAGCTGCTTGTGAACCGACCTTCCGTTGAGAAGGTTATATGCTTCCTTTAAGGTAAACCTGTTACTTCCGTTCACATGGAATCTTCTCGATCCCGTTACCCGGGCACTGTTTTGGGGGAGTTCGACCCGAAAGGAATTGAAGAAGTACCTATCCGTCTGCCTACTCCTGGAAAAGTGCAGTTCTGCCCTTACAGGCTCGGAATCTATCTGTCCCCTGTACTGCAACTGGAACTCCTGTTTGTCCTTTGCCATCTTCGATCTTAGGGCATCTTCAAGTTTGTGCCCGAAACCGCAGAAGAAGAGCTGATCCCTGAGGTATTCAAAGTTTTGTATGTTCATGATATCTGTTTTTTTATTGGATGAATGGAACCGGAAGGGTCTTTAGGATATGTCTGTTCCTGACCTTTAGCCCCAAATCCCTTCCTCCAGAAAGCTCAATGAGCTCCACCCACAGGTGCTTGCCCTCTGGAAGGGTAAAGCTCGGTACGGAAACAACCCAGGTATACGGCACATGTTCAAGCATCTTGTCCTGCTGTCCGTCCACATATTCCGGTATGATTTCAAGTTCCTGGGCAGCCGTCCTTTTCGCCGTTCTGTTATCCTTGAGGAAAAGCCTGAACTGGTCGAGCTGGAAAGGGATATGGGATTCGTTATAGAACCTGAAGCGCAGGTACATCCTGTCCCCTTGTATAAAGATGCCGTCAAGGCTAAAGCGGATCCCGTCCGATTTTTTCATCAACCTAACGGGAACAAGGTCCGTGTTCCGTACCCAATCCATACCTAGCCCGACCGGGATGGGAGGAACCTTTGTGCGGTTCGGGATGGAGGGAACATTGGTGCCTTCGGGCAGGTTCCCCCCGACGGTAAGGTTGATGGGATCAGCAAATTCAGAATAGCTTACCAGGAATGAATGTAACTTTCCGTCCTGTGTGATCACGGTGAGGTTCGTCTGTGTCAGCTCCTTGCTCGCGGCCTTTACCTGCAGGATGTTCTGTACCCCGCTAGCCTTTTGGGCAAGGAGATCGAAACTTCCCAGGTCCACGCTCAAGATGGGCATGGAGAAAATGAGGTTGGACGTCATATTTTCGCTTACCCTTATGCTCTGGGGCATGGGAGCGTACTGTCCATTTGCGAAAGGGGCAAAGGCCAGTAGGAATACCGCTAATATTATGCAATGTGGTAATTTATCCATGATTTATTTTACTGTTTTTTTTATCTGTTCTTTTTTCTTTCTATCAAATAATAGCACTCGATAATCTGCGGGCATGATCACTTTTTTCACCTTTATCCTCTTTGCCAAAAGCCTCTTTGCTGCCTGTACCCCCAAGGAGGCCGCCTTGGTCTCCCATGAAGGGTCCAGGGCTGGCATTCCCATTTCTTGGACCGATCTATCGGCCGATTCCTGGATACCCTGCCGCAATATGTCTCCCGGCACATTGACCCCCGGCAAACCATCTAGGTCATGCACCTGCATATCGACCGGCAATATGAACTGTCCGACCCTGAGGTGCTTGATCTTGATGTCCATCCTCTGTGGCGAAAACCTGACCTGGCCGAATACAAGGGCCCCTTTAGGGACCTCCTTGCCGGCAACGTTCACCGTTTCCATAAGGTGCAGCTTGATGTACGAACCATCGATAAGTTCCTGCTGACCATGGACCGCTGCCGGGATCGCCCCTTGCTCTGATGGAAGCTTTCCCTGGTCATTTAGCGAATAGAACCTGAAGGTTCTCCGAAATGTGTCCCTTTTGTGTCCGTGGGCTGCCAGGACCGAGATTTGGGTCCTTTCCAATGGATGGCCGACCGGTAAGGCACCCACACCTTCTAAGTTTTCCTCCGGCTGTGCCCGTGACCTTAACCTGTCAGGGTTCTGGATATCAAGGACCTTGTCGAGCATGGCATTGAGCTGCAGGATTTCCATGTCCTGGCTTGGATCACTGGAAAGTGAGTCCAGATGCGCCTCATGGGCATCCAGAAAGTCCAGCATTTCCTTTTTTGGGGCATTCGTTGCCTCCTGCTGGCCGTCGAAGGGAGAAAGTCGGTCAGCGTCCGTTCTGGTCGCGGGTGATTCCAGCTCCTGTTGGAGATCCGAAAGCTTTTTAAAGATCTCTTGGGAAAGCTGCTCGCCGGATTGCCGGCCAATGGGAGTGAACTCATAGGCTTCAGGTCCGACAAGGTCCTCGGGATTCCCTTCGTGGTATCCGATGGGGCCCTGCGGCTCCAGATAGTAAGGATCATGCCTAATGAGCTCCTTGAGTCTTTGGGAATCCCGGTCGGCCTTTTCGTAATGTTCCAGCTTATTAAGTTTTTCCCCTTTAGTTGCACCGATATCGGGGAGACCTGCAAGAAAAACGGAATGTTCCTCCGTCCTTGGGGCTTCGGACAGATCTTTTCCGACCCCCATTTTCCAGAAAAACAGGAGCACAAATGGTATTGCAACCACAGGTGCCAGCAAGAGGAACCTTCCCCTTACCTGTTTACTCATAATTGAATTGCTTGTCTGCATGGCTTTTTTTTTGTTGGTTTTAACGGATCAATCAGGTCTGGTGCGGCTTTCTGGCCTAGCCTGCCTTTTTGTTTTTACATCAAGGGTATCTTTGTCCCCCTGGCCGAAAACTGTCCCCCTCCCTATTCTCCCTTCCTGTACAGTACCGGAATCCCGCTGGATCACAGGCATTCCCACAGCGCTCGGTCGGGATAACGGCGGTGATCCTGGGAACCAGACCGCAAGGAATATCCTTGTGAGGCAGCAGATGCTCCCGACCAGGACGAAGATGGACAGACAGATAGTCAAGGTCCGTCTGGACAATCCATCCGTTGCCTTCCCCAGCCTAGAAGAAAACGCTCTTTGCAGCGTTAAGGGTTTATTGGCTTTTTTAGCTTCCATTTTTACGTTATTTGCGGTTACGTGTCCTGATATCCCTGTTCTCAAGGATCTCCCACCGTTCGATGAGAAGTCCATGGGAGTTATTTTCGCTCCTGGAGACCTCCCTTAGCATCCCTTGGCACTGCAGGCTGCGCGTGGTCTGGGTTGTGGGTCTTGTTACCAGCTGGGTCCCGTAGAAACGGAATCTGTAGGGATATTGCGAAAGGTCCACCTCTATGCTGTCCACTTTGAGGCTCTGGTTGACATTTGCCGCAACGAGCTGTGAATAGAAATCCCTCTCCCTGAGATTGTCATATATCTTCTTTGCACTGTGGTCTGCCAGGTAGAGAGCCCTAGTTGTATGCTCGCGTATGGAGGCTTCGTCGGGATCCAGCGTGAAAAAGAGCTCGTGGAAACGCTGGACGTGGTCCCTGGCCTCTGCCGATAGGTTTTCCTTCCGTGAGGAGGAACTGGCCAGAAACGCCTGTCCGTTTCCCAGTACATAGACCGTTTGCTGTTGCCTATTGATCGAGCTGAAGCACCAGTACAGGCACAGACAGCTTATAGAGCTGCTAACCAGGATAACCAGTATCGTAAAAGTCCTGATATAGCGAAAGGCAGAATCTATATTTTTCATCTTTCTAAACATCATACATATATCCATGTTTAAGGGTTACCCTTCAGTTTATCCCCCATAAAGCTTGTCTGGGCAGGATCTTTGAAGTATGGTTCGCTTTGGGACCTTTGGGCCATGTTGCTCGAGTTCCTTGCAGGTGGATCGCCCATGGCATCTCCTGCCATTGAGGCCTGTTGGACCATCCGGGTCGGAATGCTGGTGGTTGTGCTAAGGAAGATATTGGTAACGTTCCTTACGAAAGCACCGTTCTCCGAGGCATTGACAATATAGTTGGCGATGCTGGGAACGGCAAAATAGCCCACGATCCCAATGATCAGGAAAATGAGGTACGCACTGTCCGTAGGTGAGAAAAGGGTATAGCCTCCATCCTCGATCTGGGAGATGTCAAGCCTTAGCATATTTTGCTGGACCATGCCGATCAGACTCCCAAAAATATTGGCAACCGGCAACCAGAGGAATATGTTTATGTACCGGGCAAGCCATATCACAAGGCTGTGCTGGAAACCGTCGAAGACCGAGAGGCCGAACACGATGGGCCCCATGACCGAGAGGACAACCAGCTGAAAGGTCCGCAGGCAGTCTATACAAAGGGCCGCGGCCTGAAAAAGAACGGTCAGCACCTCGCTCATCCATTCCTTGATCGAATTCCTGAAGTTGTAGGCTGCCTTGGACATGGCAAACTTATAATCATTGCCAAGGCCTTCCCAAAAGCCCTCAGCCTCTGGATCAGCATCCTGGTTGGTGTACCGGTACCATTTGCTCCGATCGCCCTCTCCATCCTGTCCTACGTATATCTGGAACAACTCGGTCCGCTCGAGAGCTTCACGCTTTTGTTTCAGGAGCTCTGAGATCGCCTGATTTGAGTCGCCCACCATGGCCGAGGTGACCTGGACCACGGGAGACAGGACGCTGTTCACCAGCCCCATCAGGGAAGGGAAGATGGAGATGCAGAAACCTATCACAAAAGGCCGGAAAAGGGGAAAGAAGTCAATGGCCTCCGCCGCAGAGATATGTTTCCATACCCTATATGAAATGTACCAAAGGGCAGCAAACCCCGCAAGACCTTGGCCCACTCCGATTAGGCTTGAGCACATGGGCATCATTTCTTCGTACAGCCGTTCGAGGACGAGGTGGAAATTCGTGAAATTTTCAGAGTGATCCTGCCCAATGGCCTGCATGGGGCCAAGGAAAGGCAGACAGACCAGTCCATATCTAATATTTTTCTTCATCGTATTAACTGTTTATTTGGGGTTCATCTGTTCGGTCCTGAAAAGGCTCTCCCGCTGGCCCAGGTCCCTGCCATGGCGGATTCTCTGGAGCCTCAGTATGTCGGTTGACACCAGGAAACGGCGAAGGAACCCTATGGTATCTTCCATTTTTCTGTGTATCACGTCGATTGCCGATAGCCGCTCCCCGTCGTCCATCTGTACGAGGCCGCCCGCTACCAGGACGGCAAGTTCTTCTAGGTTCCCCAGAGATTCCGAAAGGACCTTTTGCTGGACAGAGGCGAGATAGCGGAGTTCGCCAATCGAGAAGGCCCCTGAATTCCGGTACCGCTTTATGGATGTATTGCATAGGGAGACCAGATGGAGCTGGATGTTTACGACCTCCTTTACCTTACGGTATTTCCGGACCGAGGGGCTGGCTTCCATAAGACCTTCCAAAAAGACCCTGTGGAGGTTGAAGTTCCCCTGGGACAGCTCGCTGACCATTCCGTAACCTTTTGACAGAATGGAATAGCTTTGCTTCATCTGTAGGAGGATTTTTTTCAATTGCGCCAATTTCTCTACGTTAAGGAGCAACTGGGAAACATCTGCACTTTGTCCGAACAGCCTTTTCGCTGGAATGGTCAGGCTAAGGGATATTAGTAACATGAGCCAATGTTTTTTCATTTTTCAGGTTTTATGGGTCCAAAGAGCTGTTGGCCGGAGCTCGCCTCCGAATGCATGCGTTCCCTGATCCTGGAAGTGGTGTATGAATCATCCAGCCATCCCTTCGAGGTTGCCAGGAGCTCCAGCATCTGGTCATAAATTCCCCGGATCCGGTACAACCGCTGGAAATCATCCAACTGGAGCCGATCGTTTACCAGAAGGGAACCCAGGTCCTCAAGTATCCCATCACATATTGCCAGAATCCCCGAGTATGCCCTGTCAATCAAATGCTCCTCCTGGGCAGAGAACCTATCGGTTGACCGAAAAAGCCCATTTACCTGCCGATAGTGCAACAGGATGCTGTAATGCATGCCAAGGATTTCTGGGACCAGCGGATGTTCCCTCAGGCCCCTACTGACAATGCGACGGGAACTGAAGAACAGCCCGTGAAGGTCAAGTTCCCTGCTCCTGGATCCCTGGATATTTCCCCAGCCTGTCCGGAGCAGCCGCGAGCCATCCTCCTGAAGGTCCAAATAAACCCGCTGGGCGGTAAGCTGCTGGGTGAGGTATTCCTTCTGTACCTTTTTTTGGTGGATCCACTCCCTGAGGGTTTGGCAACTGCCGTTTTGGGCAAGCAGGGAAAGCACCCCAAATAACCAAATGGATATTTTCGTCTCTTTCATATGAGCTATTGTAAATTATACAGTTTTTTGATATTCTCGATCCGCCCCCTTTCTCCGGCCCTCTGGGCCCTAAGGATTAGATTCTGTCGGTTGAAACCCACCAGGTCCATATAGTTCCTGTAAATGTCGCTACCTACATTGTTGATGAGTTCCATTCGCTGCCTATCGGTCATGGCCAGGTGAAAGGACATCATTACCGTTCGGATCTGATCTAGGTTGGAGATACTCCTGTCCAGGATCCCAGCATAGACCTTCTCCATATGACCGATCTCTTCTGAGCTGAACACCGGATCCCCTTTCAAAAGCTCCCAGACCCTTTGGTATTCCTTGACCAGTCCTAATTGGAGCCGAATCATCTGGCGGACCTGCTGGAAATTGGCAATGGCGGACCTGACCTTGCTAAACTGTTGGTAATGGTCTTGGTATTGCTCGGTATGTCTCTGGGTCCATTCGGAAATTTCCTGTAGCCTTAGCCTGCTCAGGGAATTCTCAAGTACCTTCTGCGCGTTCTGTAGCCAGATGGTACGGTTCTGTAACCTCTGTACCTTTAGGTCCACTGCTCGTACCACCCGTTTTATACCTGCCCTGATGACCTCGGCCAGTCCGATCTGGGCGTTTGCGCGCAGAAAGCCGCCTACCGCAAGGATCACCACCGTAAGGGCTATCCATTTTCTGGTATATCTTTTCATCGTCCTCATATTTTAATTAATCCGCTACGGATGTCCCTTGCCATATCGGCAATTGCCCGGGAAAGGTCCCCCTGCTGTCGGCGGGTATATTCCGATAGTTTCACCCGTTCCGATTCCTCTGTTGTATAGCATAGGTATTCCTCCAGGGACACCTGGGTACGGTATACCCTGGAATGGACACCTCCCAGTGAAATGAAAACTTCCTTATATTTCTGGGCGGGATCGTTGTCCCGGTTAACCGAGAGCACCATCGCCTTTTCCTTGTCGGTCAGGCCTAGCAGCTGCTGGACCTGGTCAAACCTGTTCAGGAACTTCCGCTGGTCCAACAGGATTTTGCAGTCGCTGTTATTGACTATGGCCTGTTTGACAATGTGTGAGGATATGATATCCTCGATATCCTGGGTTACCACGATTGCCTCACCGAAGAATTTGCGCACCGTCTTGAATAGGTATTTAATGTACTGGGCGAAACCTTCCTTCATCAACGCCTTCCAGGCTTCCTCGATCAGGATGACCTTTCGGACCCCTTCCAGTTTTCTCATCTTGCCTATGAAGACCTCCATGATGATGATGGTTACCACTGGAAAAAGGATGGGATGCTCCTTGATGCTGTCCAGCTCAAAGACTATGAACCTCTCCTCGAGAAGGTTGAGCTCCTCACGGGAATTGAGCAGGTAATCAAATTCGCCCCCTTTATAGAATGGCCTGAGCACATACAGGAAGTTTTCGATGTCAAAGTCGCTCTGCCTGACCCCCTCTTCCCGCAGCGTGGGTACGTACAGGTCCCGTAGATACTCATAGAAACTGTCAAAACATGGCCATATCTCAGTCCCCGCCGCCAGGTATCCGAAGTAACCTGCGATGGCATTGGAGAGTGCGACGTATTCCGAACGCCTGAAGGCCTCGTCATCCCTTTTCCAAAGGGCAAGGAGAAGGGTCTTGATGCTTTCCTTTTTCTCGGTATCCAGGTTATCTCCCTCACTGATGAAGAAAGGGTTGAAACTCACCGGATGCTCATCGCTATAGGTAAAATATCTTCCTCCGACCAACTGGCACAATCCACGGTAACTGTGCCCGACATCCACCAGTACAACATGGCTGCCCTGTTGGTGGTAACTGCGTAGCATGTGGTTGGTAAAGAAGGATTTTCCGCTCCCCGTAGGTCCAAGGATAAATTTATTGCGGTTGGTGCATATCCCTTTTAGGATCGGCTCATCGGAGATATCCACATGGAGAGGCCTCCCCGAAAGGCGTTCTCCGAGCCGGATCCCGGTTGGGCTAATTGAAGTTTCGCTGCCGGTCTCCAGGTTGAGAAAGCAGCTCGCCTGTTCTGCAAAGGTCTCAAAGGTCTCGTTTACCGGAAGGTCGGCTGCATTACCGGGGACACCGGCCCAGAAGATCTGTGGTGCACCTACGCTTTCGTGCTTGCAAAGTGCGCCCATCTTGGACATGGCCGAGGTAACCATGTTCACGAGTGAAGGGAGCTCCTTATGGTCACACGTCCAGGCCAGGACGTTGAAATGTGCCCTTACGGGCAGGCGTTGCTGCGTGAGGGCCTCATGCA
This sequence comes from Sphingobacterium sp. BS-2, assembly GCF_046161205.1. Taxonomy (NCBI): domain Bacteria; kingdom Pseudomonadati; phylum Bacteroidota; class Sphingobacteriia; order Sphingobacteriales; family Sphingobacteriaceae; genus Sphingobacterium; species Sphingobacterium sp. BS-2. Next base: position 331,270 of record NZ_JBIXGO010000021.1, read on the forward strand.
GGAAATCTTCTGTGGAATCCCTGGCAACCCTGTTCGCTCGGCTGTATGCCGATAGGGACTGAAGTCTCAGGCGCTTGCGCTCCAACCGCTTGATAGCCTCCTGCTTATCGGACACCATTATGTACTGGCTATAGACGTGGTCGCAGTTGAGAAGCAGTCCCAAGGGAGAGCTGAACCCCACACTGAAGCGCGTCCTTTCCGTGGAGTACCTCTCGTAGTCAAGCCTGCTCCCGCTCAGCGGGGGGAGATCCTGGGCATCGCTCAGTGTAAACAGCTGGCAGTGGCGGTCCCCGACCTTGATCCCATTGGAAAAATCGATATCCCTGAGCACAGGAGGGCCCTGTCCGTCTCCCAGGCCAAAGTAACGTTCGATCAGGCCCGTTCGGACGCCGGAGCTCTTTAGCTCACCTTCGGGCACCCTAGTAAGCCGGACCAGGCCGGAATCCTCCAAGATCCTCTGGAACTGTCCGCAGGCCCCAAGAAATCCCTTCAGGGCTTCCGCTTCAATGGTTTCCTGCGGCACCAGGTTTCCCCGTACCAGGCTAGAGAAAAGGCTGCTCGCCCCCTTCCTGTGTGCGGGCGGTTTGGTCAACATGATATAGCATTGATGGTCAAGGTAGCTCCTTTCGTTAAAGTAGAGCTCGCTTGCCCTTTCCAGGAAACCTGCTTCCAGGTCCTTAAGGCCCGCTCGGTAGCGTTTTTTCTCGAACCAGTCCTGTTTATGTAGGATGCTGCCCTTGGGGAGGGCCTTGATGGCACTTATCCAGCTCTGGTGGAACGTTTCGAACTCTGCGTCCGATAAACTGAATATCTCCGGCATTTTGGCGCGAAAGACAAGGGTGACGTCGCCCATCTTGCTAAGGATGCAGTCGTGCTCAATGTCCAGAAGGGGGAAGGCCAAGTTGAAGTCTATGTCCATTTCTTTCCCTCCAAAGGCTTGATGCAGATAAAGGTCCTTCTGTCCCTCAAACGGACTGAGCTTGGCAGTTTTCTCCGCGCATACGACTTTAGAAGACCATGACGTCCATATCGCTTGCTCCATTTTTGGACCTGGGCGGTCCAAGTGGCGCAAAAGAGGACAAGACCAGAAAGGCTCATTATCCTGGGTGCCCCCGAATAGTACAGTACCAGGAACAGCCCCAGCAAAAGAACGAATCCCAGGGCAAGCAAGCCGATGTACTGGGACTGGAGCCCATGGAACTCGATTGGCCTGTTGATATCCCTATGGATCCTGTATATTGAATTTCCCATGGTCAACTGATTCCAAAAAACGATTCGATTACGGTTGTTACCACCACAAGGAAAACACAGCTCCCGAACCAGGCAGCGGCTACCTTTCCCGTATCGGGATCTCCATTGTTCCATTTCTGGAATACCTTGACCGCTCCGATGAGCCCCAAGAGTGCACCGACACCGTACATGAGCTGGGTACCGGCACCAAAATAACTCCTTATCTGGGAATTTGCCGCTTCGATTCCGGCATTTCCATCCTGGCCAAGGCAGATTCCAGGGACCAGGGAATAGACAGCCAACATCACTGCACCTGCACGCAGGTTCAACCCTATGGTCGCGCTATGGACCATTTCTATAGCTTTTTTCATGAAACAAATAATTTTTTATGTTATTGAAAGGATGGCTTGTGGTCCCGTGACACCTGTGATACGATATAAAGAAGGTGTTTTCACCATGCAGGTTCCGGGAGCACAGGCCAACTCTCAACTTATTCTACAATTGACCTATCCTCTCCCTTACTGTCGATTCGGGGACCTGGACACCGAAGTTTGCCAGCTCAACGAGGAGCGCCTCAATCAGGCTTCCATGGCGCGCCCAGTCCTTGGTGGGATTGAACTTTTCCAACAGGTCACGCAGGGAATCCCATTGGATTTCCGGCCCGCCTTCCGAGTTGCGATATGGCACAAGGTAAAGGCGCAGCTGCTCAAGGAATTCCTCGGAGAGCTCGTGATCGCTACCCGGGCCATCCTCGGAGCTTTCGCGCGAACCGATATGCAGGATGTCCCTGCTCTCCCTTTGAAGGCTTGAAAATCCATTACCCCTTTTGGACCGGCCCAGGAATCTCTTCCCGTAAAGGCTCGATAGGGCCCATCCATAATATATGGCCAGGGCGATCATAAGTGGGAGCAGGACCTGCGACCACGTCAGCTTTTCTAACATTTTTTCTCCTTTAAATGGTTTATAACACGGGGCCGTCCCTTCTATGCGGACAGCAGCCCAATTGTTCCACAAAATAAGATGGAAGGATTTTTTGGCACAAGTACAACTATTGGCTGTACCGAGGTTGTACCCTGGGAGGGGCGTTACATACCGTTTTCCGCATTTCAGCCCCCTGGATACCACTGGACGCAACATTAATGTTCTGACCTACCTACGATTTTTTTCAGGAGGGGTTTTCTGGACCCCGACCGATTACCTTTGGACCGAAGGATTATTTTGCCAACACTAAAAACAACTTGGACATGGAAGACAACAGAAGGAATGTTTCCCTACAGGAAATCCGGGACATGGACCTGGTGAGCTACCTGGCTAACCTTGGCCATGAACCCTCTAAGATCCGGAACAATGATTTTTGGTACCTCTCCCCGCTTCGGGACGAGACCGTCCCCTCCTTTAAGGTGAACCGCAGGATCAACAGATGGTACGACCATGGTATGGGCCGGGGAGGGAACCTGATAGATTTTGCCATCCTCTACAAAAACTGCAGCCTTTCCGAATTCCTAGCAGGGTTCAGGAACGGATCACCGGTCACGATGACCTCAACAAGGGCCTTGCGCCAACGGCCGGCCCGGCCCGAGAGCGGGATCAAAATAGTCGAGCAGAGGTCCCTGAGGTCCGACTCGCTGCTCCGGTACATCCAGGAACGCAGGGTTTCCGTACATATGGCCGACAGGTACTGTCGGGAGATAAATTATGAAATATCGGGGAACAGGTACCTGGGAATAGGGTTTCCCAATGATGGAGGAGGCTTTGAGATCCGTAGCCCCGACTATAAATTGGGCAGCTCACCCAAGGACATCTCAAGCCATGGGACGGGCAGCAGCGAGATCCTGGTCTTTGAGGGTTTCATGGATTTCCTGACATTCAGGACCCTACATCCGGAAATAGACGAATCAAGGGTGGACTTCATGGTCCTCAACTCCGTATCCTTCTTCGAAAGGGCAAGGGAAAAAATGGAAACACACCAGCAGATCTCCCTATACCTGGACCGTGACAGGGCAGGGTCCGAGCTGACCATGTACGCCCTGTCCGTGGACGATAGGTACAGGGACCAGAGCATCCTGTACAAGAACCACAAGGACCTTAATGACTGGGCCATGAATCCGGGGAGGTTGGCGGCACCTGCCCAGGCCCGCAGAATATCCAGATAACCCCATAGACCACTCGATATGACAAGCGATCAGTTGCGCACCAAGGCTATCACAATCAATTTCACGCAGGAGGAGTATGACGAACTGCAGAAACGGAAAGAGAACAGCACCTGCCCGAACATGGCACTTTACCTCAGAAAGAGGCTCTATTCCCGAAACATCGTCACCACGTTCCGGAACCGTTCACAGGACGACATCCTCGAGGAGATCTCGCGGTCCAGGAGATGCCTGGAGAGTGCCAGGGCCCAGCTGGCCCATGCGCTAACGGAAAGTCCGGAGAGGGCATATCTATTGGAAATCACGGATCGGATCGACCTGGAGATGCGAAAGCAGACCTCATTGGTAAAAAAACTCCTCTCGTTATGGTTGCCCTGACCCACGACCTGGCGGACGTATCCAGGATAATCGCCTACCACGAGAACAAGGTATCCTCTGGGAAAGCAGAGTGCCTACTGGCAGCCAACATGCCACTTTCCTCAGTGGACCTTAGCTCCAGGCAGAAGAAATGGTACATGGTCAACCGGTGTACGCTCAATGCGAACATCAAGCTTCCCTGCCTGCACGCCATCCTAGGGTTCCACCCTCTTGACGGAAGGCTCTCCAATGCCCAGTTCAGCGAGATTGCCGAACGCTATATGGACCTTATTGGGTTTGGACATCAGCCCTTTTTGGTATATAGGCATACGGACACCTTCCACCCCCATTTGCACATCGTATCAACGAACATACGCAGCGATGGGAGCCAAATCTATACGCACAGGCTGGGGCAGCGGCTTTCCTTCCCCGCTGCAAAACGGCTGGAAGATGATTTCGGACTGGTCAGCGCAATGGGAAATGCACGTGACCAGCAGGAACGTCCCTTGCCCAGGAAAGAGCTCCTCCAGGCCGGTCAGCCCCTCAAAAAGGGTCTCCGTGACATATTGCTCTATCTCCAGGAAACATACAGCTTTTCAGATTTACAGGAATGGAACGCCCTGCTAAGGCCTTTCAATATACGTGCGCTGAGCCCCAGGGACTGTCCGGGCGATGCGAATAAAGGCCTGATCTACTACATGACCGACAAATGCCAAAGGGCCATAAGCAAAGGGATCCCCGGCTCGCACCTATCGCCCGGACTCCGTTCCCACACCCCAAACAGCCAGAAGGCCTCCCAAAACGTAGTTACCTCCCGCTCACGTATACGCACCATCCTGCAGCGGGAACTGGAGAATTCCGGAAATAGGGAAAACTCTCTTGCAGATCGGCTCCGGAGACAGGGGATCGAACTTGTCGAGTCAGCCGGTAAGCCCAAGGGCCCCTGCGAGATCGTGGTGGTCGACCACCTGATGCGGTGCGCGCTCCACGAGAGCAGGCTGGGCCTTGACATCAGCGCCCTCCAGAAGGGCCAGCGGGAGGAAGACACCTCGGTAAAAAAACACAAAATTCCCACGCACTGGTCACTTAAACTATGATACCCAAATCCCAATCGAAATGAACAATACCGAAAATATCCAGGCACTGAAAAAAATATCGGACATGGGCAGGCTGATTGCCGTGTCCTTGCTCGTTCTGCACTTCTACCATGTGGGTTATCACTGGTTCAGCAGGATAGGTATGAGCTGGCCCTTGACCGATAGGATCCTGAACTCCATTGCGGGCACGGGGCTCCTGGACACCTTTAACCGCTGCAAGTTCTTTTGCCTATTGTTCCTGCTCGTTTCCATGGTGGGAACCAGGGGAAAGAAGGGCACCCGGTTCCATCTTACCGGAGCATTTGCCTGGCTGTTCTCGGGAATCTGCCTTTTTTTCTCCAGCGGCCTCATTTTCCGCCTGCTAGGTGCCACCCCTGCGGTACTGTCGGTATACTATGTATTGAGCACGGCGGGCATCCTGGCCGTTATCAAGGGGATGACCACCATTGCCCGGATACTCTGGACCGGTCTGTCAGACCAGGACATATTCAACCTGCGGAACCAGACCTTTCCCCAACAGGAGGACCTGCTGGAAAACGAATATTCCATCAACCTTCCCTACCAGTACCGTTTAGGTGACCGAAGGAGAACGGGCTGGATCAACATAATCAATCCATTCAGGGCGACCCTGGTCCTGGGAAACCCCGGATCGGGCAAATCATATTACGTAATCCGCCATATCATCTCCCAGCACATTAAAAAAGGTTTTTCCATGCTGGTGTACGACTTTAAGTACGATGATCTCTCCAAAATAGCATACCATCACTGGTTAAGGGGAGGAAAGAAAATGAGCTTCTTCCGTATTGACTTTGACAACCTCTCCAGGACCCACAGGTGCAATCCCCTGGAACCCTCGGCAATGAGCGACATCACCGATGCAGCGGAATCTGCCAGGACCATTCTGTTGGGCCTGAACAGGGAATGGGTAAAGCGGCAGGGTGATTTCTTCGTGGAATCGGCTATCAACCTCTTGACCGCCGTGATCTGGTACCTCAGGTGCTACCGTAACGGAGAGTTCTGCACCCTTCCGCACGTAATTGAGCTCATGCAGCAGGACTATGACAGGCTGTTCTCCCTGCTCCGGAGCCAAGAGGAGATCCAGGTACTGATAAACCCCTTTGTCAATGCCTACCTAAACAATGTCATGGAACAGCTCGAAGGCCAGGTCGCCTCGGCAAAGATCGCCCTGGCCCGACTGTCCTCGCCCCAGCTCTACTACGTTCTTTCGGGGAACGATTTCAGCCTTGACATCAACAACCCCGAATCGCCAAAGATAGTCTGCATGGGCAACAATCCCCAGAAGGTCCAGATCTATGGGGCCGTGATATCGCTTTTCGTAAACCGTTTGATCAAGCAGGTCAACAGAAAGGGGATGCTCAAGTGCAGCCTTATCTTCGATGAGTTCCCGACCATCTACCTGAACAATATAGATAGCCTGATCGCTACGGCCAGAAGCAACAAAGTGGCCACCAGTCTTTGCGTGCAGGACATTTCCCAGCTCCGAAAGGACTATGGCAGGGACCTGGCCGACGTCATATTGAACATAGTGGGAAACGTGATCAGCGGACAGGTCTCAGGGGAGACTGCAAAACAGCTTTCCGAAAGGTTTGGTAAGATCATGCAGGACAGGCAGAGCCTATCGATAAATTCAAGCGACACGTCCATCGGTCTGTCCAGTCAGCTAGATTCGGCAATCCCGCCATCGGCGATCTCGAGCCTTTCCTCCGGGGAATTTGTGGGAATGGTGGCGGACGAGCCCAAGATGCCGGTGTCCCTCAAGGCCTTCCATGGCAAGATAATAAACAACCACCGTGAGATCGCCAGGGAAGAATCCAGTTACCTGGGTCCCCAGGAGCTCACCAGGCCCAACGAAGGGATAGTCTCCAAGAACTATCAGCAGATCAAACGCGACATCCAGGACATCACATACTCGGAAATGGACAGGCTGATTTCCGATCCCACCACAAGGCACTTGGTCATCTCCGGGAAATGACCCCGTTACCAGGCCTATATCCCTGTGCACATGCCTGAGAGGCGGCGCTGTCGAAATTCCTGGCAACGGACCGCAAATTGTCGGACCGTTAATGGAAATGATTTCAATATTCCTTAAATTTAGGTCCAGAAACCTTTATTTACCGGCCATGAGAGAATTCCTTCTGCTTAGCATCCTGTCCTTCCTGTTTTATTCCGATGGGTTTTCCCAGCGGAATTATATAAATGGTTGATTCCTCTAAAGTACAACAATCTTTCCTAGGTATGACGGATTTTTTTTAGAAAAGAATACCCGTGAAACTACGGTTTATCCTGAAATTCAAGAAGAAGATTCCTTGATTTTTATGTATAAAGTCGATATCAATTAACTCATTCAAGCCTAACCAACCGTTAGGCTTTTTTACTATATTTGATATAACCAAACTATAGAAATTATGAAAATTGCATTGTCAACATTATTACTTCTATTTTCTCTTTCCTCATTTTCTCAGTTACGTAATACTTCATGGGGAATGAAAGCAGAAGAAGTAAAAAAAATAGAAACATCAAAATTAGTCAGAGAATACAATGGAGATTTAACTTACTCACTTGATATAACTGATCTGAATTGTGAAATGGAATATATTTTTGCAAAAAACAAACTTGTTGAAATCAAGTACATATTCACTCCTGTCGTAAAGGAAAGGACCAAAGAAAATCAAACAGCGGTTTGGGTAAAAACTTATAAAAATATACAGCAGAAATATGGTGACCCTACAATTAGGGATAATGAAAAATTATACTTTTGGTCTCTAAATGATTTTTCAATAAAGGCATCTCATGAAACAAGTAGATATCTAGAAACAGTAACAGTTTCTTACACGCCACCTTCTCCGACCCAAAAGGATGTTCTATAGCCTAACCCACCGTTAGGCTTTCTCATTTTCCTTTCCTAACTTTAGGTGGCCAAAATGTTTACATTAACGTAAAACCTATAGGACAAGACCAGGAATGATTATATCTATGATAAACTTGAACCAGTATTGAAGACATTATTTGATACTTATCATATTAACCACTCCTTTGCAGATGCCAGCGTCCACATTAATGAGGGATGGCCAATTGGCACTGATGTATATACCATAAGTGGATTCTTTAAATCAGACCTGTATATCCATAAGATGTACGTTGTAAAAGAAGCCATAAATATGGTTATTGACCGTCAAATCGAAAAAGTTACTGAGAGAATTAAGAATGATATTTACAATCGTAATAAACTGGGACTCCAATAAATACATCATAGAATTCGATCTATCTTGATTGGTTAGGCTTTTCTCTTAAACTCCCCATTATACCCTTCCAGCTTCTTTAGGATCTCCTGCTGCCTTTGATTGGCTATATCTACCCATCTTGCACACAAGCGTACTGCATACATAGGGTTAACGATCTTGAATTCCTTGAAGTTATTGACCTTGCCGTCTGAGTGAACTACCTTTTCCCAATTCTCTTCAAATTCGTCCGGAGTATAGAATCTCTGGCGCCTCTCATGGAATATCCAGCAACCGTTTACCCTCGCTGTCTTAATGAGAGAGACAACGTCACTGGGAGTTTGCTTGTTCCTGTTTATCCATGCTGGTGCTGACACGGAACAAAATTACTAATATTTTTAGTAAACGCATCAAGCGCATCAACTAAATAAACCCTATTTCTTATCTACCACTTCCTGGATATCCCCTAAAACGAGGTTTAGGATTATTGGATTATCCTTTAGTACCTTTTCAGCGTATTCGATAGCTTCTTCTTTAGACCTTGCCCTTGCTATCCAAACAGCATATCTACTTACAAAAGCCCTTACATCTAATTTTGAATATTCATTCATTTCCTTTATTATATAGAACAATATAAGATAAAATTGTTTCGATTTATTTTAAATTAATTTATTTCGACACAAATACCTTAATTAATTGTTTATCATACATGAAAAAGATTCCAATAGATACAATACTCTCAACTGCGAAAAGTTTATTGCGCGGGGGAATAGAGACCAACAGGAAAAAAATTACTTTCCCTGTTACAATGGAAGGCGAACCCTTCTATTTCCCCGACTCAAATATAAAGGAAATCGAGGGCGAAATGTGGACCATGTACACCGTGGATGGCAAACAGTGGCTAATAAAAATTGGTGAGGAAGTCCATAATTTGGGTTTGTATCCAGATGTTTATACTGGCGGATGATTTAATGATTACATAACTAAAGTTTACATCGTCTCATTCACGATGATGAACCAATACTTTCCCCTTCAACACTTAACTATATTCATGTATTTTGAATGATCCCCTAAGACAGAAAAGGGAGTATTTTGAAAGGGGAATCTGCAGATCAACGCAGTTTTTTTGTATCGCAACTTTTGGATTTATTAACCATAATCAAAATATTCTTGATCGAATAAATCTATAATTGAATATTTGGTTTTCTAATCTTTCGACTTTTTAAGAATTTTCAATTCTCTTTCTAAAAGTCGCGGCCATTCTTTTAAAGAGTCCTTCATAAACTGTTCTCCCTGTTTTTCACCTAGGAGCTCTGACATTTTATTTGCCTGTGCCTGAAGGTGTTTTAGGAATTTTTTATTTGGCTCCTTAAATTGGGTTTTTATTGATATATCCTTTTTATTTTGTTGTCGTTCTTTCTTTTTCATATATAAGCCAAAACTACCTATAAATAATTTATCATATATAACAAAATACAAATCCAAAACGTGCTTAAACTGCAAAAAGGTTGTTGTATGAAGGAAAATATTGCATTGGGGATGTTTCCGAGAGCAGATCCTGAAATATTTTTGAATAACTTTTTCACTCTTGATTAACACATACAGCTTGATAGCTTTGTTTTTAAAAAAAATGGCCTTAACATAAGTTAAAGCCAAACAATTATTAACAAATGGAGTATTTTTAAGCTACACGAACATTTATGGCGTTCATTCCTTTCTGTCCGCTTTCAACATCAAAAATAACATCGTCATTTTCTCTAATGTTTTCCCTTAAGCCCGTACTGTGTACGAAAAGGTCCTGTCCGCCATCATTTGGTGTAATAAACCCAAAACCCTTGGTGTTGTTGAAGAATTTTACTTTTCCTTCTTGCATTGTAATAAAAATTAATTAAAAAATCTGTTGGGGCCTATGGCCGTTCCTTTTGAAACCTAAAGTTTCAATAATCATTCTGTCGACAAGGAAAGGATGTTTTGTAAAAGAGGTTGAAGGAGTCCAATCTCAAATAGTTTCTGCATCGTTTAGATGGTAACAAATTAGCAGCTGAAAATGCGAAACTAAAAAAGATAGATTAACTGATCGGTTTCAGAAAGCGTAGGCAGAGCCTGATTATAATCAAAGGTAACAAAAATTAATTATAATCCTAATTTTATTTTCGCATTGATCTAATAACCTTAAAATGCGAGTTAAATGCCGCCCAAAAAGTTGGGTATTCATTGTATATGATCCCATACTCCTTGCATGTCGCTTTGACGATCCTGTTCAGTTCAGGATAATGGATATGGCTTATTTTCGGGAAAAGGTGATGCTCTACCTGGAAATTAAGCCCGCCCAACAACCATGTCAGGAATGTACTGTCTGTTGCAAAGTTCGAAGTCGATTGGAGCTGGTGCACCATCCATTCGTCCTCCACCCTGTGGTTTTCAATGGTCTTGAAATCGGTAATTGACACTACATGGGCAAGTTGGAAGACCGTAGCCAAACATATCCCACATACCATACTTGCAACCAATAACCCTATGAGAGTAGGTATAAAACCCACAAAGATGATCGGTACAATAATAAAAACAACTATGTGGAGTAACTTGCTGATCCAGAAAATTACCTTTTCCTTCCTCGGGATCGAAATTTTCGAAGAATGGAGGCTTAATCTTTGCCTAAAAAACTTTTCATAATCCTGATAAAAGATCCAAGCAAGATAAGAAATCGAATAGAGCAGAATAAAATAGAGATGCTGAAACCGATGGTGCTTCCTTATGGGCTGGTCGTGATGGATGCGCATGAATTTGATCTCGATATCATGGTCCTCGCCATCTATATTGGTATAGGTATGATGTGCAATGTTGTGCTTCAGCTTCCAAAGGTAAATATTGCCTCCCAAAAGGTTCAGGGTGTATGACAGTACGGAATTAATATGCCTGTTTTCTGAAAAGGTATTATGGCCGGCATCATGCATGATGTTAAATCCGATTGCGGCCAGATTTACACCCAATAACATGCACAGAATGATCCCTATCAACCAATGTGGCTGGATAAATATCAAAGTTATATATATCACTACTAAACTGGAAAGGAGCAGAATCGCTTTAATCGTCAATTTTCTATTGCCTGACTTCTTTAACTTATTCTTAATGAAATATTCGTTGATTTTATTTTTAAGCGTCCTAGAAAAGGACGTGTTTTCCTTAGAAAATTTTATTTTGGTACTCATTCCTCTTGCACAATGCAAATTAGTTCTTATTATCTAAACCAGCATCTAAAATAAAAAATATTTGATTCCTCCCAAAATTTAATATCTAAATAATAATTACCATAAACTTGACATAGATTTCTAAAACAAGTTCGTACAATCCAAGGATTCCAATTGGATTATTAAAAAAGTGGAATAGTATCCCAAACAAAATTATCTTATCGGTTATTTGGACATTGCAAACAAGTAATATTTATATTAAAAACCCCAGGCCGTCTATCTTATTATGGTAGGCGGTTTTTTTATCCAATTCTCCTATTGGTTTGTTCCTATGAAGTAGGGTGCCCGCAATACCCAGGTTTTTGTATTGATATTTACCAGTATTTTCGTAGTTACTGGGGATTTTTTTCAAACTATTATCAATCTCGTATGTTCGATGTATAAGAACAATTAATATAGTGGTTTACTAAATTGGGATTCCCCGTTTCGTCATGGTCTCGGGGAATTCTTAAGAGCATTTTGAAACTCGATTGTTATTTCATCATAATTGGATAAACGGAGGGTAGCATCTGTTGATATTATAGGTTTAGTATCTTTTATATCCAGTTACCATAAAAAATCCACTCATTCGACAATTTTGAGGGGATTTTTTATTTTTGCCGGATGACATTAGATGAATTAAGGAGAGAATTGCTAAACAGGCAATATGAGGACAACATCAGGATAGCTCCGCACATGGTAGTGTGCAATGTCGAGAGGTTCCTGGCAAAACAGTTCAGGGACTGTGACAACTGGAAAAAGGAAATTGAGAAATGCCCAAGCTATGACAGGTTGATTCTCTTTTATGAAACTGTTAAAAATTCTTAAAACACTTGACCTGAAATCCTACCCTTATTAAATTTGAAAGGAGATTCACCTATCGATATATATTTAAAATATCCCCTGACACCATGTGTCAGGGGATATTTTAACGGGCTGCTAATTAGTTTTTCCATAAAATTTCATCTCAATATCCCGATCTTATGTTTAGATTGGGATTTTTTTTTCAATGAAAAAGCCACTGGTTAGAGTGGCAATGTTTATCATTTATTTTCCTTACTGGTCATTTTGGTAAAAATTTCATGCAATTCTTTTTGCATTTCATCTGGCATATTGGATGATTTTAAAAATCCGAATCCAACACTATAATTAGTCCATTGCAAGAGATAGTGCTTATGCACATTGTCTCCTTCACCATCTTTAGAATTTTCATCAAACCAATGTTGGTGCTTGTTTTGAAAATCATTAGCCGATTCTTCAAAATTGTTTAAGAAGGTATGTTCTCCCTGTTGATTAAGTTCAGCTGTTTTATAAAACCAATGGAATAACGTTCCCTTTTAAAGCTTGGTCTAACGTTATTTTTTCCTATCTGGATGGTATTACTGACCTGCGTGGTTAACCCAAAGGTATTAAAAACACTGAGCCCGGTTAAATAGCCTACGATCTTTCCGTTTTCCTCTAACAGATCCTTTACTACCTGCGTCTGTGCCGGGAGTAATTCTCCAAAAACAGACTTCTCAGGTTTATAAAATTTCCCTTTTGATATCTTATTAATCTTTCCTTTAGACACAAGTCTATTCAATGCTTTGATAACGGCTTCCTTATTGCTCACGGGCACATCAAAATCATTATAGGTAAAAACATAACCAACAGGAAGTCTGTCAAGTTTATTTAACACTATATCAGTTACTTTCAAAACATTTTAATTTTATTCAAGAAAAATTAAAGTCCAGTTATTTATTAAAAAAACTGGACAAAATAAATATTTTTACCCGTGCATGAATTATATAGTTTATAGAAGTGATTTGAAATAAAATATAAATCCAGTTATTCCTCAAGTAGAAAAGATTAAAAGTACTTCTCAGAAGAACTTTAACGTGAAATGGATCCGTCCGATTGGACTCGGCCCTTTTGACTACAGCCGGCCCAACAGGACCAACGGGCTATGGCTTAGCGAAGGACTTACGCTCAATTATGAGAACATAGTCCTAAAGGGCGCCGGTCTCATTGGACCTGCCCAGGTCCTTGAAGACTGGAAGAACACCATCCAGGGATATGAGAACAATGCTGGAAGGAAAAAAAACAGACCCTTGCCCAGTCGAGCTGGAACACCTGGGAGGACGACCCTTTTGGACAGCGCGGAGAAACTATCTCCTTTTATGAAAAGGGTCCGAAAATCGGAATGTTCCTTGACATTGCTATCCGCAATGCCAGTAAGAACGAGAGGTCGCTCAATAATGATGAGGGCACTCTACTAAAACTTCTATAAGGAAAAAGATAGAGGGGCAACGGAATCTGAAATAAAAATGACCTGCGAGAGCAACGCAGGTCAGAATCTTGATGGGATCTTCAATTATATTCAGAATTTGGACGATCTGGATTATCAGAAATATCTTTCCATGGCTGGGATCCAATTTCAGAAGACCAATAATTCTGATGGCAAGAGCAGTGTAAAGCTATCCATTCAACCAATACTATCGACCTTACAGAAGAAGATCTTGAGCGATATTTTTGGCTATTGATTTAATTTACCGCATCTTCAAATGCCTGGACTCCGCCTACCACAGGCAGGGTCAAACTGGTTCCGTTTAGATCAAGAGTGAGTTCTGTTCCGGCCTCTGGCCATAGGGTAAACTCTTGATCAGAGGAGAATATCATCAGCCCGATCTTTTGTCCTGCAGGAATGATCTGGTCATCGGGCTGCAGGTCGAAAGCCAGATCATAGAACTTGCCTGGTTTCAGCGGACTGCTTTTGGACAATGACTCATAGTTTTGCGGGTCAGCCCAACCACGGGTAATGATGTTATCCGTGATCTTCACTCCCTTTCCCTTTTCCCAAGGCAGAGCAACTAACCAAACCGATAGGTTCGCTGCCGGTTTACTGCTTGCTAAGCGGACATTGATCCGGGTCAAACCGGAAATATGCAGGTCTTTGGTCAGTTTTGGACTCAGATAAAGCAATCTATGCTTGGATGTTTCTAATTGTGCCAATGAATCACCGGTAAGGGACACATCATCAACCAAAGTCTCTTTTACTCTTCCCGATTTCTGGATGGTCGACAAGCTACCATGTTTAGGAGCACCTGCATCTAGATAAAGTTTCACATTGGATGCTGCCGGGTTTGGATAATCGGCATAGGCGGTAGGGTTGAACTGTCTGTCATTTTCACGTACGATCCAAGCCCTAGGGTCTTTTTCAACTCCATTTTGATCACCATATAAATAGCGGGTAAACCAACGGTTCATGATTTTCATGGGTGGAGGACCGCCGTGGCCTTCTTGATGGTAATAGATCTGGGTCGGAATGCCCAATTCCTTAGCTGCTTTATAGATCCTATAGCTATGCTCAGGCATTACATTCCAGTCGTTGAATCCATGGGACATCAATAGGGCTGCTTTCATTCCTGACATTTGGTTCAGATAATCGCGTCCTTTCCAGAAATCATTATAGTCACCAGATTCACGGTCCAGCCCGTTTGCCATTTCTGTATCTCGGATTACTTTATTGCCATAAGCTCGCTTAGCTTCATCACCACTATGTACAAAATCGTATAATACATCGATATCTTCACCCAAATAGCCTCCGGGACTGCGAACCAGTCCATTGGAACGATAATAATGGTAATAAGAAGTATTAGGTGCAATGGGAATAATGGCTTTTAGGCCTTCCACACCTGTTGTTGCTGCGGCCAAAGGTAGCGTACCGTTAAAGGAAGTTCCGGTCATACCTACCTTTCCGGTTGACCAATAGGCCTTCACCTTCTCGTTTCCATCGCGGCTGGTATAGCCGTTTTCCTTTCCAGACAGCCATTCGATAACGGCTTTCGGGGCGAGGGCTTCATTCGGGCCGCCTATGGTCGGCGAACCATCAGATAATCCAGTTCCAGGCGATGAAGAATGCACAACGATGAAACCACGTTTTACCCATTCACGAATAAGGCTATTGGAAATGACAGGTCTTTCACCCGTTCTCTTTACCTCGGGGTGAACCCTTGCCGTCGGGGCCTTCTCTCCTAGCTCATGCTCCACATTCCACATGATCCCATCGACCATCTGTGCCGTTCCGGCATAGTATGGACTGGTTTCGTAGATGACAGGGAGTCTAAGGTTTTCGGTTTCTGTCTGGAACGGGCGGGTCACATCGACGTGCATCCTGTCAGGTTTCCCATCTCCATCGGTGTCAAACTCAGTTTCCACCCAAAGGTCCTCGCGGATCCATTTATCTGGAGTATCGAACCCTTCTACGATCTGGGCTTCGCCTTCTTTGATGACGGGCACCGTCTGCGCAAAAAGTACAGATGTACTAGCCAAAAACCAGGCAGAAAGAAGTATGGAAGCGAAAAATTTATTTGCCATTGGAATAATTATGTGAATTAGATCTACGGAAAAAACTACCGGAGCCCCGGTCTTCCTACAATAATAAACATTTTCTCACTAAATCTATAACCCACCAATTGATACCGGTATCTTTCCCATAGTTGCTGCCGAACCATAGAGGTACCTAACTGTGGGCTCAAGGCCGTTTTGTGTACGCTGGTCAGTTAAGTTTACAGAAAGGATAGGGACATTCAGGCACCATGCCGTGTGCGCGGGAAACCACCTGAGTTCCATAATTAGTTCTTATTAGAAAAATTCATCTGTTTTGCCCCAATTATAAAAATCGTACCGCTCAAATTCAATCAAGAGGAAGCTCTGATCTTCCGTATGGTCCCCCGATACGGCCCTTGAGGTGATGAAGGGAAGGAATGAGATCTACACTTGACCCCAAATTTCCGGAGATTTTCCATAAATCTACCTTTTCCCGATTTGGGGCTTGCCCGATATTGGCGTGCACTCGCCCCATGAGGGTTATGGCGTACAATACAGGATCGGTCAAATATTTGCGAAGATACCTTCTGTGCCCCAATTTGCCCATTCAGCGAAAAGTGCATGGAGTCTCAGTATTCCACAGGCCTTCTGAATTTCAAACTACGGCCACGTTCTGCCCTTGGTTTAAGTTACCCATGGGAAATGTCTCCATCATGGTGGAGATTGCCGTTTCAACTTTATCATGTAAATTATTGGAAGGAACATACTCGCTGGTATTCCCTTATCTGCTAGGGCCCTGTGGCTTAATACTCTCGCTATAATCCGGTAATGGTGACCAAACAGGAGAAAGGTCAATTGTACAGGCCACATTTCCGGCAAAGGGCGCAGCGACCCCAGGATCCTTAGGGAATTCCAAGGTCCCCCGCAATCAAGCTTTGGGCCAGACCTGCACCGAGCTTAAGTTCGACCGACGGGACCTCTCAGGCATTGTTTTAAGTTATGTCCACATGGATGCCTCCAATGGTCTATTCATCCCCAATAGGTTCAAGGCCGGAGGTCGATGGGCCGTTAAGGAGCCCGCCGTTTACATCGAACCGGGAACCGTGGCACGGACAGTCCCATGAAAGCTCAGCATTGTTCCAGCGGACTTCACAATTTGCATGTGGGCAGGTACTCTTCACTACGTGCAGCTTACCGCTCTTTTCAGCAAATACAGCATAGGAATGTCCTTCGAGGCGTACGACCCTGGCCTCGCCCGCACCGATATCGGCCAGTGAACGTACCCGGTCCATCCCTATCTTGTCCCCGACCATATCCTTTACCACGGTAGCATTTTCCTTTATGAGGTTTGCGAACCCAGCAGTGGGCTTGAACCTTTTTGGATCGAAGAGTTTCTCGAACCTACTTGCCCCATCGGTGATCAGCTCGGCAATGATCTTTGCTGACAGCGTGCCGAATGTCATACCGTTCCCTCGGAAACCCGTCGCGACATAGACGCGCCCTTCGCTGGCGGGGAGAACTCCGATCGATGGAAGGCCATCAGCGGGCTCGAAATACTGGCTGGACCAGGCATACTCGATCCGATCTATCTGGAAATATTCCCTGCAATGGTTCTCAAGGCGAGAAAAACAGGCACCAGTATCATCACTGTGGCCCGTCTTGTGATCCTCCCCACCGGCAATGATCATTTTCTTGCCGTCTATCTCATGGACGCGATAATAATGGTATGGCTCACCGAGATCATATCCAAGTGTTTCGGGCAACGCACCGTCCTTCAGCGTGAATGCGATCACATAGCTCCGGTATGGTGCGCACGTAAAATGTAGGAGGCTGATCCCGGGAGGGGTATGGGTGGCAAAGACAGCATTTTTTGCGCGGATCTCTCCAAGGCTTGTCTGGAGAACCACCCCATCGGCAGTCTCAGTGAAAGAACTGCAAATGCAGTTCTCCGCCAGGGCACCTCCATTGTCGATAAATATATCTGCCAATGCCCTTATGTACTTAATGGGATGGAACTGTCCCTGATCGGGAATCGAGACAGCCTTTTTAAATTCAAAGGGGTATTCGATGGCCTCCGTATATTCCATCCCATAGCCGATGCTCCTTGCCCCTTCGACTATATCCTCCAATTGCTCAGCTTGCCGGTCATCCAAGGCAAAAAGTTCAGCCGTTTTGCGCTGAAAGTCGCAATCGATCCCATATTGCACGATATTGGATTCGACGTTCCGCAATGCCTCCCTGCCCCCCTCGGCAAGCATGCGGGCATTCTCCACGCCGAACTTGTCGATGGCATAGCTGAAGGTCGTGTCAAAAAAATCGTTAAGGTGTGCCGTGGTCCCGCCGGTGGTCCCAAAACCGATGTTATGGGCCTCCAGCACAAGGCACTTTAATCCCCTGAGCTGAAGTTGGTGTGCAGTTGATATACCGGTAATGCCCCCGCCCACGATGACTGCATCGAACTCAGTTTCCCTATTGAAAATGGTCCCGTACCATTTTACTTCATTCTGCCACGCGCTCTTTCGCGCTCCGTCTCTGAACATATCTTTGGATTTGGATGAAATGATTTTTTACTGTTACTAGAACAAACCTTAAGGTATTTGGTTGGGTCCTGCGGAAAATATCTTCCTAAACCCTTGTGGGAAGTGCGCTTTGCAGAACAAGGGCCCAGATTTCCTGTGTCCCTGAAAGGACCTCACCCCTGCATTCTGAGCGCTCAGTAGATGCCTGCCGTTATCCCCCGACCATCGGCCCAGGCCCTGAACATCCTCTCACTGTTGTATGAGATACCTATCTCACCGCCCTGGTCTATACAGATCACGCCCATGTCAGCTTGCCGTGCCCTATGCCTGTGGACGGCAGTTTGGCAGTGCTGCTGGACATTTCCCTGGTCTTTGCAATATGCCTGGAATATGCTCAGTGCCGTGAACTCTCTCATCAGGAATTCACCATCGCCCGTGCCCGAAACGGCACATGCCCCGTTTTGGGCGTAACAGCCGGCTCCGATGATACAGCTATCTCCGACCCTTCCCTTTAGCCGGCCCGTTATCCCCCCGGTGGAGGTCCCGGAGGCAAGGTCGCCATGGGCATCGAGCGCTACGGCTCCCACTGTGCCGCGGTTCGGAACGGACCAGGGATCCACCTGAGAGGCACGAAACTCCTGCCATTCCCTTAGGCGCTCCCTGACCAGGAAAAAGTCGGGTGCCTCCACTACCGCCCCGAACTGCCGCGCCAGGTCATCGGCCCCACTCCCCGAGATCAGCATATGGCCGGTCCTTTCCATCACCAGGGAAGCGACCAGGATCGGATTCCTGGCTTCGGTTATTGAGCAGACCGCTCCGGAATCCCCCGTCCGGCCATCCATGAGGCAGGCGTCCATCTCGACCCGGCCCTGGAAATTGAGCGCAGAACCTCTCCCCGCATTGAAAAGTGGGTCATCCTCTAATAACGATATCACCGTCCTGACCACATCGACGGCCGTGCAGCCCTCGCCAAGGAGTTCATATCCCCTTTCCGCATATTGGAGGAGGTGCTCCCTGTAAGCCTCTTCATTTTCGATGATATATTTCGATAAAGGTCCGGCACCCCCGTGGAGGGCGAGCGCAATTCTCTTCCGTGCCATACCTACCCCCTTCCCTTCCTGCAATCCAGGTCCCTTTCCTGAAGGTCTATGCTGCATCCATTGAGCAGCATATGGACTTGGATATCGCGTGCATAGACCGATTCGCTTGGATCTGCTTCCTCGGCATTGGTCTCCCTTACGCCTGAACAATCGATCATTACCACCATCCCGTTACCGATACAGGTGGCCTTACGGCCGCCTTCAATTAACAGGGCCGTGTCTTCTCCCAGTCCCAATCCAAGGTAACGGGGATTCAGTAGCAGTGAGCGTGCGAGCCTTACGAACCTGCCCCTTTCCACAAAGTGTGTATCCACGACGCAGTGGTCGACAATTCCCAGTCCCGGTCCTAGCCTTATTGGGCTGCAGTTCGGGTTTTCTGAATTCCCGCCACCCATGATCATTGTAGAGGACAGGACCATCGCGCCAGCACTGGTCCCGGCCACGGTAAAGCCCTTTTGGTCCCTGTACTTTTCCTCAATCGTGCCCCAGGGGGTGCTGCCGCCCAGGATGGCGGCCAGTTTTGCCTGGTCTCCCCCCGTCAGGAAAACAACCTCTGCATCGCCTATCCGGTCTGACCATTCCTTGGAAGATACACCGGACCTATCGGAAGCGTGCAGGAACCCTACGTTGCTGAAACCGATCTCCCCGAAGGTACGCTCGTAGGTCTCTGCAACCTCTTTGGGGACCCCTGAAGCACAGGTCAATACCTCTATCCTTCCTTCCTTTCTGTCGGAAGGGAGCAACTGGCTCAGGATTTCGTAGCGTGAACTGCTGTCCACAGAGCGCTCCGGGTGCGTGTTACCTACCCTTTCCTCGGCTCCGCCGATGAGCATGATCTTTCCTTTAGGTCCCATATTCCCGACCTCCTTCTCTGGCAGATAACTCATTCTTTACTATTTCGAGCGTGCCACGGCTGTCATCACTGCTGATGAAGAGTAGACCTCCTTCTTCAAGGGCATCCAGGGCGCGCCTGATGGCCTTTCCCTCTTCCATTTCTATGACCACTTCCTTTTCTGGATCCTGTGCCCTTATGCCCCTGAGCAGAAGTTCTATAATTTCCAGTGGCTCCCGTCCCCTGCAGTCACTGTCCGTACGGAGCACTAGTTTGTCGAAGATCTGCGCACAGATAGTGCCTATCTCGGCTATGTCCCCATCCCTGCGGTCCCCGGTGGCCGTGATGACTCCTGTTTTCCTGCAAGGCCCGATCCGGGCAAGGTATTTCCCCAGTTCGCGGTAACCATGGGAATTGTGGGCATAGTCCACCATTAAGGTGCTTGACCCCACCTGGAATGTATTCATCCTCCCAATGTTCATTTTCTCATCGGGACAGAAGGTACTGAGACCATCCCTTATTGCATGGACTGGGATTTCCGATGCCCTGGCGGCCAGTACGGCAGCAAGGCAGTTCTGGACCATGCAATCGAACTTTCCGTCCATTGTTAGGGGGATTTTGCTCACCTCGGCTATTTTCTGGAGCTCGCCATTCCAGCCCAGTGTCAGCCAGCCCTCCCCTACAAATGCAACTGCCCCTCCCGCGGAGAAATGCTCCATGATCAAAGGGGATCTCTCCAATCCAAAATATCCAACCGCGCAGCTGAGGCCCTCGGCCATTTTGCGCACCAATGGGTCATCGGCATTGAGGACGGCAAGTCCGTCCGGCTGAGTCGTTTCCAGGACGGTCCCCTTCACCCGGGCCAGCGTATCCAGGTCATCGATGCCGTCCAGGCCTAGGTGGTCCTCAGCAATGTTGGTGAGAATGCTCACCTTGCAACTGTCGAAGCCCAGTCCCGCCCTCAAGATCCCGCCCCTGGCGCACTCAAGGACCGCATACCCCACCAAGGGGTCAGAGAGGACGGTCGCAGCGCTCTGCGGACCGCTACAGTCACCTTCGGTTATGCACTGGCCATCGATGAAGATCCCTTCTGTCGTTGTGCAGCCTGTTTTTTTACCGGCCGTCCGAGCTATGTGCGCCAGCAGCCCTACGGTGGACGTCTTGCCGTTGGTTCCCGTCACGGCCACGATGGGGATCCTGAAAGGGACCCCAGGAGGAAAGAGCATATCGACAACCTCCATCCCTACGTCCCTTGCACGTCCCTTGGAAGGGTGGGTGTGCATCCTGAACCCCGGAGCGGCATTGATCTCTATGATCGCCCCGTTCTCCCCTCCAATGGGATGACAGATGTCCCTGGCAACCAGGTCAATCCCACAGATATCAAGGCCCATTACCCTTGCTGCCCTCTCGGCCATCGCCCTTGTGGCCGGAAGGACCAGGTGCGTCACGTCCTCGGATGTTCCGCCCGTAGACAGATTGGCCGTATATTTCAGCAGGAGCCTGGTGCCCAGGGCAAGGACACTGTCCATATCCAGTCCGTTTTCCTCCAGGATGCCCAGTGTCTGGTGGTCCACTTCGATCCTGGTGAGGGTACATTCATGTCCTTCCCCCCGGTTGGGATCGGAATTTTCGGCCTCGATGAGTTCCCCTACGGTGGAACGCCCGTCACCGATGATATGGGCAGGTGTCCTTCGCGCGGCCGCCACCAACCTGTAGCCAATTACCAGCAAGCGATAGTCCTCACCCCGGATGTGCTTTTCAACGACCACATCTGCAGAATGGTTCTGGGCCTTTTCAAAGGCGCTCCTTGCTGCCGGAAGATCGACCACGTGGGAGCTAACGCCCCTACCGTGGTTGCCGTCCAGTGGCTTGATGGCAACTGGATAGCCCAACCGGTCTATGGCCCCCTCAAGATCCGATATGCCGCTTATCACCGTCCCGATGGGTACTGGTAGGTGATTGGCCCCAAGGACCTGTTTGGCGAGATGCTTGTCCTGGACCGTTTCGACCGCCATACTGCTTGTGCTGTCGGCCATTGTCGCGCGTATCCGTCTCTGGTTCTTTCCATGCCCAAGCATCACCAATGAATGTCCGTCGAGACGCCTCCATGGGATGCCGCGCTTTTTGGCGGCATCCACAATTGCCTGGGTGCTGGGCCCCATCCTTTCCCCACGGCCGATCCGGGCCAGCTGTTCCAGGCAGGACTCCAGGTCGAAGGGAAGCCCCTTGGCCAGGCTATCGGCGAGCCTGACGGCAGCCTCAGCGGCAAAGATGCCCGCTTTGGGGTACATATAGGAGAAGACAACGTTGTACACCCCCTCCCTACCGGTGGACCTGGTCCTACCGAACCCGCACTCCATGGAGGCCAGGCACTGGAGCTCCAGGGCAATGTGTTCGACGATATGTCCGATCCAGGTACCGTCCAGCATCCTGTGGAGGAACCCTCCCGCCCTTTCCATGGAGCAGCGGTGGCCATAGAGTGATGGAATGAGCCTGAAGAGCCTTTCGGTGAAGCCTTCTATCTGGTTACTTGGTAGCGTTTCGTACTCTCCGATGTCCAATCGCATCTGTATGAGTTCGGTCCGTCTTATGGACCAGCGGTTTGGCCCCCTGAGGACCTTTATTTCTTGGATTTCCATGTTATGTTTATTAGTGAACAAGCGGACTGCCAGAAAAGCCTGGTCCAAAATACCCTTTCTTTCAGCGCGATATCTCCTGGCAAGGGGAAAAATACCTGAAAGGTGGTGCTGCTGACATCCTTTGCCGGAATGGATGCCCCAACCGTGCCTTATCCACTTCACCCGGCCTGGGATCGATCCCTTATATCATTTTGGTCAGGCAAAAACAATCGATCCGTGTTGCCAAACATTATGGACGGCCCCCTGAGATTTTTGGAAAGTCCAAAGAACGGATAGGGGGGGAAAGGGCAATCAGAGAATCACCCCGGGGCTAGCGGGCGGGGCCCTTTTAGGAAAAGAAGCAGGTCATGATGGGGGAAAAATAGTATAGGTGCAAGGTCCTGAAGTGCAGCTGGCCTTAAGCATAAGGGAATGGATATGTTTCCCCCAGGCCGTTCCGGCAGGAAAGGAAGCTTACGGGTCTTCACGGACGTAATTTTCGGGCGCGGTCCTAAAGGGTCGGTCCCGGCCTGGTCCCGAGGTCTGCGTGCCATTGCAGGGGGTTCCAGGGAATTGGCAATAAAGGTGCAATATGATGCATTCATTTGTTTCCGCCCGGCTGACCGTCCTTTGGCCCCCCGGTGGGAGCGAGTCTCAAGATAAAGCAGGGGGTACGGAATTTACGTGCATTGCATCCGGCATTGAAAAGATAGAGGTGAAGAAAAAACTGTCGGGTGGTGGACCCGAGGAAATGGTAGGTTCCGCAATATCGGGCACTTGCCAACTGATCCTGGAACTATTATCGAAAAAAAATGACGCTTTTGTAAAAAATAGGGCAGGATATGGCCCATTGGCTTTCTGGGGCGATATGCCGGGGCCGTTTTCCTGATAGTGGAGTATGCCCCTAGGAGGATGGTGCGGTTGGGCAAAACGGTCAGCTGTCCAGGCGGACCGGGGGAGAACGGGGCAGTGTTTAACGGTAGCGGGTACAGGGGCACTCACCCTCTTGGGCCCAAAAGGTCAAAAGAGCGCGAACGGGCAGCCGGAAACCAACCGGAGAGGAACCGTAAGAGGTCCTAGGGGTCACCGGGCGTACCCTGCACAGTGCATCCCTAGGGGAAAACAGGAATGGACGGAGTGGCACCATTTACTGTAGCGGGGCTGCGCCATTGCAGTGGCCGCCCGCAGCCCCTGCACTGGCGCCTCAGAACTCCCTCCTTGAAAGGTAATGGTCCTCTTTTTGTGTCATCAATGCCTTTTCCTGTCTTCCCTTGTCTCCATAGCCGCACAGGTGGAGGATTCCGTGGATGATGACGCGGTGGAGCTCGTCGCGTTCGGAAACATTGAATTTCCTGGCATTCTCTATGGTCCTTTCCACTGAAATAAAGATATCTCCAGCAATGACACCTTCATCTTCTGAAGAATCAAAGGTCACGATATCCGTAAAGGTGTCATGGTCAAGGTATTGCCTGTTGATTTCCAGGAGATAGGCATCCGAGCATAGAACAAAGCTCAGCTCCCCTACCCGCCTGAAACCTTCTGCCCTGATCGTTGCGCCAATCCACTGCCTAACCTTTTGTTTTTCCTTGATCGTAAAATCGATGTCCTCGGAAAAAAACTGAATGTCCCTTAATGCCATATTAATAAGATTTGCTATCCATATAAGTCTGCAGGATCAATACTGCCGAAACTTTATCGATCAACCCCTTATCCTGTCTTTTGCTTTTTTTCATTCCAGACTGTGCAATCGTCCTGGAAGCGATCTTGGAAGTGAACCTTTCATCCACTTCGACAATCGGGATATCGGGATAGGTTTTGCGGAGCTTCCTGCTGAAACCTACCACATGTTGGTCAGATTCGGAAGCAGTTCCGTCCAATTGCTTTGGTTTGCCAATGACGAAGGTTTCTACCTGTTCCCCGGAAAGGTAATCGGACAGGAATTTCCAGATTCCTTCGGGATGGATGGTGGTCAATGGGCTTGCAATGATCTGCATGCTGTCGGAAACAGCAATCCCGATTCTCTTGGTCCCATAATCAAACGCCATTATTCTCATGTCTCTGCAATTTTCACAAAATTACGATTAAACTTTAGATTAGCCATATCCGATAATCGCAAAATATCTATACATTTGATAGATATTAATTCAAAAAAATGAAAGCACTTATCTACTTCATCAGCTTCTTTGGTCCGGTAATATTAATGGCCCAATCTTTGGAACAGGAAATTCAGTCCTATAGGGACAAACAGATCCAGGAAATGGTGAAGGACGAGTTTGGCCCATTAAGAAAGGATCAGGTTGAATTTGTGAGCTTCTATCCTGCAAAGCAAGACTATGTAGTGACAGCATCAGTAGAGCAGCTTTTCAATGAACCTACCTTCAGGATGCCCACTTATGATGGCACCTCCAACGAGTACAAGCGCTTTGGATTCTTGAATTTTGAATTGAACGGGAAGAAATATAAGCTAACGGCTTATCAAAGTGTTGCACTGTTCCAGAATGCGACCTATAAAAACCACCTTTTCGTGCCTTTCATGGACAATTCGACAGGAGAGACCACCTATGAAGGCGGTCGATATCTGGACCTGAGCATTGCCGATATCAAGGATGGAAAGATCAAGGTCGATTTCAACAGGGCATACAACCCTTACTGTGCCTACAGCAATGGATACCGGTGCCCTCAGCCACCCAAGGACAATATTTTGAATGTGGCCATAGAAGCTGGGGAGAAAAAGTACAAAGGACCTAAAAACGAAAGGAACGTGAACAAGAGCACGGCTAAGAACTTCAATGATTTTGAGAAATCTTTGATCAATGGGGCTGATGCAAACAGCCAGATGCATGTATACCAGGTTACAGATGAAAAGGAACTGGCAGTATTAAAGAAACCATCGGAGGACATCAAATTTGATGATCCCCTGCTGGATAAACTTGCCGCCAGGATGCTGCTTACGGTCAAAGACCCGCAACATACAGGTGTAGGGATAGCTGGTCCGCAGGTAGGGATCAACAAAAATGTTATTTGGGTCCAGCGATTCGACAAGAAAGATGAACCTTTCGAATTCTATCTGAACCCTAAGATCATCTGGCGCTCGAAGCTAACCCGCCAAGGTACCGAAGGATGCCTTTCCATTCCTGATCTGAGGCAGGATGTAAAGCGCAGCTATGCCATTAAATTGCAGCACATTGATCGCCATGGGAACGTGAAAGAGGAATTGATCGAAGGTTTTACGGCTGTTATCTTCCAGCATGAGGTGGACCATCTCTACGGAATTCTGTTCCCGGACCGCATGGAAGAGGCGAAAAAGGCAGAATTTGAGCCATTGAGAGATAAAGTGGAGTTCTTGATCCAGAAAGGGAGTATCAGGCCTTAATTGTGGAATAAGATCTCTGTACCCGTAAACAGGGATATTTCAAATTGACCATTTTTTTTGCTGAAAACTTGGTTATCTTTAGGATCATTGTTTGACAACTTTCCTAAAGACCATGTACAATCCAGCCTATAGCATAGCTATTGTCGATGATCACTCGCTAATCCTACAAGGGTTGGTCAGCCTCTTGGACCGCATAAAATCCTATGAGGTGGCCGCAACATTTACCAAGGGTTCTGAATTACTGGAATTCCTTGGAACCGACCCTGTGGACATTGTTCTCCTGGATATTTCACTTCCTGATATTAATGGGATCGACCTATGCCTGGAGATAAAGCGGATCGCTCCGACTGTGATCATCCTGGGCCTGAGCAACCATACCGAGCGCAGCGTGATCCTGCAGCTCATGCAGAATGGGGCATCAGGCTACCTGCTCAAGAACATCGATATCGTGGAATTGGAGAAATGCCTGGACCAAGCCGTGAACAAACAGATGGTATTCAGCTCCGCGGTACAGGAGATCATTGCCAATCCGATAGGTTCAGACCTGCCTTTGCTGCCCAAGCTCACCAAAAGGGAGACCGAGATCCTGAAACTGATCGCATTGGGGAATACCTCAGCACAGATTGCCGAGGAACTGTTTTTGTCCCCGCTCACCATCGAGACCCATAGGAAAAGGATGATGAGCAAGTTCAAAGCTAAAAACATGATGTCACTGATCAAGATAACGACGGAGCACAGATTGATCTAGCGCTCCCTTAAGCGGACCTCGAACAACTTGCTCCAGTGCTTTCCGGTTACCAATAAGGTCCTGCTGTCCGGTCTATAGGCAATACCGTTCATCTCATTGTCGTAAGGAGCGCGGTTATCGCTGTACAGGCCAACAAAGTTGATCCTGCCCTCAACGACGCCCGTTGTGGGATCGATGATGACCATTTCATCCCTGTCCCCGTAATAGAGATTTGCATAGACCTTGCCATCGATGAATTCCAGTTCATTTAGTTTTTCTACGGGACCGTTATCATCAAAAACAGCAATGGAACCTGTTTCAGCCAATGTCGCTGGATCTAGGAAATACAGTTTATTGGAACCGTCGGATTTAATGAACTGTTTACCATCGTAGGTCAGTCCCCAGCCTTCCTTGCTGTTCTGGTAATCAAAGGATTTCAAAAGCTTGAACGTGTTCTTGTTATAAACATGGCCTTTGTTGTTCTGCCAGGTCAATACATACATGTCATTTCCCACGACCGTCATCCCCTCTCCGAATTCATCAGCAGCGAGATCGGCTTTCTGTAGGACTTTACCAGTTGCCAATTCAACTTTCCTAAGGGTAGATTCGCCTAATTGGCCGGTGGTTTCATATAATGTTCCGTTTTCGAAGAATAGCCCTTGGGTAAAGGCTCCTTGATCGTGCGGATAGGTATTTACCACTTCAAAAGCGTATTGCTTTGGAGCGGGCGGAACGACCAAGACTTCGCTGTATGCGATATCCTCTTTGCCCCCGGAATACACCTTTGCACTCAATCTTTTATTTCCATAGCTATAGGAACCGGTATCAAACACGACCGCTGTTGTGTCGGTTTTACGGTCAAAGATATCACCATCCACCGAATAGACCACTGAGTCTACCGAAGCGTCAGGAAATTTCAACTTCACTTGCACCTTCTCCCCTTTCAGGACCTTGCTGTTATTGGTCGGGTTTACAAATTCAACCTTGCTTTGTTGGGTCTTACAACCGATGACCAAGGAAATGGAAAGGATAGTTAGTGCCTGAATGCTAAGCTTTAGTTTCTTATTCATATTAATAATTCCAAAATGCGTCTTTTATATATGTTGATTTTCCGTCTATAAAGGTAATGACATCAAACCTGATTTCTCCACGATGATCTTTTTGCATGATATAGGCTTCTGCGGCCCTACTCAGTCTATTTTGTTTTTGTGAATTGATCATATCCCTTTCGGTTCCAAACGCCGAAGAAGACCTTACTTTCACTTCTACAGATACCACAACGTCATTATCATGGGCGATCATATCTACCTATAGATCTTTATGTCGACAACTTAATTCAAAAATCTGGAAACCAATCTTTTTTATAAATAAAACCGTCATTTCTTCACCTTTTGTTCAAGGGTCCTTGCGGTCTATCATATCTACTTAACGATGGTGTTCCCTAAAAAATCGCCCAATAACTTCTCTCCTTCTTTGAGCTTCTGATATTTAGCGATCAGGACCAGCATATCATCAGGGTCCTTACATGTCTTAAGTTCTTCCCTGATCCTATGCATCTCCTGTTCGATCTTATTCTTCTTTACTCTATAGATCAATTGATTGACCAGGTCTTTCAACTGATCTTTCTCCTCGGGAACAAAGATCTTACGCTTATCGTCGTTCCAGTTAGGGCTGATCTCGTATTTTGTGGCTATGCTGTCGACCGCTAGCCTGGAGACTTCCTCGTCCTCATGGGAGAAAAAGAATTTGGCTTCCGGTACTTCAAAGCTTTCAGCTTGCTTTTTAAACTCTTCTATAATCTTGCTGCTGGCCTTGTCCTCAAATCTGACATCGTCCATGCTCGCCAATAGATATGGGGCAACTGGAATATCGCCATCCCCTTCCCAGACAACCAGCTCACGCCCATAATTTAGTAACACACGCACGAGTTCCCTTTCCATCAGGATTTCGGATGTAATCTGCTGGATCTGGGGTTCCGGAGTCGTGATTCCCTCGGCCGCCATCGCAGCCAACATCTCCGCAGGGATAAAATCATCCGTTGGGTAATCTGGGCCAGGTCCAGAAGCCGCACTAGAAGCCTTTCTATCCTTGGCCTTGTTCCGGTCCATCCGGATTTTATTAAGTTCGGTAAGCAGCACGCGTTCCTCGATATCCAACAATCCGCTACATTGACGGATATAAACAGAGACCTTGATCTCATCTGGGATCAGGGCAATACTGTTTACGACCTCCCGG
Source organism: Sphingobacterium sp. BS-2 (assembly GCF_046161205.1). NCBI lineage: Bacteria > Pseudomonadati > Bacteroidota > Sphingobacteriia > Sphingobacteriales > Sphingobacteriaceae > Sphingobacterium > Sphingobacterium sp. BS-2. The sequence goes on from NZ_JBIXGO010000021.1 coordinate 360,282, forward strand.
ATAACTTCCGCTCGTTTGATGGGGTCTTCCCCTGCATCACGCAGAAGGATATTGGTCTTATAGAAGACGAAATCTTCCTGATGTTTATCGATATGGTCCCTGAAGGCCGAGGCTCCAAACTTTTGCACATAGGAATCCGGGTCATTGCCATCGGGAAATAGCAGGACCTTGACGTTCAGTCCCTCTTCCAATAGCATATCGGTCCCGCGTAGGGAAGCCTTGATCCCCGCCTCGTCACCATCGTAAAGGATAACGACATTTTTTGTGTAGCGGGATATCAGCTTTATCTGCCCTGTGGTGAGGGAGGTCCCTGAAGAGGAAACGACATTTTCCACTCCTGCCTGGTGACAGGAGAGCACATCGGCATAACCTTCCACCAAATAACACACATCATGTTCTGAAATCGATTTCTTGGCGAGGTGCAGGCCGTACAGGACGCTGGATTTATGGTAGATTTCGGACTCCGGGGAGTTCACGTACTTAGGGACGTTCTTATCGGTCTTTAGGGTCCTGCCTCCAAAACCGATCACCCGACCGGTCAGGTTATGGATCGGGAAGATGACCCTGCCCCGGAAGCGATCATATAGCGACTTATCATCCCGCTCAACCGCGAGTCCGACCTCTGCTAGGTATTCTTTACTGAACCCTTCTGTCAAGGCTGCATCGACCAAACTTGTCCAGGCTTCTGGCGAATAGCCCAGGTCGAACTTCTGTATGGTCTCATCCCGATATCCACGTTCGCGGAAATAACTCAGGCCAATGCTCTTGCCCAGGTCGGTTTCCCAAAGTTGGGTTTTGAAGTACTTCCCAGCCCACTGGCTCAGGACGTATAGACTTTCCCTTTTATCCTGGGCTGCAAGCTGTGCTGGACTGCGCTCAACCTCTTCGATAGGAATATTGTATTTATTGGCCAAGTACCGGATGGCCTCTGGATAGGCATACTTCTCATGCTCCATCACGAACTTCAGGGAATCCCCCCCGGCCCCGCACCCGAAGCACTTGTAGATCCCCTTTGAGACCGATACGTGGAAGGAAGGGGTCTTCTCGTTGTGGAAGGGACAGTTCCCGATAAGGGAGGTGCCCCTCTTCTTGAGATCGACAAAATCCCCGACCACCTCATCTATCCGAGCTGCGTCAAGTACTTTCTCTATGGTCTCTTTTTTGATCATGCCAGAACAAATATAGCAATACTCGGACTTAATTCCCTAACACATGGCCCGCTTAAGGTAAATAGTGCACATTCCACTTGTCCAGCTGGAAATTCTGGGTGTGCGGAAATTAAAGGGACCGGGGGGCGGACATGCACCGATTTCCCGAACGCGGTCTGGTCAACCTTCCCCCCCGCCAGGATCCTCATGGCACCGCCAGGGGCACATATCAGTAGGGGGCCATCATGAACATCCCCTGAACCGCGGGACCGGACAGTTAGGGAAATCCGTGCCTGGGGGGGGGGAAATCAACTCAGGGGCGCGGTATGCGAAGCTCGGTGACCATGAAGCCCAGCGTGACCATGAAAGGGACAAAGGGGAACCCAGCTCCCCTTCCTTCCCCTGATCCAGGCCTGACCCAAATATCGTGAGGGAGCCAAGACCAACCATCGATTGGCGCAACCGAATTACCAGCACCAAACTGAGTAAGGATGCCATCCCAAGCTTTTTCATCGTCCATTTTTTAGGACAGGTCATGGTTGAGGTAAACCACTTGTTAGGTCAAATAATTACCGATGGATGAAACACCTGTTAATTTAAACGACAAATCAGCTCAAAATAAGGAAACTATTGCCGTCAACATTTCCGTTCCCGGGCATTTGTACGGGATTTGTTATATAAATGGAAACATAACGGATCAAAGAACTTAAAACCTGGAAAAATGGAAAGAATCGAAAAGAGAGCGAAAAAACTTGGACTGGAGAGAGGATATTACCTATTGCTATTGGCAATCCTTGGTATAGAGGATCCGGACCATTCCGACAATCGTCCACTAGCCAAGTAGGCTGAAACAACTATTTATACTACCATACGGGTGCCTTTTATCTCTAGAAGGCACCCATTATTTTTACATTGACCCTGTTCTATTAGGTTCGGGTGGCGAACCCAAACAGTCGTCAAGGAAATATTGTTTTCCAAAAAGTCGAAGGTCCATTTCCGCCTCAGCGCCGCTGTCCGTCCCTGATCTCGGGCGACATGCTGCCAAATGGCGCACAATACACGCAGTGCCCGCACTTGGGTTATACCGACTGGAACATTGGCAAAGTCCCAATGGGCCCGCTGGCCGGAATGGGTGGTAGGCGTCCATAAAATTGACTGCTTGCTCTTGCCCCCCTACCCTAGGAAAACCCATATATCCACGCATTTAATTTTAGAGTGGGCCATGGGGGTCCATGACCAATCACCGCCCGGTCCAACGGCACCTGCACATTGTGACCTAATTTATGGCCCATCGATGGACCTTGGGGCTCTCCAATTCACGTAACTGCGGGATAATACGGCCCCTGTAGGAGTCTGGCTACAGATTATTTTTATCCCTCCTCCTAATCAGGTACAGTACCTGCCAATCACTAACTTTGCCCAGCAAAATCACAATTGACCTCCAAGTCACTTGGAAGATCAGGTTCCTTAATTAAAAATTCAGAGAAATGGAAAAAACAGGTGGGAGATCAAGGGCATACCTCAGTCCCGAGATATCCGTTACGTTCATAGAGCTAGAGGAAGGCATCGCAAGTGGATCTGCATCGATCAGGCCAGTGGGCCAGGATGGGGACTTTCAGCCCAGTGAGAAATGGACGGAGGAAAAATTCACTGATGACGTTAGTTGGTAACCAATAATTGATTGAACATGAAACTCAACAATAAGATCGCATTCTTCTTCCCTATCCTATTGATCGCGCTACAAACGCTGTACTCCTGCAAAAAGGACGGGCACGACGGGCAGGGCCCGGAAGGCACGAGCATATCGGTCAGGCTCTTGGGACAGTCAACCATGGAGGCACGGGCAAAGGGCCCCTCCCTGTCCACCGGAACCACCCTGGCCTCATCGTCCACGATGGAAAGGACGGTGCACCGGGGATATACGGGCTCGGCAATCATGCTCGACGGCAGGCATTACCTGGATGTAAGGGTCGTCCCCGTAACACCGGAAGGCAGTGCCGCCATGCCCGCTTCCAACGGTAATCCGGTAACCGGTCCCGGTTCCAGGGCATCCGCGGTATCCAAGACCTCCGCATTGGCCCCGAACACCGCATACCAGGTAGTCATATACAGGAACAATAAATTCGTCCAGCAGCGCACATTTTCGGCCAACGGCAACAACAAGCCGTTCTCGGGCCTGGAGCCGGGTGGGGGTTACAGGGTCATTTCCTATTCGTTCGGCAACCAGACGGTAAGTCCGGTGGGAACGAGCGAAGAACTGGCAGCGACAGGTCCATCGGTACCCGTGGGGGATGACGACCGTTTCATGTACTTTTCGACCGGCACCTTCTCCCTTGCAGCAGGGAGCGACAATCCGATCGATATCCTCCTGGACAACAAGATCGCGGAGATCTCGGCGGTACAGCTGAACGTTGCCTCGGAATCCGTACCGGGCAACATAGTTTCCATCCGCGAGGTAAAGATAGAATCCAACATCTCGGGTTCGGCAAATCTGCACAGCGGAAACCTTTCATATCCCCAGGATAAGGAGCTCAAGGGCATACCTTTTCCCGCCAACAGTAACGGCAGGACCGTAACCTCGTCAAATACGGGGCCCATCAAGATAGGCCTGCAGGCTGCCCAGGCAGCAGCGAACCTGTTGATCGGGTCCATCACGATCGGCTCGGTGACCAAGAACGACCTCAAGGTGCCTCTGCCTCTCACACAAGGAACCCGGTACAGGATCGAGCTGAACATCAGGGAATTCACTTCGGATGGCATCCAGATCGGCGATCTGATCTGGGCACCGGGCAACCTGAAGGCCGAAAGGACCAATGGATCCTGGAGCTATGGCTTTCATTCCAGCCAAGAGAACTATTCCGCCAATGAGAGCGGGGGCGACTATTGGATGGCCGGCAAGGAAATACCAGGCAGGTCACATACGGACATGAACTATCCATTTTCAAGATATGGGGACTACCCTTCGGGAGATCCCTGCAGGCTGGTATCCCCCGAATGGAGAACCCCAGGTGACAGCGACTTCAGAAAGCTCATGGCTGGGGCCAGATACATGGGGAACCCGGGGATACCCGGAAAGTACGGCAAGAACAACGTCTCCGGGAGATACTTTGGACCTGTGGAGCTCAAGGAGGCCCCAACCGATCCCGCCCAGCAGTCAAGGTACCTGTTCCTTCCGTTCACTGGAAATTTCGTAAACTACAATACCGGCAGGCAGACCGTTGAGGGAGCAAACTACTGGTCAACGAACGTACAGGGCGCCGAGAACTATTCGACCCTTCACGTGAGGCCATCGTACTCGAGCCTTGGAGGCTGGTGGAAGGTGGAGCTGAACCCTATCCGCTGCGTCAGGGACGCAAAATAGGTCGCCATCGGCAGGACGATCCCCGAAACCGTCCCTAAACAAAGGCATCCTGTTCCGAACCGGTTCATCAATAAGGCATATAATGGCCCATACCCGAAGGACGGCCGTCCTTCGGGTATGGGTACAGCTCTGGGATAGAGGGAATGCAGTTGCAGTCCCGCAGATGGGAACGGTGAATTTTGCAGGCGGATCGGCTTTCACTCCCGGACCATCGCCCCGGCTGCTCCCCCAGGGCAGGTGTGTTCCGTGTTTCGGTTACGGGTCACTTGCCAGGAGCGGTGCCGCCCGTCCCTGAATGTCCGTAACAACGGAAACTTCCCTGCCCCCGGTCCGGCATCGACCTGTACCCACCCAGGATCGGAAGCAAGGTGCTGGTCGCATGTAACTCAACGCACAATCTCGGAACCTTCTTTCAGTATCTGCCGGCCCTTTCCAGGAGCCCCTGGAGCGTCCCGATGACCTTTGAGAGGTCCCTCTCCTCTGGATGGTAGGACTTTGACCGCAGGGAGCCCGGTGAGAGGGAAGTCCTGTCAGGTGTACTGAGAAAGGGCACGATCGTGGAGTACACCTGGCTCAGCGAGCGTGCATCGACCACCCTCTCCTCGTCCAGCAGGCGCAGGATGATCGCTATCTGGTCAGCTGAGAGGTTACAGGTCAGCTTGTTGACATTCCTCTTCCTGAACCCATTCAGGATCCCGTCCTCTCCAACTGCCCGGATCGCCCCGCTGCAGAAGTTTATCTCGCTCTCCAGGAAAGATTCCACGAAACTGCCGACGGAAAGGTAACCGGGATTCAGCCACAGGTCTTCCTTCCTGTGCAGCTGTGCAAAATCCCTCTGGATATCGAGCAGGGCCAGCAGCGTCTCCTTCGCCCCCCGGCACTCCTCCCCTAACCTGGACCTTATCCTCGAGAGGATGATGTCCATGCACCGTTTGCTGTTGAAGTTAACGTACACCAGGAAACTTTCCATGGCGGTGAAGTGGCCACTTTGGTGGAGCGGGTCCCAGTCGCCCAGCCTCCGCAGGAGTTCCTCCATGTAGGTCACGGACCGGCGGGTCAGCGGGACGCTCGGTTTGCGGTCCACCTGGGTAAAGTCCAGGACCTTTTGTGCGAACGCCTCGCCGATCTCCCCTTCTGGAATGTCTTCCCTCAGCTGCAGGAACCTTTCCCTCAGCTCAGGCAACTTCCTGAGCCTGGAACCCTTCCCAAGCGCGAGCTCTGGTCCCAGGATTCCGGGATAGGCCGATTCCAGGTTTTCAAGGATGGATCCCATACTTCGCAGGACCTCTGCGGCTATATGCCCGGTACCTGCCCGGCCAGTAGAGCGCTCGCTGGCCGCCCTGTCCATCAGTGCGCTCGCCCGGACATAGAGGGCATTGATATTGCGGGAGACCCCCTCGTCCAGCGGCCTGTCCAGGGCAGAACGCCTGATCTTTGCCAGGAACCGGTCCGTTCTAGCGGCTATCTCCGCCACCAGGTCTCCCTGTGCCCCGCTGGCCTCCGAAGGGACGTGTTCCCCGCTGCTGGTCCTGTCCAGTAGTCCATCAAAATAGTTCATTACCTTTAGGTTTAATTTTTTCATCTTTCGTTTTTCCAAGGGAGGACCCCATGGTATCGGAACGGCACTTCGGTGCCGTGCTTACCCTCGATGAAGCGTCACACCTGGTTGAACTCCAGGAAGGCCCTGAATTCAGCGTACTTGGCAAGGTTACCTACCGGAAGCAGTTTCCCATGGTTGACCATCCTTACCTTCCTTCCGGTGTATGAATGGAAGAACTTGGTGTTGATGATCACGCCCCTGGCACATTGTTTGAACCATTTCCTGGGGAGCCTGGAATAGACATGGGCAAGGGTCGAATTGCAGATCAGCACCTCGGTATCGGTGGCCTGGTGTATCAGGACCAGCTTCCCGCTGGCCTGCAGGTACAGGATGTCCTTGAACCACACAATCCGGCCGATGTACTTCCCGTCCTTCTTGATCTGGAGGAAATCGTACCAGTGCTCGAGTGAGTCCAGGTCCCTGCCCGTACCTTCATCCAGTCGGATGCGGGAGTCCAGGCGGTCAAGCGCAATGGCGAACCTGGGGTAGCTGACCGGCTTGAGCAGCACGTCAACGGCGTTCATCAGGTAACCCTGGTCCTCGAAGTGCCGGAACCCTGTGTACACGATGAACCGGATCCCGCGCTTTGGCGCGGCGGAAATCCAGTCGAACCCGTCCATCCTGGACCCCAGGTCGATATCTATTATGGCCAGGTCCACCACATTTTCCCTCACGTGGGCAAGGGCCCTGATCGGATCGGTGAAGTGTGCGTCTACCTGGACCAGCTCGGTCCGGTCAAAATATTCCAGTAGCAGGTCGATGCTGGACTGCTGGTCATCAATGATGATGGCGTGGTATTTCCTCATTTCATTCTATGTTTTGTGTCATAATATACTTCCAGCTCTACGATGTACGTCCCCCCGTGCGGGCGGTGCCTTAGCTCAAAGCCGTCCCCGAAAACGAATTCAAGCCTTCCCCTGAGGTTGGCCAGGCCCGTTCCGTGGCCCTGCTGCCTCCCTTTCGCCGGACCTCCAAGGGGGTTCACCACGCGGATCCCGAACCCGTCCCTGCCGGCACGGATGGAGATGCTGCCCCTGGGTCCTTCCCCAGAGATCCCCCCGTGCTTGAATACGTTCCCCACCAGCGTGATCAGCGTGGTCGCGGGGACCGAAGCGGACCCCATGTCCCCTGAGAGCTCCCAGAGGAATCCATCGGAGCGCCCCGATATCCCCTGCTCGACGGCAATGAACTGCCTGGCCGCCCTGATCTCGTCGGACAGGAGAACGGTCCTGGGGGCATTTGGATCACACGAGGCCATGAAATGGTTCATCAGCGAATACAGCTCGAGCACCCCCTGGCGCATCTGCGGGGAGGTCCGTGCCAGATGGCCGTCCAGGGACTGGAAGGCATTGGCGAGCATGTGCGGGGAGACCTGGTGGGCAAGGACGGTGTATTCGTAACGGCGCCTCTTTGACCTTTCCCGGTCCTCGCGCCCCTTCCATATGTCCCGGAGCCTGAACTGGTACCGCAGGAGCGCAAAAACCGTAAAATTGCCCACCAGCTTGAGGTAGGTCTGGGCGAACATCCTCAACTTGAAGTCCCCGCCGGTCATGTACTCGTCAAAGGCCGATCCCCAGTGCGAGGAGGGGTGGGAAAGGAGATAGAGCACTGCCAATGCAATTGCATACACTGCCGAGGCCGTCAGTGCGGCCGCCAGGTACCTCCTGTTGAAAAGGAGCACGTTCAGCGCATGGGATATCCCGTAATAGACGAACATGAACAGGGGCATGGAACACAGTGCGGTCACTATGCCCAGGTCCCGGTTCCCCAGGGCGTTGACGGTGTAGAAATAGAATCCGTAGAGGATCCAGGCAGCGGTGTGCCTGAAGAGCGTTGTCCTTATTGCGATCATAGGCCGAATTGGTCTGGCAGGGCCCAAGCGGGCCCGCGGTGATCCCCCCAATTTATGAAATATTTTTCAGAACCAGCCCCCTCCCCCTGGGGCCTCCGGACACCCGGGGGGCACCAGGGGGTACTTCCTGTAGGTATACCTGTCCAGGGCATATGCCCTTTTCCCGTCGGTGAATCCCAAAAGCCTCCCTTGCGGTCCCCACCCACCAATGTGGGATCTGGGCAGGCTATGGCGGTGCAGGTACAGAAGGGCCTCCCATCGCTCGGGGCACTCCAGGAGCGCCTGCTGGAACTTTGCATACAGCAGCCCGAGGCCGTCCCGCACAGAATCTACCCTTGACCCTCTCCGGGGGAGTTTGTAACAGGATATGCTCCTGCCCTCTCCCATGGGCTGGAACGGTCCGGGGGAATGGTCCAGCAGTAGATGGACCTCAAGGTCCAGCAGGTGGGCGATTTCCAGGTACCCCGAGCGCACCATCACTGCAGCGCTGCCGAGCTGGACCCTTGCGAGCCCTTTTCCAGCTGGGTCCCGCCTGGCGCCGTGCCCGCCATCGGCATAGACGAAGATGTGCGCTCCGGCCTTCACCATCCCGCGCAGCCTGAAGAACAGCGAGGGGTCATCTGCGCTTGCCAGGTAAAGCCTCCCCTGGCCCGCACTGGGCATTCCGGTCCCCATTAGCCCGGCATGGTATTCCCCATAGGCAGCCAGCAGGTCACCCGAGAGCACGACGCACACGGACCTCCCGCCGGCAAGCAGCTCCAGGGGAAGGGTACGGTAGGAACCGAAATGGAAGCTGACGTACATGGCGGGGCCGGCGCAGGAGAGTTCTCCCAGGTGGGCCTGGGGGGATATCTTTCCCAGTCCATCCCGGAGGTCCAGCCTGGCCTGCCATGATGCGTAGTCCTTGAGCCTGCGGTAAACGGCGGTCTGGCCCCGCAGGCCGTATCCGGGAAAAATGTGGCCCATGTTGGCAGAAAAATAGGCGAATTCAGTTGATATAGGTAGAAATGACACCCTGTCGGTGTCACCTGGGAGTGGTTGCGGTTCTCTGTTGTGCATATTGAACGGTCCATCGGTCGGCCACATGGATGTCGCAGAGGGGCCTAAGGGGGAATGCGCACGGTTCTTGCCGTGCGCAGCTCCTCGGGCGGTCAGGGAAATACGATGTTGCATTTCGGGTCTTCCCCGGTTACCTCGCTCAGCTCCCTTGTCTCCGCCCCGGAAAGGGGTAGGTCAGAGAGCATGCCATAGCGAAACTCTCGCAGTTGACATTCCATTGTTGGGTCCTCCAAATTAATTGTGATAATTTCCTGGTCTCGCACCAGGTCTGCGGCTTCAGGCCTCGAAGACTTCTGTGGATCCTATGCTAAAGATGGTAGAACTTATGGATACCTGCAAACCAAAAGGTCCCAAAAAGGGATTGCGCGGGACGGATCCCGGCAAACCTCCAAAAAATGGAAAAAACAGCATCCTGTACGTTAAAAACAGCATCCTGCGCAGCAGAAAAGAATATAAAATACTGATAACCAGCACACTACAACAAGGTACAGGATACCTCTCTGGGCGAATTTACCCATCAAGTCTGCCCCGATACCGGGATATTGTCCCGCATTTGGCCTACGATCCCACCTACCTTCTCTCAGTACCGCCAAAAACAGAACCTGGTCCCTGGAATTATCACCTGGGGGAATTCCGTTCCAGATTTCCAGATGTTCTGCGGAACTTTACATGACCGGTCGCAGCCACCTGCACCTACCGGAAAGGGGAGCCGGGCCATGAGCGGAAAGCCCAAACCGGACCGGATACAATATGAGCCGGTAATCCCGGGCATTTGCCGATGGAACGCTGAAGGTCCATTAATTTCCCGCCGCTGGCCATCCATCCGTTCCGGGACGTGACCGCGAAGACCAAGGGATTCCGCTCCGATGATATAACCGATAAAATCACACTGACCATGAAATTGACACCGAAGAAACATGCCGTATTCCCCCCGTCCGGGGGAGGATCCAATAAAACAGGTTGCCCAGGGGATAAGATTCTTTTGGCACAGAAACTCCATGACCATTTCCTTAGTCCAAAAATTACCGATATGCAGAATTATTCAGACGATCCAGGTACCGGCCACGGCAGATATCCGTGCTCGGTACCAACCAAAAACAGACCCTCTCTATCCCGTCCCCTTGGATGGCGCAACTTGGTGAGACTGTCCTATGTCTTCCTGTTCGCCTACACTGGTTACAGTAAACTATTGGACCACGTCCCCTTCACAAAGGGGATCTCCAGGGTCCCGATCATCGGCCATTTCCCAGAGGCCATCGGATGGGGCATTCCTATCCTGGAGCTCGTGCTGGCCCTGGGCATGGTCGTACCGGAACGCCGTGTCCAAAGACTTTCCTTTGGGCTCTCGGTAATCCTCATGGCCATATTCACGCTGTACCTATTGCTGATGGTCAGCCTGGTGAAGGAGAAGCTCTGCCACTGCGGCGGGGTGATCGGTTCCTTGGGATGGACGGAACACCTGGTCTTCAATGTGGTCATACTGGCACTGGGAATCTGGTCCTCTGGAAAAAAAAACATATTATAAACCATAAAAGAACAACATCATGAACAACTTCAAAAAATTATCGGGTTCGTTCCTACTGGGACTGACCGTGATTGGACTTGCCGTAAGCGCCAAGGAAATCTCCAGGCAATCCAAGGCCAGTGATTATCGCTTTATCAGGGTGTCAGGAAGTAACAGTTCCACTAACCCATTGGACTATGAGTACCATCCGGCAGAAATATGCCTTGACACCGATCCAAGTAAGAACTGCAGTGCAGAGTGGTCGGAACCAACCGCACCTTCGGTCGGGGACAACCCCACCGGCACCATGGTAGCAGGGTCCCTTCAAAAAGGGGATCGTCTGTAAACAGAGTTATAACCAAAGGCCTATCCCAACGGATAGGCCTATTTTTTATTTTGCCCTGTACGCCAAATCTATTGTCCTCAACAGTCCTTCCGGCCCGTCATATCTAAGGTCCTGCGATGAGGTACTGAAGATCCGTCCCTTCGTATCGAGCAGTACAGGTTGGGGGAATCCCACCAAACCGAATGTCTTTACGATCGGCGATGCCGTACCTCCCTCCAGGAGGACGTTCACGGCTTCCCCGGAAGTATAATCACCGGAACTGACCGATTCCAGCCAGACGTCCCTATCCTTGTCCACGCAAAGGGTCACGAACACCACTTTGTCCCTATCTGCCTTTTTCGCTGCATGGGAGATAACGGTCTGGTAATATCCACTACATCCCGCACATCCCGTAAACCAGAAATCGATAAAGACCGCCTTCCCCCGAAAGTCGGACAGCCGGAAGGTCTTTCCATACTGATCGGTGAGCTGCATGTCGAGATAGGAGGTATCCTCGGTTCCCTTCATGACGGACTGTCCGAGTTCTGCTGTAAAGACAGGGTCCCTGACATCCCGGCTTAGACGCTTTCGCGAATAGGCCAGCTGCTGGGTATCCAGGGGCCGTGAATTGTTGATAAAGAAGATAGTAAGCAACCTTTCCTTCAACCTTCCATGGAACCCCGTAAACAGGCTATCGTAATCAAACCGATTTTCGATCTTCATCTGGATCCCTGTCCGGAACCCAAGATAGGCCGGATAGAAAAGAGAGCTGTTGATGACCTTTTCCGGGAACTTTTCCTTTAGGTCCATTTCTACAAAAAGTCGGGAATACGCTTCTTGGAGCGTCTGCTGGTCGGGACAGTCCCGAAAGTACCCGGGCGTCCTCTTCAGGAGGAAAATGTCGATCATATCGAGGGCCACAGTATGGTCCATGGACATGATTTCCAGATACATCCGTGCATAGTCACTTTCAGGGATTTCATGTCTTGACCTTTCCAGGAGCGAAAGCTTGCCGGAGCTGACATAATCGAACCTTTCCTTGATCATTGCTCCGATATCGGCAATGGATCTTCGGTCAAAGACGGACGATCGGAGGTCCCACCAATTGTTGGAGCTTACCTTATCGCACAGCACAATGGATTGCCAGGCCCGATATTTTTCCGACCCCTTTCCAGTGAAGGTAATGTCCTCCAGGGTACTGCCCTCTATTACTATGCTATCACCATTATCAATCTTGAAGACCGACGTTACAAAGGGGCTCAACAGCGTCCCCCTTTGGCTAAATCCCCAACCATAACGGAAATAGGTCTCCTCACCCGTTGGCAGCTGGAATACGTACCTGCCCTCAACGGGCATGACAGGGAATCTCACCCTGTTCTTGGACTGAGGGAAGTTATGCACATTTACGATCTCGTTCCAGTATTCAACGAACAAGGTGTCACCCAGGTGTCCTTCCGGGGCAACGATCTCTATTTCCGAACTCTCTTGGGCCAATGCCGTACCGGCACCCGACAGGAGCGCGGCGATGCATAACCAATAACATACTAGTATTTTTTTCATAATCAACGTGGGTTTTGTTCTAATTTATTGTATTGCACCTCATTTTCAGGGATGGGATAAACGTACAGGCCTGAATTGGGCTCCAATCTGTAGCGCGATCCATTGAGTTCCCGGGTTATCACCTTGGCGTACCTTGGGTCCCTGTTCAGCCGGCGGAGATCACTCCACCTGATCGAACGGAAAGCCAATTCCTTGCGCCTTTCCTGAAGGACCCTGTCCAGTGGGTCCTGCGCAAGGGCCAGCTCAGGATCCCCCTGGTACCTGTTCTTCAGCAGCACGCCAAGGGTTTCCATCCCCTCCCCTGATCTCCCCGTCCGGACCTGGCACTCTGCCATGATCAGCAGGACCTCAGCTTGTGTCAGTCCACAGAACGGGAAGAACCTGGTCCCCCTGTAATTCCCCCTGAACTGGATGCCCTTGGCAGACCGGCTGTAGAGTATGGACTTCCTGAGGTCATCCTGGGAATACGAATCAAAAAGCAGCGTGTCCACCAGGCCAACCAGGTTGGCATGGGCTGCGTACTGTGACGTCTCGGCATGCCATATCACCTCCCGGTTAAAGGTCGGGATGGGGCTGGAAAGCGTCGGATCGAGAGAACTGTAGTCCAGCAGGGATTCCCTGCTGCCCTTGACCTTCGAGGCCCAGAACAGGGCCTTTCCATAATCATCCATGGCCAGGTAGACCCTGGCCAGCATGGCCCGGCCCGCCGTAGCGGAAGGTCGGGTGGGCGAGGGTACCGATTCAGGGAGCAGGGACTCTGCCTGGGTGAGATCTGAGATGATCTGGTCATAGGTCTGCTTCAGAGTGGACCTCCCAAGGACCTTGGCGGGCTGGGAATCAAGGTTCAGCGGCAGGCCCAATCCGTTCGGTTCAGTCCCGTCATATGGCCTGCAAAAATGGTCCGCCAACATCCAGTAGCATACTGCCCGGTAGAACAGCGCCTGGCCCTTCAGTGAATTATAGGCTGCAGTTTCCGGACCCGCCTTACTGGCGAGCCCCTCGATCTCGTCCAGGACTATGTTAGCCTGGAAGATCTGTTTATAGCCACTGTTCCAGATGCCCACTTGGGCACCCTGGAAGACATCCTTGGCCCAGATATAGGAATTGCGCTCCAACGGACTCCCCAGGGAGTTCCAGATGGCATCCGTCAGGTAGATATCATCGGTCCCCAGTTCTCCCAGTCCAGGCAGGTTTACGCCAAAGACGGTCCTGTTGTCCAGGAGCAGCTGGTATTCTTCGATAGTTGTGGGAACGGTGAGCGCCAGGTCGGGCTTCTGGTCCAGCCATCCCTTTTTGCAGCCCGTCAGGGCGATAATTGCCGCCGACAATATGTACATCAAGTTTTTCATAGGTTCTATTTATAGGTTAAACGATATCCCAAGTGCGTAGCTCCTGGATGATGGTATCCCACTCCTGGGGAAATCAGGGTCAAGATCAAGGGAACTCCCCTTCCACAACAGCCCTACATTGTCCATGTAGAAGCTCAGTTTCGGATTCCTGACCGCCCTGAATATGGAGCTCCCCTTTGGGAAACTATAACTGAAGGAAAGGTCCTGGAACCTAATCTGCGAGCCGCTCTCCACAAGGGCCTCGCTCCGCAGGTAGAAGGAATCCCGGTTAGGGTCCGATGGGTATGCCATGGAAGGCGTCGAGGTTGTCCTTTGGTCACCTGGCGAGGTCCACCTGTCCTCAAAGTCCCTGTGCATGCGGCCGGAGGAATAGAGCTGTCCGTAGTTCACGCTGCTGCGCCTGACAAAATATCCCAATTTGAACATCAGGTTGAAGGACAGCTCCATCCCCCTGAAGGACAGCGTGTTCCTGAAGCCTCCAAACCAGGTCGGTCTTGCCGGTCCTGAATATACCAGGTCTCCGTAGTCGGAAGGATTAACGAGCTCTTGGTAATCCTTGCTGATGTTCCCCTCACCGTCCGTCCCCTGGGGATCGCCCGTCTGGGGGTCAAGTCCCCGCCAAGGCAGACTGAATATTCCATAGACAGGTCTGCCCACGACCGGAGAGACCTGGTCCCCGCCCCCCGCTACGGCAGAGGGAAGGGCCGCTGCCGAATATTCCGTGATCCTGTCCTTTGTCCAGCTTACCAGTATGTTGGAATTCCAGGATACGGGACCGTTCAGGGCCTGGACGCCCAATTCCATGTCCAGTCCCTTTCCTGTCATCTGTGCAAAATTGCCCCTGGCCTCGGTAAGTCCCGATGAAGGGGCCAAGATCTGCTGTCCCATGAGGTCCCTACCGTGCTTGATGTAATAGTCCAAGGAGAGGTCCATCCTGCCCTTCCAGGCAGTTATATCTGCACCAAGGTTCAGCGTTGAGACCTTTTCCCATCTCAGGGAGGAATTGCCATAATTGGAAACATTTGCATATGGGAGCTTGGAGAGTTCGGCGAAACTCCCTGCGACCTTAAGCGTGGTTACGGCCGCTGCGCTCCGGTCCAGGTTACCGCTCCATCCATAGGTCATCCTGAGGACCGTCTGCGGAAACCAGGCCACCTTATCCAGGAATCCCTCGCGTGACAGGTTCCACTTCACTCCAGTGGACCACAGGGGTACGGACCGCTGGTTGGACCGCACGCCGAAAAAGTTGGACTGATCGATCCTTGCACTGCCGGTAAGGACGTACCGATCCAGGTAGGTCATCCCCACATTTGCATAATACGACCTAAACCTGTCCCAATACCTATTGGAGGAAGAGCCCGCGGGAATGGATGCATTCCCTGATGGGTTCAGGGTGAAATAGTCCACATGGTCCACCTCCCCTATGCTACCCGAGCCGGGCTGGTAACCGTAAAAGGTAAACGTTTCGGAAGTTATGGTCTGCGACCTGGCCTCCAGGCCGGCGATAGCGTCCATGGAGAACCGATCGCCCTTGAGCCGGTAATTGAGCTGACCCCGGAACTGGTTGGAAAGGGTCCTTGTTCCGGCACCTGACATGATGTCCCCCAATGGCATATTGTATCCGACAACACGCCCCGTAGGATCGAGCCTTGAATACCTGTTGACCTCATTCCTGGTATGGAAACTTTCCATCTTCCTAACGGTCTCTGTATCGGAGAACCCACCAAGGTACTGGTACTGCACCTCGGCCTTCAGGTTATCCAATATCCTATAGGAGATCCGTGGGTTGGCCCTTACCGTAAAGTCCCTTAGCATTGTGGTCTGGAGGTCATCGGACAGCTCGTCCATGGGGAAATATCTCCAGTCCAGGAATCCCCTGTCCGCTATCTGGTCAAGATAGAATGGCGATATCCTGGAAAAAACCGGCTCACTCCCGGTGAGAGAGGCATAGGGATATAGCGTGCCGTTAAATGCGGATGTCGCATTATTTAGAGCGGGGTTCCTCTCAGAGCCCAGGAACAGCAGGGCGAACGATCCCTCTATCTCCCACCTCTGGCCGATCCTATAGGCATCGTTCAGGACAATGGTCGTCCTATCATCCTTGTTCCTTACCTGATCCTGGAGGTTACGGTCGTAGCCAATGGAGGAATAGTACCGATGGACACCGTTCCCACCCGATAGGGAGGCGAAATATTGCTGTTTGACCTGGTTCCTGTAGAATTTTGAAAGGAGGTACTTCCGATAATCCATATTTTCCCAGTCTTTTTGCATCTGCTGGAACTCCCGGTCGCTCAAGTCTCCATCTCCGTTTCTTTTCCGGGCATATACATAGGGAGATATTACGGGAAAACCTGGATTGTCGAGCGTGTTCTGATAAAAGCCCAGGTCATAGAGTTTCGCCTCCAGCTCGAGATAGGAACTGGAAGAGATAAAGTTGGGGTCAGCGTACAGGTCCGGTTTGCTGAAATAGGTAAGGCCCGAGCTAATGGAAATTTCAGGGGCCGTTACAACCCTGTTCTTCTTGGTATTGATGACGATCACTCCGTTTCCGGCACGTACGCCCCAAATTGAAGCCGCCGCCGCATCCTTCAATACCGTAATGGACTCAACATCGTTTGGATTGATGGATTCGATATTGCCCTCGAATGGGAAATTGTCCAGAACGATCAGTGGCTGGGAATTCGAATGTATGGTGCTAAGGCCGCGAATGTTCATTTCGTTCCCGTCCCCAGGTGCACGGATGCCCTTACTGTTGAACACCAGGCCGCTTGTTATGCCCTCGATCCTTTCAAGGACATTGGACTGTATCCTGTTGCCGTACATCAATCTGTCGGGAGAAGAAAAGCTCCCAGTGGCCCTTTCTTTGGGGATATCTTGGTATCCGGTGCTCAGGACCTGCACTTCCTGGATCTGATTCCCCTCTGGGACCAGGAAGATATCGGTCAGGCCTGAGATCTTGGTCAAAAGAATGCTGGTATCCCTGAATCCGAGGTGGGATATGGCCAGTCTGTCAGATTCGAATGGTCCCTTGAGCAAGAACATGCCGGAGGCATCGCTCATCTCAACGAGTTTACCGATCCTAACGGTGGCACCCTGCACACCCTGGCCGGTCAGTGCGTCCTTTATTGTTCCCCTGATTTCAGTTTGCCCATTTGCCCCATTTAGGGGCTCCTGGGCGTCTAACTGATTATTAAACAAACTGAAACAACATGAAAACAATAGTAAGATTAATTTCTTCATTGATAATTCGGGAAGGCCTATTGTCTCCACCCTACTAAGAAGGATTGGGGCAGGCCTTAAGTGTAGTAAATTTTTGATCAGATAATTTAGTTTCATTGGTAGAATGATTGCAAGAACACCTGCTTAAACATGGGTCCCCTGTAGTGAATAGTTGACCAACCTAAAAAAGTCTTTGTAAATTGCATCTCATAATAGGATACCAAGAACTGATTTTCAGGTAATTTGGAAAAATACCAGCCACCCTCACGGATCTTTAGCCCCGTAAGCTCTTAAAGGAATTTTGACAGTCTGGAAAAATTAACCTAGCTTTAGATTGTCGAGAAATAAACAGGGTTATTAGTCCTAACTATGGTCAATGGGCCTTTGCTTTTTTTGAAGGATGACTGGAGGAACAGGATTACATAAGGGGTTCGGCCTGGAAACTATGATTCAAAGGCCCCTTCTGTTTCCTGATATTTTGACAGATAATTATTCTGGTGAACAGAAGATGTTCTTAAACAAAATTGTTTTGGAAAACCATGATCTGTGCAGTTTGCGCATTACATGAAAGTTTTTCCTAGCGGATTTTGAATTCGTTTTCATATTCATTTTAGTTTATAAAAACGATGTGACTCGATAAGGCTTATTCAGTTCTTATTGAATTAGAAAATCAATAGGACGAACCTTGCAACTTAATGGTTGTGGGAAACCGGCATGGAACCCTTGCAGTATAACCTACTCGAGATTTTTCTGCTATCACCTCCAAAAAGATTGACGCAAAGCTCGCCCTATCGGGTACTTTATCAACGAAGATATAAATAATCCAATAGATAATGGCGAACTCGCGATCTTCTCGTAGGTAAAATTGCCGGTTTTCTCAAACGAGAGACATCGTATGTGAAATAAAATTCACATTTATTGTCGCATTAATATATTCAAATATAAAAATAAAAATTGGCAATATTGCCAATTTTTTAGAAAATAATTATTCATGATAAATAAATACAAAAATATCTATCAAAGAATTGGTGATAATCTCAAAAAAGAAAGAAAAAAAGCTCTATTGACACAAAATCAATTAGCACAAAAAACAGCACGATTGGATAAATCTAAAATAAGTAATATTGAAAATGCCAAAGAAGACTTTATGTTTTCCACCTTACTGGAATTAACAAATGCATTAGAAATAGAAATTGATCAATTGTTCAGAAAAAAAACCACCTAATTAAACCAGATTAATCTACAGTAATTTTAATATTTGGACATTCCCCCTTCTATATGAATAATCTGGTCATGTTGACCCCTTTCTGCCAATATTGACCAGAATATCCCTTCACTTCACCGTATTCTTACTGATGGAAAGGTGATGGCCTATTGTTTTAATGGGATAATCCTCCCTGTGCAATCGTATTAACTGTTTGATCTGACTCATGTCTCTTGATTTACCGGCCATTGTATTATATAGTGGTCAACATCGTCCAAGAATAAAATGACCATATCAAGAAAGAAGAGTCAGCTTGCTCCAGAATAAATTGCCCAAACCCTTATTTGAGGGGTCAATATCCACCAGAATTCTTTAACAAATTCTAAATGCAGATGGCGATTTTTTATTTGTCCAGATTACTGAGGTTAGCTTTCTACAGAATATTCATATATTTCAAAATTGGTAAGAATACCAAATAAAACACAGAATATTTTATTTAATAACCTCCACTTTATCTAACCGTTCGAAAACTGAGTTCTTAGAAATATATTCAGGTACTATTACCTTGATCAATTCTACAAGAACCATTGGGTTATGGTTAGCTCCCTGTTCGGCTACCTGAGTACAAAGGTTTTCGATCCTTCTCATATTCAAATCCAATTCCTCTGTCCTTACCCTAGCAATCATAATTTTCTCATGATGAGTCTTGGTTGTATTCTCATTATCAGCCAATAGTTCCTCATAAATTTTCTCACCAGGTCTTAACCCGGTCACTTCGATACCAATATCATCGGGATAATTATAACCCTTCAAGCGTATCATACGAATCGCAAGATCCATGATTTTCACCGGCTTACCCATATCAAATACGTAAATCTCTCCACCTTGCCCCATTACTGCTGCCTCTTGAACCAATTGACAGGCTTCAGGGATCGTCATGAAATAACGGGTAATATCTTGATGGGTAACTGTTAATGGTCCGCCTCGCTTCAGTTGCTTTTCAAACAATGGAATAACTGAACCATTAGAACCAAGCACATTTCCGAACCGAGTAACTATAAAGTTGGTCCTACTGTTTTTATTCAATGCAGAAACATAGATTTCTGCTGCTCTTTTCGTAGCCCCCATCACATTCGTAGGGTTCACAGCCTTATCGGTTGAAACCATGACAAACTTCTCGACGCCATATTTATCGGCCATGTCGGCTAAATTCTTTGAACCCCAAACATTTGTTAAAATTGACTCATATGGGTTTTGCTCCATCAATGGAACATGTTTATAGGCTGCCGCATGAAAGACAATATGCGGTCTGTAATGTTCAAAAACAGAATCCATAAACTGTCTATCACGTACATTGCCCACCATAAAAATAGTATCCTTATGGCAATTTGCCTTGAGCTCCTGTTGGATGTCGTATAATGCAGACTCAGCCTGATCTACCACAATCAACTTTTCAAAATCAGTAAAACTGATCTGTCTAACCAATTCTGACCCAATCGAACCAGCACCTCCAGTCACTAAGATTACCTTATCACGCATCATTTCGTGAATTAACGGATTTTCCAGTTTAATGGCCTCTCGTCCTAAAAGATCGTCAATCTTCAGGGTTCTCAACTGCCTGGTCGCTACTTTACCGCTCATCAATTTCGCGGATGTTGGCATAATCTTTAATTTAACTGGCAATGGTTCTATTTGGGAAGATATCTTGGATAAGCGATCCTTATTATTGTCATCAAGAGCAATAATGATACTATCAATTTTAAGCCTCTCAACAAATTCTTTGGCCAAGCGGTCCATACTGATAATCTTATAACCATTGATAAGCTTGCCAATCCTATTCGGATTATCATCAGCAAAGGCCACGACCTTAACTTTTTTCCGAGTATCATTTCTCAGAAGGTTCAGGGTAGTGGTTCCCATATTCCCAGCTCCAAAAATCAAAACATTTTCAACTTCACGACCTCGGAAAAAGAAGTTTTCATAGATAGTCCTATAAAATACCCTGGCAGCTACCAAACAAACCGTTGTAAAGAAAGCATGGGTAAATAGAACGGCATAAGAAGGCCTAAAGAACTGGCTGAAACTCGTTTGATCAAAGTTCATCCGAACTATAGTCGAAACAACCATCAATATTGCCCATGCCGCAAAAACTGCCTTGAATATTCCCCATGCATCACGAAAACCAGTCTGGCGAACGATGCCTCTGTAGGTTTTAAAATATAAAAATGAGCTGTAATAAACTACTGCCAGAAAAATGGATTTCTTGAACATCATTTCTATAGCAAATCTACCCTTAAAGCTATTGATCACAAAATTCGAAAGGTAATAGCAAAAAACCACTATTAGCATATCTATAAGCAAGATAACCCATCTTGGGCTGTCTTTTTTGAAGTATCTTCTCAGGCCAACTATATCCATTAATAATTAATATTTCAATCTAAAAATTGAACTCCAAACCAAAAGGGAAAGGTTCGCGCTCCAAGCAAACATTAACAAAGTTGATGCCATAATGCACTAAATAACTAAGGGTTTTATAAAAGTTAAATATTGGTCGAGCAGCAATTTGCTGTCAATTCGATATTTCGATTCGATTTTTACTTGATATGGTGGATACCAAAGAAGTATTAAAAATAATTCAGTAGTCAAATATGTAATTCGTAGTGAGGATACTAATGTGCAATTATTTAATGAAAGTTTACCAAAATTGAATAAGAACCAAGAAATGATACCACCTGCGAGAAAACATATTTTTATTGAAAAATAGGCTGTCAGATTTATCTTACAGCCTATGTTTCAACTCCGTTCTGTCTAAAATTTTATTAAACGAATTAAATTAAAGATATTTTAAAAATAATTTTAACTTTTAATGGGACATCAAAGTTATTTTCCACTAAATAGTTTTTTAAATTGTTTCATCAATTTCGCTCTCAACGATACAGAGCTCGCATCCACATAGCCGTAGCCGTAGCCATAACCATAACCGTAGCCATAGCCTCTAGCAAAATCGACATCATTTAAAACAACTGCCATATTACGCAATTTTCCTTGTTCATATAATTCTTTGGGAACATTCAACAAACGTTTATCTAAATAATTCGCGCGGGTAACATACATTGTCAGGTCTGCAAACTCCGAAATTAACAAGGTATCTGTTACCAAACTTACTGGAGCTGTATCTACAATGACATAATCATAATTCTCGCGTCCATAATCAATCACCTCCCTAAAATGACCGTTCATTAATAACTCGGCAGGATTTGGAGCAATATAACCTGAATAAATTATGTCAAAATCATAAGGCGCTGGCTTACGAATGATGATATTATCTACTGGCATATCGGGATTAATCAAATATTGTGTAATACCAATATTGGTATGTTGCAAATGTGCCAAACCCAAATAATCAAGAACCTTAGGCGAGCGAATATCTGCACCGATCAACAGCACTCTTTTACCAGACATTGCTAATATTCTAGAAATATTCGTTGACACAAAGGATTTACCTTCACCAGAGGTAGTTGAGGTCACGAAGATCACTGCAGAATCTTTTTTGGCACCAAGCATAAATGATACGTTCGTCCTTAAAATACGGAATGCTTCTGCCAACGATGAGCGGTCATTATCTTTAACTACTGGATCCTCTGAACTTGGGATCTCTCCTAATATTGGAGCACTAAATTTTTCCTCAATTTCTTTCCTAGAATGAACTTTGTTATCCAATAGGAACCTCATGTATAAAATTCCAAATGGAATAATAAATCCAGCAATGATTGCTCCAAGAAGTACAATTATCTTTTTTGGGGAAACTGGTTTATCAGAACCATATGCTTCATCTACAACCTTTAAAATGGCTGGAGTTGCAGCAGCCTGTATTTCGGTTTCTTCTCTTTTTTGAAGTAAAAACAAATACAAAGATTCAACAATTTGTTGCTCTCTTGAAATATCTTTAAACCCCCTTTCCTGATTAGGTAATGAGTTTAATTTTCCTTCAAACTTATTTTTCTGATTTTGCAATGAACTAACATTACTTTGTAAACCTTTCTTATAATTTTCCAGAGAAACCTTGAGGATAATCCCCAACTCATTAATATTCTTTGTAACATTCTGAACCACAGGATTATCTGAAGTAGCAGATTTTAATAAGTCCTCTTTTTCTAAAACTAACTCATTATAACTATTTACAGTATTTATTATAGACTGATCGTTTACACCTAAATTACTTGGCAATAAACTTCCCTCATTTGAATTAATTGCCGAACCAATCATTTCCGCTATTTTTAATTGAGTTTGATATTCAACTAATTTTCTTTCATTATCGGAAGCATTCTGCATATACAATTGTAGTTCAGAACTCATATCAACCATATTATTGCGATCTTTGTAATCCGCAACTTTAGAGTCTGCTTCAGCTAGATTCTTAGAAATTAAATCCAACCTTGAATCAATAAATTGAGTCGTGGCTCTACTTAATCTAGTTTTATCTTCAGTCACATCTTTATTGTATTGATCAATAATGGCATTAAGAATTAATTCCGCTTTTGGGATATTGCCGGAATTTATGGAATAATTAACAACATAGGATTGCTTTTCTTTATTGGGAGAAATTTGCACATCATTCAACAGTTTATCAACTGCTATATTGACAGGCACAAAAGAAATCACAATTTCCGAATCGAAATCTCTTTTATTCTCTTGAGGAAGAAGCATAATCGGACCTAACGGACTTGCTATTTTCTGCCCTAATAAATAATCTCTACTTCCATTCAAGTCATCAATTAAAACAAGTTTATTCCCTTTTCTCTTTATTGAAAAATCATATTCAACCGAATCTAGCCTCATATGATCTGGCTCTAGAATTATCATTCGAAAAGGCGATTGATTTTGTACCAATTCAGAAGTCTTTAAATTGCCTTTCGCAAAATAACTAATATTCAATTTGTTTTGTTCTACCACCTTATTAAATATCCTTCTTGATTTCATCACGTCAATTTGGTCCAAAACAAATGCGGTTACCGAACCTCCTCCCGTAAAATTGGCCAACTCAGTTAACCCCGATAGTTCACCTGAAGCTTTATTTTCATCTTGTAACAATATTTTTGCCGAAATATTATAAATTTTATTTGCGTATCTTAAAAAAATTAATGCAGTAAGAAGACAAAGGAAAATTGAAACAACAAACCATTTCCAATAATAGGAATATTGTTCAAATAATTGTTTTAAATTAATCTCTTGGTCTTTAGACTCATCAGCGATTGATGATTGAATGTTATTCATAGAAAACAAATTTATTTATTAACGAACAACTACAGCTACAATTGTAATAATTAAGCTTGCTATTGATACAAAAATAGAAGTATTCTGTGTATACTTTGAAGACTGAATCCTAGCCCCGTTAGGTTCGACATAAATAACATCATTTTGAGCCAAATAATACACTGGAGAGTTCAAAAATTCCCGTTTTGTAATATCCACCCGATACTCTTTTTTCATACCATCCTGTTCCCGAATTACCAAAATGTTATTTCGAACACCATTAATTGTTAAATCTCCTGCTAAACCTAGTGCTTCTAAGATTGTAATTCTATCATTATTAATAGAAAATGAACCTGGAGATTTTACTTCGCCCAGAATAGTGACCTTAAAGTTTCTAATCTCCATGCTAATTCCCGGATTAACGATAAAACGCGAGACTTCCGATCTTATTAAATCCATCGCTTGCGTTCTTGTTTTACCAGCTAATTTTAACTTACCTATTTTTGGATAATCAATCTCGCCATTAATATCAATCGCATATGTTGGTATAAAAGGATTTGTATTTTGAAGAGTTCCTGAATTATTATATGGAGAAATCTGGTTAAATGGAGCTGATGCTCTAATATCATCAGCTGTTATAGAAATAGCCAAAATGTCTCCAGGCTGAAGTTTTGGAGCATTTAACTCGTATGAAGTATGCACCTCAGTAGAATCCGGTTGAAAGTAAACCAAATCTTTCCTAGATGCACAGGAGCTGAATAAGCTCAGAATAATTACTAAACACAGGAGTATTCTCATTTTTTCAAATTTACAATGAAATCGACGGTCAAAAATTGAACCAATAATAATATTAAACCACAAATGTAGGATTTTAACAATAATAAATATTTTTAAAATGGTATTTTTCTATCGTGGGGGATTAACTTTATTTTTTAAATATTCTTAAAATATTAATTTTAATACGCTCTCTTTCCAAATCTGATAAATTTGATCCAGAGGGAAGGCAAAGCCCCTTTTCAAATAAGTTTTCAGAAACATTCTCTCCATAATATGGTGAGTCAGCAAAAATTGGCTGTAAATGCATGGGTTTCCACAAAGGCCTAGATTCGATATTTTGGTCTAATAAACTTAACCTTAATTCTTCTCTAGTAACCCCAGCTTGTTCAGGATCAACTAAAACAGCTGATAACCAATGGTTAGAAAAATAATCAGAATTTGACTCAACTAAAACCTCAACTCCTCTAATATTTTTAAATAAATCAACATAAAATGCGGACATTGCTCTTCTAGAATCTATCCTATCTCTCAAAACTTCCACTTGTCCTCGCCCAATACCTGCACAAATATTTGACATTCTATAATTATAACCAATTTGGGAATGTTGATAATGTGGTGCATTGTCCCTAGCCTGAGTAGCTAAAAATACCGCTTTATTTTTATCTTCCTTAGAATGACAAACTAATGCCCCTCCTCCAGATGTGGTAATAATCTTATTACCATTAAAACTTAATACCCCAAAACGACCAAAAGTACCACAAGCTTTTCCTTTGTAGGTAGACCCTAATGCTTCAGCTGCATCTTCAATCACAGGGATTTCGAATTTATTTGCAATTAAAAACACTTCATCAACTTTGAAAGGCATTCCATATAAATGGACTGCAATAATTGCCTTAGGCTTTTTACCTTTTGAGATTCTATCAACAATTGCTTTCTCAAGTGCTTCCGGACAAATATTCCAAGTTTCCGATTCAGAATCTACAAATACGGGAATCGCTCCTTGGTAGGCAATTGGGTTTGCTGAAGCAGAAAAGGTCATCGATTGACAGATCACTTCATCACCATATCCTACACCACATTCGATTAATGCTAAATGCAAGGCTGCTGTACCTGCAGATAATGCCGCGATTTGAACATCAGCATTCAAAAACTGTTCTAAACTCTTTTCAAATTCATTCACATTAGGGCCCAAAGGTGCTACCCAATTTTCCTCAAACGCTTGATGAATATAATTCAATTCGTTGCCCCCCATATGTGGCGAAGAAAGCCAAATCTTATCTGACATGATTAATATGTTAATTTCATTTAATTATTTTACCTGGATTGCCGACAATCGTGGAATTGTCAGATATATCGTTTATTATTACAGCACCTGCTCCTATTACACAATTTTTGCCAATTTTTATTCCTTGTATTACACATGCGCCAATGCCTATATGTGTGCATTCACCAACTTCTACATTTCCTGCCAATGCAGCATTGGGGGAGATATGAACAAAATCTGCAATTTTACAATCATGGTCCACTGAACAATTTGTATTTAATATACAATGACTACCAATTTTTGAATCTGCATTAATAGAAACCCCGGTCATAACAACTGTGCCTTCGCCTATTACAGCATATTTAGAAACAACACTTCTTGGGTGAATTAAAGCTGGCGTTGAAAAAGAATTGCCACTGGCAATTTTCTTTCTTACAAAATTATTACCGATAGCAATAATTGACTGTTTTGGAAATTTAGTGAAATTATGAACTATTTTATAATTTAATATATGATTTTTATTAATATCTTCATCATAGACATTTTCTATTGAATACTCAAGTACTTCAATTATATCAATAATGACTTTAGCATGGCCGCTAGCACCAATAACAGAAATACTATTCATTTTCATTTCCCTTAAAAGCCTCAATTGTAGCCTGTCCTTCAGCAGAAATACCTTCTCTAACAAATACCTTTTTAATTGTTAAAAAGAAAATCTTAATATCTATACAAAAAGATACATTATTCACATACCACACGTCATATTCAAATTTTTGCTCCCATGAAATGGCATTTCTACCATTCACTTGAGCCCATCCAGTTATACCTGGTCGAACCATGTGACGTTTTGATTGATGCTCGCTGTATAATGGCAAATATTGAACCAATAATGGTCTTGGACCAATTAATGACATATCTCCCTTCAAAACATTTAATAACTGCGGAATTTCATCTAAAGAAGTTTTGCGGACAAAGGAACCGATTTTGGTTAGTCTTTTTGAGTCTGGTAATAAATTGCCTTCAGAATCTTTATAGTCATTCATAGTTTTGAATTTTATAATTTTAAAAATTCTACCATATATACCAGGTCGAGATTGAAAGAAAAAAGGAGAACCATTATTTGCAAAAAATAAACAAACAAAGACAAGGGCAAAAACTGGAAATAACAAAGCTAAACTCACTAAAGAGATAAGGATATCGATGAATCTTTTCAAAAATTTTTTATACATTTCCTTCTATAGTTTTCACAAGTTTCTTACTGAGAAGACTTTTATCAAAAACTTTTTCAGAGATTATTCTTGAATATCTTCCCATTTCTTTTAATACCTCTGAATTATCTTTCAAAAACAATATCTTACTTACAAGGTCTGTAGGATCATTTGGATTGACATAATACCCACACCTATTCTCTTCTACGAGATCTTTTGTCCAGCCAGCGGAATTTACAATAATAGGCTTCCCAGCGGATAATGAATCAAAAAGTTTATTAGGAGAATTCGTATAAAGAATCGGAATATCCAAAAAACTTACAATTGATACATGACAAAAGTTCACAATTTCAGATGTAACTTTCATAGGAAATTTTCCCAAAAATTTAACATTCGACAGTTCGTTTAGCTCACACTCTTCTTTTAAACTCTTTTCTGTTGCTCCTCCACCAATAAACAAAAAATCAATTTCTGGATTATTTCTTAACAACTTTGCAGACTCAATTATTGACTCAACTCCGTTAGCTAAACCTAGTGACCCAAAATGAACAACTTTAAAAGATTTTTCATCTAAACCTAGTTCACTCATTAAGGCAAAATTCAAATTTCTTGGCCAAAACTCATCAATTTTAGACATATTCGGAATCATAGTGACTTTTTTCCTTGGAACATATTTAGCTACTCCATCAGCCATTCCTGGGGATAAGGCAATAACATGATTTGCATTTTTATAAATAATTTTCTCTAAAGTTTTTGCACAAAAAATTAAAATGGGGTTTTTAATTGCTCCCATTTGTATGGGTACTTCGGGCCAAAGGTCTCGAACTTCAAAAATGTAGGGAATTTTTTTTAAAAACTTTAAAAATAATGCAGGAATTCCAACCGTTAAAGGTGTAGAGGTTGCAAAAACTACATCAACATTCTTAATCTTAAAACTAATTTTAATTGATTTAACAGAAAAACTAATAAAAGCCCAAAGTCTACGAATAATACTCATACTTTGATCATAGTTTTCTTTGATATAGTAAACTTTTATTCCTTCTATATCAGAAATTGTTAGATTGGCATCAAATTTTGTTGAAGAGGTGATCATAATTACTTCATGACCACTTTCAATTAACTCCTTTGCAAGCCAATAAGACCTTGTACCACCTGGCTCATTTGGTGTAATAAAATATTGATGTATATATAGAATCTTCATATAAGAATTATTTATTTATCAATTATTTTGTAATTCAAATTTGTTATTCTATTAACAACATTTATCTCATTAAAATTTATACCAAGTAACATAAAAAGTAGTAGAGACAAATGCCATGCCATAAAAGTAGAGGCACTTCCGGAAGATAATAAAAATAGAACCATCACTGAAAACAAAATTTTTGAAGAGATATATCTGATGTTTCTGTAAAGAAATACCATTATAAAGGAAAAATAAAGGAAATAATAAATACATCCAACAACACCCAGTTTTAAAAGAATTGTTAAAAATTCATTATCTATTACATTTTGCTCCGTATCCTTTCCCGGACCAATTCCAAATGTTTTCTGAATAAAATTTAGAGATTTATATTTATCTAAGGCAGAGTCCCACATGAGTTGTCTGTCACCTATACTTTTAATTTCATTTACATTCATGTCATTTTCAAACATAGAAACAATTTGAGCCAAATAAGGGTATTCATTCTGATATAAATACAAAAGTTTAAAAGAAATAAATCCAACTATTCCTAAAAACACCAAAAACCAAAATATTGATTTAATGCTAATCATATTACCTAGCAAAAGATAATTTAGGTTCAAAATTATTAATAAAGATATCATTCCGGTTTTTGAACTCGTAAACAATACCACGAAAAACAAAATTAATCCAAATATTACTTTAGATCTTAAGCCAGAATTAAAGAAAATAAATGAATAGGCAGCAATACTAAATATAGACAGAATATTTGGATTTCCGAATGTCCCCGTTCTTCGCATTATCCATACTTTTTCAGTATTCCAAATAACTCCGATTAGATTGTTAAAAGTATCGTTAGATTGAAGAAAACAAACTAATAATTGTATAACTAAAAAAATTTTAAAAAAAGAAATAAGAAACTTGTTGTCTGATTTCGAATAACCGTAATAGAAAAATAAAAAAACACTAAAGCTGCCAATCAGTCTAATAAATTCATTAAAATCTTTCAGTGTTCCAAAATTGATCCCTGAAACCAGTAGTGAAATTGTCAAAAGGATAATATTAATTAAAAAAAAACTAAATACTGCTCGAACAAAAAACGAAGACGATTTATTGCAAAAGGATAAGGCAAACAAAACAATACCAATTGCAATCAAATACCAAAATTGAAATCCACCAACAACATTTGATGAAGGAATATAAAAAATCAATAAAACAATAATTGGCATTATGTTTATCTTTTTTATATCTAGAAAATAATTATCCATTTTTTGAATTACTTGTGAATTATTATCTGGCAAAAGTTTTCAATTAATTCCTAATCCGATATATTCGTTTCAAATATTAATACTTCCCAAGGTTTGACATCAGCTATAATTGAATTTCCTTGAATATTAAGATTAGCATTCCTTTGATTCAAATTTTGAATTAACTTTAAATTACTTGGTTTTATTCCTGCAATTTTATAAATATCAATTGATTTTTTCGTATTGGTAGAGTTTACAAGTATATAAACTTTCGCAGATCCGTTACTCCATTCACTTAAAATAAAGCCAGAATTTTTATTAGACAAATCCTTAAATTGCATTTTTTCACCTTTCACCTTATTAGTAAAAGTTACAACTTCTTTTAATATAGGCGAAGCTACTTCATTTATCCAATTTGAATTAATCATCTTATTTCTAGCAAATGAATAAAACGCAAGGCCATTTACACCTTGAGCAATTGTACTAAAACACAAAAATCTAAATTCTTCAAATGTAGGGTACCTTAATTTATTAACACTAAATCCTTTTAAAGTTTTTTGACTTTTTGAATTAACCCCTGACTTCCAGTTAAAAAATTGTAGAACTGGAATTACATGTTTTCCCTTTGAACTATTTATCGCCGCAAATGTAAAATCAGTTTGATGATTCAATTTAGAATTTGGAAAAGTTTCTCCAGTAACTGGATATATATCATGCAAAATTATATCCTGAACATTATTGAATTTATACCAATTCTTGGTCCATGCATGACAAACAACAATAGGAATATTTGGGCTTTCTTTTTTTATCATCTGATAATAAGGCAATAACTGACTAGAGGTAATCCCTTTATTATCAGGTTCATCTGATAAATACCAATAACCCAAGGCAGGATGGTACTTGAATGCTTCCACAATATCCTGCATCTTCTTAACATTATTCCCTTTTATCAATTCATTTCCGTCCAAATCCAACATAACTTTTAATCCGTATTTGTTGGCCAAATCTAAATAATTCTTAATTTTTTCAAATCCTGATTGGGAGGGAGAATTTCTAGACAAACCATATAAATGAACATAATTAATTCCTAAAGACTTTACCTCCTGAAAACTTTTATCGTTTCCCGGAACTGCATACATTATCATAGGAAAAGCTGATGATGCTATTTGATCTGCATTAACCTTAAGAGGATTTATTAGAGATATTATTATGGTTAAATAAGTAGTAAATTTTGAAATCAACATATTTGCTATTTTTTTAAGGTCAATAAAAAGAATTTACTTGCAGCCAATAATCTAGATAAGTAAAACATTAAATTATATTTTAATGGAGAAGAAAGATATATCCTTGTAAAACTGATTGAACTAATAGAATAAACTTTGACTTTTTCCATTAATGAACTCCTTTTTCTAGAAGCTGATGAATCTCTTACACGCCTATAATAAGCAATTGAAGTCCCACATAATATTAATGATTTATAGTTCTTACTGATTTCGAACATAAACAATGCATCTTCACTAATTTTAATACTATTATCAAATCGTATATTATTAATTACATTCAACGGAATTGCTTTTCCACAAGATGAGGATAATAACTTTCTACACTTATTAATGGACAATTTATTATCATTGATTAACTGGTTGTATGTATTTGTTAAATAATCATTGCCAATATCTCCATTCTTGTAAAACTTCAAGAAATTCGTAAAAACTACAGCATTTGGATTTTTTTTAACCTGCTTAATTACTTCTTTTAAATAACCTTCGCTAATAAAATCATCGTCATCAACAAATAATACATGTGTACCAGAACTGAATTCTAACCCCATATTTCTAGCACGGGAAACTCCTTTTACTGGATTGTATAATATTCTAATATGGGAATAACTTTTGGAAAAGTTAACTAAATTAGAATAGTAGGGCTCTTTAGTTCCGTTTAAAACAACAATAATTTCAATTGAAGTTTGTAAAATATTTTGTTCCAGAATACTATTTAAACAATCATAAATATAAGCTCCAGGGTTATAACTAGGAATTATTACTGATAATATTTTATTATTCTTCGATAAGTCCATTTAATAAAAATTCTTTTGATGTTTTAATTAAAGCACTTTTTATTGAATTAACTTTTTGATAATCTATTGGATTATTTACTAGATCTTGAATAATATTTTGATCATAGTCAAAAATTAGGCGATCTTTCAAATTAAAGTCTTCCAATAAAGATTCAAATCTCGCAAATCCCCTTGACTTATTACCAATACAAACGAATTGTTTATTAAACAGAATCGAAAACACCATCCCATGAAATGAATCAGTTACAATAAATTGAGCATTTTTATAATGATAAAGCCATTCCGATAAGGAGGGATTTAGCTTATTTTTATATTCAGTCAATTTAATTTCACTAACTTCAAGATTTAAAAGTTTTGAAATTAATGAAATAGTATTACTTACATAATGACTATTATCTAACACGTAGCTAAAAAGGTTAACCTTTTTATGAATAATTTCTTCATTTATTATTGATTCGTAAAATTCAATACTCGGTAGAAATGTAGGATCCAAAACATGTTTGGCGTCATTAAATTGAAATACCTCTTTACAAATATTAACACCAGATTTCTCTCTAACAGAAACTCTATTAAAGTTTTTCAAAAGCGATTTAATATCTTCAATAGTAGAAGATGGTCCTTCCCATTCTTCTACACCAAAAGAGGCCGCATAAGATATTTTTTTGATAGAATGTGGAACATAAGCTAAAAAGTAATATTTATAATTACTTCCAATATAATTAAATCTCCACACTTGGTCACTCCCCACAACAATTGTTTCTAGTTTTGAAACTTCATTAAGAAAAGTGGTCTTATCATAAATAATCTTGGTTTTGTTTTTAAAGAATTTATCAATAAATCTTATCAATAATTTAGATTGTTTCTCTCTTCTTGTTAGATTTTTGTAATCGAAAATAAAATAAAAAGGGTTATTTGAAAGAAAATTTCGCATAATTCTCTTAATCAAAGTTTCATCATACTTTTTTAGAATTAAGCAAGGTTTGTATCCATTTGTTTCTAAAAAATTATATAACGCTGCTGCTTGAATTACACCTCCATAATTCTCCTTTACAGGCATAGTTAGAATTCCAACAGATTTATTATTTTTTTTCATGTTTAATTTTTCTAATTTTTTGATTGATTTTTGTAATAATT
This sequence comes from Sphingobacterium sp. BS-2, assembly GCF_046161205.1. Classification (NCBI taxonomy): domain Bacteria; kingdom Pseudomonadati; phylum Bacteroidota; class Sphingobacteriia; order Sphingobacteriales; family Sphingobacteriaceae; genus Sphingobacterium; species Sphingobacterium sp. BS-2. Next base: position 392,606 of record NZ_JBIXGO010000021.1, read on the forward strand.
CTTAAATAAACCAAATAGTATTTCATCTCTTTATTGAATAAAAATACATTACCTGTCCTTTTCCAAACGTCAATACTTTCCATCCTAATTTTCATTCTAGCATTTTGAATCATTTTGATTAAAAATGGACTTTTACGGAATAATCTTTTTCTCTTATAAGGAATAAATCCTATCATTTTTGATACCTTATCAACCCTATATTGCAAAGCATGATGCCTATGATTAAAGCTTCCAGATTGGGACTGCTTAAAAGAGGTTAAAGATAATTCTTCAATCGTTAATTTTTTTGAATTAACACCCAGTTTTATCAGTGTATCAGCAATTAAACTTCTAGTAACAATAACACTGGTTCCAAGACCATCCTCAACATATGGTTTCATCCAAGCGTCACCCACAGATATATCAGCCAACTCTGTTGTTACATCATCACAAAAATCACAAGCAAACGATTTAAACAAACCTGTTCCCCACATATCCCCTAAGGATTTCATTCTTACTGTGTGAAGTTCCTTATTATGATCAAATGCACCATAGGAATAATCGGAAGAAGTACTTTTCTCATTTTTTATTCTATAATCTTGATTGCTGTATACTCCATTAATCCCGGCATTTTGGGACAAATAATCTGTAAAGAATCTACTTTTTAATCCCCCACAGATTATTCCGACCAAAAACTTAATTTTCTCTTTTAATTTAGGATTATAGAATTGTTTTAATCTAACAGCTTTCACAAAACAACCTACTCCAGAAATCGCGATTGTTCCCTCAATTGAATCAAGTTGTTCAAAAAACATTTCCATAGTTACTGGAATATATCTTGTTTTAGAAATCGTCGCTATTGCGTTTGCATCTTCAAATAGCTGATAACAATAACCACCATCCTTTTCAGACACAATAAATAATCGATCAACAATTTTATTTCTTAATAATTCTTGAAATATAAAAGTTGCAATACCTCCTGAAGATGATGTTAAACGAAAATCATTTGAATATCCAACATACAAGTTTTCAAAACGACCAATTTGCGGATCGATATTTTTTGTTCTCGAAAGGAAATATTCGGCTAATATATCTTCATCTAACACATCAAAAGCAGGTTGATTATTAAATGGACAAACCTTAACCATATCTTTAAAGTTTTCCCGAGGGGTATTAAGAATGTTAGGCACTAAAAAACCATTCTGATTCTCATGCATAAATGATTTATGCGATTTATCTTCGGAAATACAAACCCCACATCCTGTACAAAATCCATTTGAAATAATTTTATCTAACATCACTTTCTCTTTATAAATCTTACAACCTTATTTTGGGTAACTACACCTATTAAAAATTTCCTTTCAACAAATGTTGTTCCAATAAAAAAAATAACAAGAAGCATTAATATCTCCTCAATTAATATATTAACAACTAAAATCTTGATAGATCCAGATAATTGAATATTTGCCATAAAAAAGTATCCTATTCCGAATAAAATGATAATTACATAAAAAATCCTAACTAATACTTGCTTAACATAATTCAATAAACTAAAATCAATTACGTTTTTTAGAAGAAATAACCTTGCAAAGAGGCTTAAACCACTAATCAATAACATTGAATGAAAAACTAGATTAGGACTGTTGAAATTTTTTATTAATAAATAAGAAAAAGGTAAATTCAAAAAGACCAAAAAACCAACCACAAGTTGATACAACTTTATTCTTCCTGTTGCTTGAAATAATGTCATAATGGAACCCGATAAAGAATCAATTAATGATACAATTAAGGCATACTTTACAAAAGGTATTGTGTATTGAGGAACATCCACCAACCACATTTTTAATATAAAATCAGTATGAAGAGCTAAAGGGACAATTATCAATAAAGTTAAAAAAAAAGAATATCTCGATCCTAATAAAACCAAATTAATAGAAGCACTATACTTTTCATTTGCATAATTTTTAATAATTTGAGGATTAATCGCTTTCTGAAAATTTGTCACAAAAGATCCTATGGCGTTTTGAACTTGATTTGTAAGTGCAAAGGCAGCATTCAATGTTACTCCAAAAAATAGATTTAAGACCAAATTAATTCCTTGATTTTTAGCAACAGAGGCAATATTTCCAAATAAATTCCATCCTGAAAAAGCAGACAATTCTTTCAAATATTTCATATCACTTACAACCTCTATTTTTGTTTCCTCAAATTTAGATTGACAATACCAAACATAAACTATTTGTACTAACACACTTACCAATAGGACCAAAACTGCATATAGAATTAATTTGTCACCTCCTAATTGCAGAAAATATAGTATAATTAATTTTAAAATAGAATCTAAAAAACTTATATAAGTATAAACTTGCATCTCTTCATGTGCCAAAACCAATGCATTATAGGGAAGCTGAATAATATTTATGAAAAAGGTAACTACAGAAAGTTGGTATACTATATTGACAGAATGAAGCTTTTCAATTGGAAAAACAAGTTTATTATTAATATACCATAAACCTAAGCTCTCTAAAATAATGATGATAACTACCCCCATTATAAAGTAAATTAACAATGAAGAATTAAAAGTTTTTTTCAGTTGAACAAGATCATTTTTACCGATATCATAAGACATAAATCTTTGAGTGGCTACGGACATTGAGGAGTTAAAAAAGGCAAGCATTGTCACTATTCCACCAACGATATTGTAGATCCCATAATCTACTATACCAAGTTGAGTCAGCATAACCCTAGCAGTGTATAATGTCAGGACAGTTAGAAATATCATCCTGATATAGAGGAAAATACTGTTTTTAACAATTTTTTTGTTATTACTCATTTATATTACCAATTAACTACCAATTGAATAATAATTAAATCCAAACTTATCTAATTTTAAATTCTCCAATATTTTCCTGCCGTCAAAAATGAATGAAGGCTTTTTCATATTTTCCTTGATTCTTAGCCAATCATAATCTCTGAATTCATCCCATTCTGTAAGTAGTGCAATCGAATGAGCATTGTTCATTGCTGCATATGGATCATTTTCAACCTTAACCAATCTTCTGTTGTCCTCTGGAGAACGTGTACCTAAATAATCTAAATCTTTATAAATCTGTTCTGCAGAAACTTTTGGATCATACACAACTATATTTGCTTCCTCTTCTAATAAATGGTCCGCGACATATATTGCTGCTGATTCACGTGTATCATTAGTATCTTTCTTAAAAGCCCATCCCAAAAAAGCAATTTTTTTGCCATTGACTGTATTGTACATGGTTTGAATAATTTTCTCAGCGAATCGCGACTTTTGGTGATCGTTCATTATTATCACTTGCTCCCAATAATCAGCTACTTTAAAAAGGTTATATGAACGAGCTATATATACCAAGTTTAAGATATCCTTCTGAAAACAAGATCCACCAAAACCTACTGAAGATTTCAAAAACTTAGACCCTATTCTAGAATCTTTCCCAATTGCATTTGAAACCTCATCCACATTTGCCCCAGTAACTTCGCAAAGTTCAGAAATAGCATTGATTGATGAAACTCGTTGTGCTAAAAAAGCATTTGCAACCAGTTTTGACAATTCCGAAGACCAAAGATTTGTAGTAATAATTTTATCTGTTGGAACCCATGCCGCATAAATATCAGCTAAGGTCTGAATAGCTTCTTCATTCTCTCCTCCAATTAACACTCGATCTGGGTTATGAAGATCCATTATGGCAGTACCTTCTGCTAAAAACTCAGGATTAGATAGAATATGGAAATTTACACCGTTTCCTGTATTATCTAAGATTGACTTTAAAGCTGCTGCAGTTCTCACTGGTAAAGTTGATTTCTCAACAACAATTTTATCATTTTTTGCAACTGCAGCAATTTGTCTTGCACATAATTCAATGTATTTTAAATCAGCAGCTTGTCCTTTTCCCTTTCCGTATGTTTTAGTGGGGGTATTTACAGAAATAAAGATCATATCAGCTTCATCAATCGCCTTTTCAATATCAGTAGAAAAAAATAAATTTCTTCCCCTTGCTTCTGAGATTACATCACCCAAACCAGGCTCATAAACAGGAAGATTATCTAAATTTTCATCATTCCAAGCATCGATTCTTGCTTTATTCAAATCAACTACAGTTACCTGAACATTTTGATTTTTTTGTGCAACAACAGCCATGGTTGGTCCTCCAACGTACCCTGCACCAATACAAGTAATTTTTTTTATTGTCCTCATTTTTTTTTACTGAACTATTTATTCGATAATATTTTAATAATAAAAAAGCTAAAATTAACTACAATCTACCATCCACAATTTCGCGGGGTAAAATTGCCTTAACATCAAACAAGACATGAATCTCTTTTAGTACAAATTCAAGCTGAATTTCTTTAAATTCTTTATGTGCTACGGCAAGAATAACAACATCATATTCCTCCCCTTTGAATGAAATCAAATAATTTTTATTATCAATGTAAAAATTTTCATTAATTTTAGAAATTCCATATTTCTTCTTTACATCTCTTTTTTCTGCCACTGGATCATATATTTCAACTTCTAGCCCATACTCAATTAATTCATGGTAGATATCTATGACTTTGGTATTTCGGACATCAGAGCAATTCTCTTTAAAAGTAAAACCTAAGATTAATGCTTTCGCTTTTTTTAGGGGGATGTTTTTAGACGTCATTAACTTTATAACTTTGGAAGCAATAAAACTAGCCATTTGATCATTTACCCGCCTTCCTGAAAGAATTACATCAGGATGATAACCTAATTGGGAAGATTTATGCGCCAAATAAAAAGGATCAACTGATATACAATGCCCTCCAACAAGACCTGGCTTAAATTTTAAAAAGTTAAACTTTGTTTCAGCTGCATCTAATACATCATTTGTATCAATACCCATTCGATCAAAAATCAATGCCAACTCGTTGACAAAAGAAATATTTATATCTCTCTGCGCATTTTCGATTGCTTTTGCTGCTTCGGCGACTTTTATACTTGCAGCCATAAAGGTTCCAGCTTTAATTATTGTTTTATATAACTGGTCTACCTTTTCAGCCGTTATTGCTGTAGAACCGGATGTCACTTTCTTTATTGAAGTTAATGTATTCACTTTATCACCGGGAACAATCCTTTCAGGTGAATAACCAACAAAAAAATCTAAATTGAAGGTTAAACCTGAAAGTTTTTCCAAAATCGGAACACACTCCTCTTCAGTACATCCTGGATATACAGTAGATTCATAAATAACTAAATCACCTACTTTTAATTTGCCAGCAATTTCTTTTGTAGCATTCAACAAAGGCCTAAGGAAAGGAGAATTGTACTTATTAATAGGTGTGGGAACTGTAACAATAAATATATTAGCTGCCGAAATATCATGAATATTGGAAGTAAAATATAGTTCACTATTAAATTTAGTATAACTTTCAGAAGTTTGATTACATAATGCAACTTCTAATTCAAATCTTTCATTTGTATAATGTGATAATGACGGAATAGAATTCTTAAATAATGGGTTATAGGTTACCTGGTTATTCTTTATTGCTTCCGAAGAAACCTCCATTTTTGAATCTAATCCGCTTTTTAACTCAGCAATCCTTTCTAAATCAATATCATACCCGACTACAGGAAAATACTTAGCAAATTCAATTGCTAATGGTAATCCTACATAACCTAACCCTATTATAGCTATTTTATTTTCCAAAGATTTTTTTTATTTATTATTCTTCTGATTCTCCTTCTCTGCAACTATCTTTCTCAAGCCAGAACTTGAAAATCGATGATCCCTACTGTTAAAATACAATTCTATACCTTTATCCTCACAATATTTCCTTCCAGTAAAATCCCTATCCTTATATTCATCACCAACAATCCTTACATCCAATTTAAAGGATTTTAAAATATCCTCTAGATCTTGCTCTGTTGAATAGGGTACAATTTCATCTACATAAACACATCCTCTCAATTGTATATATCGCTCTACCACTGTCTGCGTTGGTGCATTCTTTTCAGGACGGTCCAAAGTTGGATCCATCTGCAATCCACAGATCAAATAATCACATTGACGTTTAGCTTCTGCTAACATCATAATATGACCAGCATGCAACAAGTCAAAAGTTGAAAATGTTATACCTACACGAGGGCCTGGATTATAGTCCATTTGCTTTTCAATGATTGTCTCTTCCATTCAAGTTAGATTATGATTTTTTTTTATTCTGTAATAATTGGCCTACACCAATTTACAGTTTTCAATTTTCTTTCTGATATAAAATTATCTGCCCATTCACTTGTTTTGGCTTTTCGAGATAAATCTTGATCCTTTTGTCCAACAGTTTCTCGGTTTTGCCGCTAACCTGCAATAAATATGCCGAATCGATTACCTTGCCAGTAATCAAAATTTCAATAACCCCTGAATCAACTCCATTTGCATAATCTCCTAACAATGAAACCTGCTCCACGTCCCCTGTCCTTTCGATCACATGGTCGATCGCTTGGTCAATTCCCAGGAAGGTACGTACCAAATCCTGCAAACTCTGGAAAAGAGGATGTTCTACATTTGCTCGATAATAAATTTTGTTGTTTTCTTGGGACTTGATCAGGTATCCAGCGACTGAGAGCTGGTTGAGCTCCTTTCGGATTGAATTGGTCGATTCATTGAATTCTTCAGCGATTCCCCGCAGGTACCCCTTATTGGTCGAGTTTACGAAAAACTTGATCAGTAGTTTCAGTCGGGTCTTGGAAGTGATAAGCGAATCTAGCATACCATTAAAAGTGAGCAACAAAAGTACTCATAGCTTTCCATAATATCAAGAATATAATTACCTAACGAAAAACTTAACAATTTAATAACAGGTTACTGTCGCTCCATTTTCTTCTTCAACCGTTGCTTCGCCTTCTTCACCCCTTCCAGCGTGATCCCGAGAAGATCGGCCATGCTTCTGTTGCTCAGTCCGAGCTTCATCAGGGAGATCAGGCGGAAATCATAATCGGTAAGCCTTGGATATGCCTCTTTCTCCTTTGCCAGGTAACCCGGATAAACACGTTCGAAAATATCGTTGAACTTTACCCATCTCTCTTCGGTCATCACCTGTTTTTCCAACATCTTGTTCAGGCTATCGTTGAACAGTTCCTGACGGTCGGGAAAATGGTCCAGGTTCTGTATGACCTCGTTGCGGAACCTCTGGATGGTTAGGTCGTTCTGCTTGATGGTATCGGTAAATTCCTGGAGCGACCTGTTCAGGGCCTCCAGCTCGTGGTCCACCAGCTGTTTTTCGTACGAAAGCTCAAGTTGGTCCCTTTCAAGCGCAGCGTTCATGTAAATGATACGGTTCTTGGAGCGGTTCACGAGCAGGAGGATCAGCGCAAGTCCAAGTACAATGAAGATGAAAAAATAGATGTAGGTCTGTAAATCCTTCCTCCGCCTCAGCCCTTCGTTCTCTAGCCCCTGTGCATATCGTTGTACTTCCCACTTGTAAGCCACTTTCTGGAGCTTCTCAAAATCAAGCTTTTCGTCCATGCTGTCCTTTAGTTGGAGGTACTCCTTTATGTACTTCAGTTCCTCTTGGGGGTTTTTCTGTACCCCCGCAACCTTGGAGAGGAGCCTCTTGGACTCCATCATGTAGGGGAGGTAGTACGGTTTTTCGGCCATGTCGGCCTGGGCATCCAGAACATGGCCCCTGGCCTTTTCCGGTTCACCCTTTGCGATGTACATGTTAGCCAGCTCAAGGTTGGCCCTCATCGCATCCTGGGTCTCCCCGAACTTCCTGGAGAGCGACACGTTCTTCAAGAGCAGCTTTATGGCAAGCTCCCTGTTACCTTTTTTCCTCTCGATATCGGCAATGTTCCCAGTGATGATCCCCATCCATACCGAGTCATGGGCTGATTTTGCCGCTGCAATGGCGAGCTTGAAATAACGGTTCCCCTCCTCCAGCAGGGAGTCCTTTACACTGTATACACCGAGTGAATTCAACATATCGATGCGCTTCCTGCTTGGGTTTTTGGCAAAGGGGAGGGCTTTTTGGAGATATTCCCTTGCCTTTGCCTGGTTGCCGATGAAACTATAGAATCCAGCTGCAAACCCATAGTTTTCCGTAATGTTAGGCACCTTTCCCAGATCAACCTCCTGGTCCATGTCATCTGCCTTCAAGAAAAACGGGATCGCCCTTGAAACGTCCCTGTAGATAAAGTGGTAGTATCCTTGGCGCATAAGCCCAACCTGGAGGAGTTCCCTTGTCTTTGGAGATGATACGAGTTCCCTGGCCAAGCGGTAATATCGGTCGGTAATTGGGTTTACCCTGTCAAAAGCAATCGAGAAACCATCTGCCATCAACATGTAATAGGCCCATTTCAGGGGAACGCTCCTCTGCGCCTCGGCGAGCAATTTGACCGAATCCAACCGAGCGACAAGGGCAAGTGTATCACCATTGAAGTTCACATTGGTCCCCAGGACCTCCTCCAATGCCGCCATTTTCTCCTCTCCTTTCGTTTGCGCGCTAAGGGAGGAGGATGGGTACGCGAGCAATAGCATCACGAATATCAAAAAGAGGTTCAATTTTCTCGGTCTAGGTTTCATCATCTCAAATTTCGGGACAATTTGTGAACATCCATGGCCCAACATCGAAAATTACCAAATATCGGTATGGTTTTAACATCGAACGGCCAACACCGCCCCCGAAGGAACGGCCCAGGAAATAAAATTTTCAAAATCCCGGACAGATACACTAATATTATCAGGTGGACTTACCTACTGATTTTCTTTAAATAGTCAAAATAGACGCCCTTTAGGTCCTTTACCCGATCGAAGAGGTCTTCCTTTTCGATATAGCCCTTGGAAAGAGCGATCTCCTCCAGACAGGCGACCTTTAGGGAAGTCCTTTTCTCAATGGTCTTGATGAACTCCGTCGCTTCTGAGAGCGATTCATGTGTACCTGTGTCCAACCAGGCAAACCCGCGCCCCAGGAGCTGTAGCTGGAGCTCCCCTTGGCTGAGGTACGTCTGGTTTACCGTGGTGATCTCCAGTTCGCCCCTATCCGAGGGCGTCACGCCCTTTGCGATCCCTACTACGGAATTCGGGTAGAAATAGAGCCCAACGATGGCATAGTTCGATTTAGGTTCTCTTGGTTTCTCCTCGATGTCAAGGACCTTACCGCACTCATCGAAAGCCGCAACGCCATAACGCTCGGGATCCTCTACATAATACCCGAATACAACTGCAGCATTTTGTCCCTCTACCTTGTCTCTGGCCTCCTGCAGCTGCTGTTGCAAACCAGCCCCATAAAAAATGTTGTCTCCCAAAATTAAGCAAACATCATCTCCGCCGATAAATTCCTCTCCAATGATAAACGCTTGAGCGAGTCCATCTGGCGAAGGCTGTTCTGCATAACTGATTGAAATCCCCAATTGATTGCCATCTCCAAACAACCTTTCGAAATTCGGAAGGTCCTGAGGGGTTGAAATAATTAAAACTTCCCTGATTCCTGCCAACATCAAAACAGATAATGGATAGTAAATCATTGGCTTATCATACACTGGCAACAATTGCTTCGAAACAACCTGTGTAAGCGGGTGCAATCTTGTCCCCGAACCTCCAGCTAAAATTATTCCTTTCATATTTTTAAATTTCTAACGTTCTATTCCTTATTGAGCGGAAAGCTTTCCTAACATCTTTTCAAGACTGTTCTCCCATTGCGGGACATCAATTCCAAAGATCCTTCTGACCTTCTCCTTACTTAGGAGCGAAAAATGCGGCCGCTTTGCCGGGGTTGGAAAATTAGAACTGGGAATCGGATTGATCCTACAATCAAGACCGGAAGTATCCCTTATCTTGACTGCAAAGTCATACCAACTGATTCTTCCTTCATTCGAATAATGATAGATCCCAGGCACCCAATTTCCAGACTCAACGATGTGCTTTATCAGCTCTGCTAGGTCTCGGGCATAAGTTGGAGTACCTATCTGATCGGAAACAACACTGATTTCATCCCTGCTATTCATCAGGTCCAACATCGTTTTCACAAAGTTTTTCCCAAAGGTTGAATAGACCCAAGCAGTTCGAATAATGATTGCATCGGGACAATGGAGCTCAATGGCCAATTCTCCCTTGCGCTTGGTATCTCCATAAACATTGATCGGATCTGTAGGATAATGCTCATCCAAAGCTAGATCTACATTTCCTTGAAAGACATAATCCGTGGAAATATAGATCAGTTTACAACCATTGCTCTCAGCATATTTTGCAATTTCCAGAGTCGATAGATGATTGACCTTATTGGCCAGATCAACTTCGGTTTCGGCTAAATCAACAGCAGTAAAAGCCGCGGAATGTATTATTATATCGGGCTGGTATCCTTCCAAAATAGTTTGGACCAATTCAGGTTGAGCCAAATCCAATCCTTGGCGGTCCAGGAAAATCATTTCAGCCGATTCATTAGAATGCCAAATATCCTTAAGCTCTGAACCCAGCTGTCCAGAACTCCCCGTGACCAATATTTTGCTACCTTTCATGGAATTCCTATTTTAAAAACAATTGAGCAACTGCATCCTTAAAAGAAGGAAGGATTTGATCTTTTTCTGAAACAATAAGGTCATCCACAGGTAGCATCCAATCAATATTCAATTCCTGATCTTTATAGGACACTCCCCATTCAGCAGCTTTATTGTATAAATGATCGCATTTATAAAAGAACTCTGCGGTTTCTGACAAGACTATAAATCCGTGCAAAAACCCTCTAGGTACAAATAGCTGCCTTTTGTTTTCAGCTGACAACAAAACGGAGAAATGCTGCCCAAAGGTTTCAGAATCTGGTCTCGCATCGACTGCCACATCCAGTACCTCGCCCTGCAGGACCCGTACCAATTTGGCTTGGGCAAATTCCCCTGCCTGTGCGTGCAGTCCACGCAATACCCCCTTTGAGGAGAATGACTGGTTGTCCTGTACAAACTCCACGTCCAATCCAGTCAATTCTTTAAAAACTGCCTGATTGTAACTTTCAAAAAAATATCCTCTGTTGTCACCAAAAACACTAGGCTCTAAGATATAGCAGTCCTTAAGACCAGTCTCTACTACATTCATGTATATCACTTTATATATCAGATACCACTGTAATGCTTATCATAATAGTTCTGGTAGTCTCCAGAGGAGACCTTTTCCAACCATTGCTGGTTGCCTAAGAACCAATCGATGGTTTGGGACAGCCCCTGTTCAAATGTCACGCTAGGTTCCCAACCCAGTTCCTCTTTTATCTTGTTCGCATCGATTGCATACCTCAAGTCGTGCCCGGGCCTGTCTTTCACGAACTGGATCAATTTTTCAGAGGTTCCGGGCTCGCGGACCAATTTTTCGTCCATCTGTCTGCACAGTTCCCTCACCAGGTCTATGTTCTTCCATTCATTGAAACCTCCAACATTATAGGAATGTCCGTTCACACCTTTATGGAAGACCGTGTCTATCGCTCGTGCATGGTCGATTACATACAGCCAGTCACGTGTATATTTTCCATCTCCATAAATCGGCAAAGGTCGGTTATTGAGGATATTGAGGATGCACAGTGGGATAAGTTTCTCAGGAAAGTGGTTGGGTCCATAATTGTTTGAACAGTTCGTGATCACAACCGGCATTCCGTAAGTGTCATGGTAAGCCCTTACAAAATGATCAGAGGCCGCCTTGGAGGCTGAATAGGGAGAATGTGGGTCATAACTGGTTTCTTCGGTAAAAAATCCAGTTTCTCCCAGTGTGCCATATACCTCATCGGTGGAGACATGGTGGAACAGTTTCCCGTCAAAATCGTCCTTCCAATATTCCTTTGCCACATTTAATAGATTCACCGTACCCATTACGTTCGTGTTCACAAATGCCAGAGGATCCGTGATCGAACGGTCCACATGGGATTCTGCAGCTAAATGGATAACTGAATCGGGTCTATTTTCTGAAAATATTCCTTCCAGTGCTCGCCTATCACGGATGTCGGCCCTTACAAACTTATAGTTTGACCGGTTCTCTATGTCCACCAGGTTCTCTAGGTTACCTGAGTAGGTCAGTGCATCCAGATTCACAATTTGGTATCCGGGATATTTGTGCACAAAGTGCCTAACGACATGAGATCCTATAAATCCCGCTCCGCCAGTGATAATAATCGTTCTGTTCATACTACAAAATAAATAAATAAAACCAGCTACTGATAACAGTGAATGCCAAATTCCAATAAATTAAAGGTAATAGCTTAACAATAGATCAGCATATAGTGGTTTTATACCCAGACCTTGACCCCAATCCATTGCAATCATATATGCAGTCGAGTCCCTATCTGTAAATTTAAGATAACTCAAAATTTGCTCCATAGGTACCTCATATGGTCCGAACTTCTGGAGTTTCCTGGTAGATTATCGAAGATGCAGCATTGTGATCAACCTTTCTACAATCCAGATGTTCGAACCAGGCAGCCATTAACCTACTTCTCCCACAAGCAGAAAGTATCTACTAATTCCTATCTTTCAATAGAAGCATTGGATCCACGCTGCATTTTTTAAATGTAAATGCTACTTATGGTTATTCCTTTGATTTTCCTTGTCCGCAACGATCTTTCTCAGGCCGCTACTTGAAAACCTATGGTCCCTGCTATTGAAATATAGTTCTATGCCTTTCTCCTCGCAATACTTCCTGCCCGTGAAGTCCCTATCCCGATATTCATCCCCAACGATCCTCACATCCAGCTTAAAGGACCTAAGGATATCCTCTAGGTCCTGTTCGGTAGAGTAGGGAACGATTTCATCCACCGACACGCAACCCCGCAATTGGATATAACGCTCAACAACGGTCTGGGTAGGGGCGTTCTTTTCGGGACGGTCAAGGGTAGGGTCCATCTGCAACCCACATATCAGGTAATCGCATTGCCTCTTAGCCTCTGCCAGCATCATGATATGGCCAGCGTGCAAGAGATCAAATGTCGAAAATGTGATGCCTACACGGGGCCCCGGATTATAGTCAAGATGTTTAGGGTCTTTTTTCTCGTGTTTCATAATTCAATCCTAGTACAATAACGTAAACATTCTCAATTTAGGAAAAAGTTCCATGAGTCCAAAAAACAAACGGCCCCAATTGGTCATAAAACGACAAATCCATCAATTCCACGGCAGAATCTAAGTTTTTGTAGAATTTTGGCTATATGGTCCACTAATCAATTTAATGAGTACGTTATATTGGCAACTAGATCCAAGACACCATTTCGCTCAAAGAAAACATACTTCATCCTTCTCCGGAAAGTCCCCGAAAGTCCAGGGCATGTTCGCCAGACCGATCCGAAGCCTTTGGAAAACTCCAACAAAGGGTTAGGTAAGTCTGAATTCCGCCCTTGATGCCCATTCCAAAATTTATCCCGCCATTATTTTTGTAAATAGTTATGCAATAAAAAGCGCATTTCTGACATGGATTGCGGAGATTTGATTTTCTATTTGGCCGCAAAGCTCTCAATGAACCGAATTACGCGAGCGTCTATAGCTACGATTGCGCCCCCTGGCCCAAAGAGCCAATGAACGTTGGATAACATAGTAGGATAGGACCAAAAAGGCAATACAGGTCCATGGCCAATTTGAAGATTTACAAAAAGAAAAATCTGTTAATATACTTTTGCCCCCCAGGTTTGCTATCTTTAGAATAACCATTTGATGGCAAAAAGGCTAACAATCCTTATTAGCATCCTCACACCGGTAAGTCCACAAATTCGACGTTCATGCCAATGGTACCTGAAACTTACAATGTCATTTGATTTTTTTGGGCAGCACTTGAAATTTTGCACCGCCCCCTTTACCTTCCCGATAGCAAAGGGAAAATGCATCAGGCCCCTGTAAGTGCAGTACATGAGGACGCGATTAGGTACCTGGTGGACAGACGATAAGAACAGTTGGCCTGGAGATGCATTGAACAATAAATGAAATATTACATCAAACTTAAGGATAATAGGAAGGCAAAAATACTATTTACATTTTAGCTATACAGGATGTTCAGGACCCTGTCCATCGTAAGTTTGAGAAAGTATAATTGGATATCAATCGACAGAAATTATTTTGTTCGTCTATATGTTGATATAGCCGAGAGAGGGAACAAAACTTTAAGCTGTCATTTGTCATAAAGACCCTTCACAATGCTAGTCCCCCTCTCTTATCCTTATTCATACTTGGACTGTTCCTTAGGCCTGTAGAGGTCCGTACTATTTTTCCCTGGCATGCTTTCTCTGCGAATCCCATGTCCGGGTTTCCATAGTGAATCCGCTGATCATCCGGAGGTTTTCACAGACCAAGATGAACAGGTCCAAGACAGACCGCAAGGATGCCCCGATTCTAGCGGAATATGGCATAATGTACCAAGCCCCGTTATGGAACGTTCCAAGTGAAAAGACACAGTAGATCAGGCAATTATAGACATTCCTGAAAAGTGTGATCAAGCGCAAAAAGATACTGATGAACCAGTTCCATCCATTTGAACATGGAGGTAATTTCATCGGTTATATCCGTGAGAGAATGGAAAGCCAAATAGAAGGTTATGATCAGGAAATACAGCAGGTTGAAGCCAAGATCGAGGCATTGATCCAGGGAGCTTTCCCTGAACTGCACAGGAACCTGACGGGAATCCCGGGCATTGGCCTGAAAAGTTCCGTGCTGACGATCGTAACGACAAATGGCTTCAAGGATTTTGAAAGCCACAAGCTGGTCATCTCCTATTTTGGACTGGGCCCCAGGATATATGAGTCGGAATCGAGCGTAAGGGGAAAGGCCAGTATCTGCAAAATGGGGATGTCAACTGTACGGGCAGTCCTGTACATGGCCGCTAGGTCAGCCAGGCTATACATCAGAAGCTGCAAGGAGCTTTATAAAAGATTAAGGACGGCAGGAAAGGCACCTCAGGTGGCCATGATTGCGGTCGTAAACAAACTGATCAAGCAGGCGTTCGCCATTGCAAAGCCTGGTGAGATATATCGATTGGAAAAGTCTTAGCAGAATAAAATTTGGAAATAGTCACAGTTCATTGTGAATTACTACCGATCTTATTCCAATACGTTAAAATAAACCTGCCTTATTATAATAGCTACGGCAGCGACAAACAGCACAATCCCGATGATCTTGTTTATCTTGAATCCATACCTGATAAGGAGGAAACTTAACACCAACAGTAATAGAGAAATTATTACTTCCATTTCAAATCATTAAGTACATTTTATAGTATTGAGACAATAAAGCTGGCCGGGGCCTCCCAACCCAACCCTTGATATGGACATTTGCTGTGTGCAGCTGCGAGCAAAGTATAGTCCGACATCATGTTTCATGTATGGGAGAATTTTCCGTACCTGTAAAAAATCATCTGTAAGATTTTGGCTCAACTAATTACTTGGTCACCCTCTGCCAAGTGAATCTGGAGGTATCTTGCCCAACAACCTTTGTTTACATAAAGACAACCAAATTGAAATCAAAAAGTTTTAGACTTTTTGCACGGGGATTTTCTTGCCAAAGGTTATTCTTTATAAGAAACAATGGGGACTTAGGGACAACAGGAAAGTCCGGGTTGAGGATACCTTCGCTATCTCGGGACCAACGATCATCAGGTGCTGTACGCACCTTTGTTTTCACTAGAAAACGCAGTATCAAAAAAAAGGATATTTTCGGCTCACCACCAATTCAAGCCCAACACCTTCCTTGGCAACTTACCTCTACATTATTGCCTGGTTATTATGGTACCGATGGATACAACCTTGGTTATAGCCGGAGGTTTAATTGACTGTATCAGATTTGGTATATTTTGTTTAGCTTTCACAGGACGGGGGTTAATATATTCTGTAATTCTATCATCTAAGAGCAAGACCACCAGCCAATTAACAGGTAACACGAATACGCCCCAAAGTGAGCTATATTTGTCTCGCAAAACGCCTGCCTGTCAGTGCACTTCCATGTTTTTTGCATTCCAAGCAGTGATTTCGCACTCTTTCCTAGGGAATTTCATCTTCAAGGCCATGATCACAGAGCAACATTTTATTTTCCCCGAACTTACAAACTATACCCGTTTGTAATCTCCGAGAGAAGACAGAATGCCTTATGGGATCCTGATAAAAAAAACACCTTAATAAGGCAGGACTATTTTGCCCGGTATTGGATGGTAATGGTAATCTTCTATAGCTTCAAAAATATAATAATAGGTTGCTTGATCTGCATCTAGTTTAACTATATATTTCTCAAGCTGTTCCTCTTCCACCTTTTTAATTACCCAGACATTCTGGTCTGGGTCTTTCGATCTTATCTGCAGGACCATTATCTGATAACCTTTACCGAGCGCTTCCTCCAGGATGGATTTACTGATCTCTAACATATCGCCATTCTTAAACTCGTTCACCATCAAATATATGGATTTCTTGGATTAGTGCATATGGCCCATTCCCTGCCCCCCATTTTGACTCCTGTACCACCCGCTAGAACACCATATAGGTAATACTTACATCTGGGGGAAAGATGCCTTCCAGATGGGGTATCACTCAATTTTCCCTTTTTTCTTGACCTCCTGGAAATGACATCACCTAAGGGCATCTTAAATAAGCTGGGAAGATTTCTCCAAAAAAACTTTTTGCACCTTCTTTTATGTTCTCCTTGCTGACCATGGGTCAATCAGAAGAGAAATTTTCTAGAGGATCTTACCCCCCGATCCTATCAGACCGGGACAGATGTGGGGTCCATAAAACCGGTCCAGATTTACCAATCGGTGTTTTGTGAGTTCACCTTCGCTTTTTGCAGGTTGAACTGCATTTTTAGTGGACAGAGCCACTCCAATTTGAGGCCGGCCACCTCTTAACTCTGCATTCCTATACCCTATGGACAGATTCCTAAATTGGGTCATGGCCAAGAATGTTAATTTTAATAGTTCAAGGCCTCTTCTGAATCGCGAAGAGAGCTGTCCTCATGCCATTTTACACAAAACTTAAGTCTCACGATTTCCGTATTATCATTAATTGAAAAGATATCATGACCCACGAAAACATAATCGGAAAGCTCTTCTATAAAATAGAAATGCTTTTCTATTTCTTGGACGTATTGTAGAATAAGCTCATCATAATCTTTCCTCTCGCATGGAAGGGGTCGTTTTATAGTCAATATCTTTGGCATATGGATTCTTTCTTCTATAACAATTATCAAGTTTAATGGTTTGCAATATCCACTCCGAAATAGCTTGAATTCTTCAGTCAGCCAATCCGTGGGCAAGCTCATTGAGACTCCTCGATAGACCTCCACCTGGAGATCTCAGTTGATTGAAATGGATTCCTGGTTTGCTTCTCTCTCAGATCACTTGGATCATATAGTATGGTTTCTCCAAAAATTTAAGGGGGGTAATACAGGTGTTATTTTCCGCCCTTACAGCTTCCTATCCGGTGATTTCTGGGCACTTGAAGACCCAAGCAGATTTCCTTTCCCAAAAAGATAAATGAATACAGTATATTAGACGGATATTGTACGAAACTTAAAAAAATTATCATGAATGGACCCTTGGACAACGGACAGAGCTCTAAAGTTCGGGGTTTTAAAATAAGTTTAATAAACTTAAGGCAATGAAGGATAAACTGAACGGTGCACCTTACGTAAGCGCTCTGACTGAAAATAAGATAATTCGCCAGTTAAAACGTTGGCAGCAGGAAAGTCGGTTTTTAGACCCCAAACTCGATCTTAAATCGCTGGCAAAGGAAACGGGGCCAATCATAAATATATAACGCACATAATCAACAGGAATCTGGACAAGTTTCTCGCACTATATTAAAGGGCTGAGAACTAATTATATGTTACATTTGCTCAGCAACAATAGCGACTCCTCGAAGGTAAATCTCACGATCCTGTCCTCAAAATGTGGATTCTCATCATATTTTAAGTTTTCACGATTTATCCGCCTGGAGTACGGACTGTCCCCAAAAGAACTTTTCAGCACCGATCGACCGATTGACGGGACAAGGATTTTTTAACATACGATATACAACCATGGACGAATGGCACGAACTGGACTATGGATTCTAGCTGAATGTTTGGTCATCATGATTCCCACTCATTAATTGGGAAAAAGCCTTTGCAACAGTCAGTACATGTGCCAGCACCGTAAATGAGACCTCAATAACATAGCCCATCACAGATAGCGATATTGCCACCAAAATTGATCAGGAGGGTAATCCAGCCACTGCCGGGCACGGACGACTGTCATGCAGCTCAGGGCCGGCCCAAGGGACCTTTCAAAGGTGCGCAGTGTTGGAGTTGTATGGACTTATCTGTGCGGAGGATAAAGGAAGGTGAAATAGTCCTATGTTACTAGTGGGCTGTCCATTGGTAATATATTCGGTTAGGGTTTCAACAATAGCCCGCTTTTGCCGGAAGCAAATTTCGGATCAGTGTAATTATAACATCTTTGCATCTTTGAGGACATGTCAATAATAATGAATAATCATTCAGGAAACTTTCAAGTGAAAACCAGACTTTCTTCTTTGGAAAATATAGAAATTCATCATTTTTTTTTATTAATTCTCCATTAACACTTAATAGCCAAATTAGGAATTATAAAAAGTAGGCCTATCTCGGATCGCAAAAGATTATCAAATCGTATTTGATAAATAATAGAACTGTAGCCCAAATATGCTTCAAGAGGATTTGAGACCTATTCTGGTAAGGTACGGCTTAGAGATCTGTTACCGAATAGAAAAAAAGTGCTTTATGTTAAGCTATAACGCCTTGCTCCTGTGCAAATATTGTTGTTCGCCGAATAAATTGTCGGACATAATTAGTTCTGCTTCCCCTTCCTCTTATAATTATATTATTAAGACCTATAGGCGCCGTTCGTTATAGAGATCAGGTTAACCACCGGTCAGAAACTTGATAAGCTTTGCCGTATGTATGTTTCTAAAAGTTAACAATAGGGGCGTTTCTTTAATGCTCAAGTCTTCAAAATCGCAGTCTTGTTTATAATGGTCATGTATCTTTCTCATGGCCTCTTCCACTACCTGTCCATCAGGGCAGCGCATAAAGATTTCTTCGTGAAAGATGTCTGTAGTTTCACTTTGCACCTGCCGTATAATTAGTATTTCTCTTGGGCGTATTGCTTCTTCCATACCGTTGGTGTCTTAGATTTATATTAAGTAATTGAGGAAATCTTTATGTTATTTGTGCGCGCCGCACCTTTTATGGCTTCAAGGTAGCGTCCCCTTACGACTTCCATCTCATCGCTCCGGATACCTACCTGAATGGACAGCAGATATCGTTGGGATTCGACCTCCATGGTTGTGACCCGCACGGGAGCACCGTCATCCACTTCCGGCTGAGCTTTCGCCAGTGTGATTAGTTCTTTCTTCCACTCATCAATTTCAATAGGTTCCTCTACATAGAGGGAGAGATTTAAGAATGTTTCATAGTTATCTTTTGTCCAATTAACAAGTCTACCTGAAAGAAGGTCTCCATTGGGAATAACCACTCTTGCACCACTGTCGACATGCAGTGTGCTCGAACGTATACCAATCTGTGTGACCAGCCCCTTTTTATCGCCCAATTCCACATAATCTCCCAATTTGAAGGGCTTCTCAAAAATGAGGATAATTCCTGACACAAAATTATTGACGATATTTTGTAATCCCAAGCCTATTCCTACACTTAGCGCTCCGATGATTACCGTAAGCTTATCGACTCCCAACCCGAGCACGCGGAGAGCGAATAACAAACCTAGAATAACAATTAACAGTCTAAAAAGGGGCAGCAAAGTCATTGCAGACCCACGATGACCAGCATTCGGCCCTGCGAAAAACGTTCCAAGTGAGCGCTGTATTTTATTCGCCAGCCAAACAACAATTGCTGCCGTAAAGAAATCACCATATTCTATCTTTAGGCCCCCGAGACTAAACTGCTTTTGCAAAAAATCGCGGAAAAGCCGCAAAGCCTCTGTAGAGAGATGGAGATTCGCTAATATTACTACTGTAACCAACCCTAGAGAGCAAAATAAAATCAGCCTATCGAGGCTTCGATAAATTTTGTGAGGATTGAGTTTAGCAATGAACGACTCTGGCTTAGCCTGCTCAAACTTTGATGTCAAATCATGGAGCACCATATCACGGAATGTTCTCAAAGATAGCGCGTGTACGACACCCAATGTTGCTGTCAGGCTGGCGATACGGGCAATATTTAGATAACCAAAAACATTTAAAAGGACACTTATCAGGTGACAGCCAATCAATGCCCACACAATATAGGGAGGGAGAAAGCCAATCGGATTGTCGCTATCTGTTTTCTTCCCCAGATTCCATAATAGGATAATACCCACAATATTTGCTACTATAGCACTAGCTTGGATGAAAACCCCCTCATGCAAAAATAAATTGGTAAATATTAACAGAATGTAATAAATGAACAGTACATTCATTACATTCCTTTTAAACCTAGACAATTTAGCATATAGCAGCATATACATAATACCAAATGCCAATAAAAAAATCAGTTCTAGGGTCCATATCGGCAGAGTTGGGTAAGACAACGGAAAAAGCACCAAAAAAAACATTAATGTCTTGAGTATAGGAACATAGAGAGGTTGATTTTTGTGCAGCGGCAAGGAGTCTTTTTCCTGTCGCGTACGACCTAGCTTGTAAATGATATAGAAATAGAGACCGCTGATCAACAGCAGAAGAAATTGTCCATGCCAAGCTGCAATAGAAAGAAAAGGTATACTAAATCCGTCCTTGGCCAAATTCTTATCAGCTACCTTTTTCAACCGTGGAATCCAGCTTTCGAAGTTCGAATCACTTGTGCCCTTGGCGACGATTTCGGCGCGTAACTTTTTGGCCAAGAGAAGTTGGTGCTCTACTTCCTTCATTAAATAATGTGTTTCATTCAGCATTGACTCCAGGGTATCTCTAAGTCTTGGTCGAAACCTTGCTGAATCGTGGAGTTCGAGCTGAGGAACACCTGTTGTGTCGGTAACTATACTATTTTGCAAAGGTTTCGAGAGAGTGCTATGGTAATCATTCAATTCCTGATAGAGATTTTCCAAATCGGCAATGACGATGTCTATTTCGTGAAGGTGGGGTGTTAATCTTTCCCAAGCCTGCTCCCGCTTTATACTATCCAATCTGTTCTCTCGCATTTCAAGGAAGCCCTGCCAATCAACGTAATTACGCCGTGCATGACCAGTATCCGCAGAAAAAACAGAATCCTTCTCTTGTCCCTTCAACCCATGGACGAAAGAGCCAAAAAGGATAATAGAGATCAAAACCTTCACAATACGGTGTGGAACACCAACAAAAGTCACCATAGTTTTAATTTAAATTACTATTGAACAAAAAGGTCCTTCAAAACGGGAGTTCACAAACTTTTCTATCTTTAGAAAAGTGTGCTTAATATATTAAACCATAAAAGACAAAATTGTTCGATTAGAAAGACAATGAGCTGTTGGGACCTCAAAATACCAGGGCTTACAAACCAGCAATTTACTATATAAGATTGCGAAAAACCATTAATTGAACGTCATGCAACGAAATTGCATCATGGTCTCTTGCCACTTTAACTAAGGATTTTATGTGGTTTTGCTTATATATTAGTTAAGTTCAATTTATAGTGGAATAGATAGACCGAAAATAAAATTATTGCAATAAAATCATATTTAATACGACGGTGCTAAATTAGGTAAAAAAGCTTCAACTAGCTCTTTCCCCCCTGTCCTTTCCCATTTTCCCAAACACCAACGGTAGCATGTTCAAGGTTCATCAACGTTGAAAATCGCTTTTGATTGAGTCCATTTAGATATCTATAAGCTTTGGTCTTGCCCGAAAACTTATATATATCCATCAGGTTTAAAAGGACAATAACACAAGACCCGAAGATAAATGGATAGAATTTGATTTTTGGTTCACTTCTATGGTTCTCCCAGTATGTTAAACTGTCTTCGCTAACATTAAATATGGCTGCTAGATTCTTTTGAACAGCCTTAGCACCCTTCTCATACTTACATGTTAGCCAAAAGTCGCAGCATTAAAGGAATAAATACTGCGGCATCCAACTTCTGTTTCACATCGATCGGACGGCCAACAATATAGTATGTATTCGTGGTAACAAGCGTGGCCACCGCACCCCATTTCAGAGTGTTATGATGCCATATGTGTAGATTTTGATCAAATTTGTTAATACCTTTTGTCTAATACATCATCATTGAAATAATTAAGCATTTCTAAAAGCAGACCTCATTAACTCTTGTTCTGATCTTGAAACAACTTTTTCTATGGCAATAACTTGCCACTCAACTACAGAATGCAAAACTTCTTCTATAACTGAATTCATTAGGTTGTAATCTAAAATATTCGCCAACATTTTTTGTCAGATCAAAATCTAAGCCCTATTATGCATATCAATTTTCAGAGCTAAGCCAGCTTTGTCTATAGATGGATTGAAATCATAAGCCGGTGATAATGTCCAGCCTTCCTTGCCCAACACAAATCCACGATTGCGAATATGGTCATCCTTGTTAGAAACGGCTATATTAAATACAATTCTAAGCCAGAATTGAGCGCAGTTTTCATCTAATTTACGGCATTTACCTTGTAGGAATTCAACAATATCTAAATCGCTTGCCGGATTAACTTTAATTATCCAGACAGGAGCAATTGAGAAAAAATCTCCAGGATAATAGAAATATTGGTAAATTCGGGCATTGCAGTAGCTCTGAATGTACCGTTACCTGGTGATGGTCGCCTTGGGAGGGAGTCATGAATTTTACAAAAATCGACAATGGGATGCGAAGGACGTACAGTGTTTTATTTTTTAGTATTACTGTTCTTGACATATTTTATCTATTTCCTTGTCAGGGCCATAAAGACATTATTGACTGAAAAGAACAGACCGGTATCTTTCCGATTCTCGAGGACGGACTGGTATAATGCCATTGCCGTATTCTTTGGGTGTTCCATTGTGTGCGCATTGTTGATCATGGTAGCGGCAAAATATGTCCCGAACGGGCTACATCCCTCCTATTACCTCTTAACGATTCCACTCGCACTGGTATCGGTATTGATTCACAAAATCTTAAATTGACACATTAACCGTCATATTTCCGAACATTCCATTGATATTTCTTCAGAGAAGCGGGTCTCCTTGTGAAACACACCGAGTCCTAAATTGATATAACCATAGTCCGCTGATCCGTCCAAATTAAAAATATTCAGGATAGAAGTGCATAACTTATTGATCAGATTAACGCTTTTGGACTTTTCTCCTACATCCAAAAAAGCTGGTGCCTTTCTGGGAAGTTTTTATATGCGAAGAACAATCAAGGAACATAGGCAGCAAGGCAAACTTAGTCCTTAGCGACCGGACCCGTCTTACATCGATCTGGTAAATAACAGTACCGCAGCACCGTCTATCCAGTCTTCGGGCCTTATCCTTTATATATTCCAAGCTGAAGGGGTGGCAATGTTGGCCCGCTTCAGCAAAAAAATCCCCGGCACCATGAAGAACCGGGGAATAGGCCAGCCTGAAATGGCCATTGTGTATAAACGTAATGTCTGCTATGTTAACAATCTTCCCATAAAATCGTTTTAACGAAAAGTAACAATCTTATAGCGAACCTTTTTTCGTCCACTTAGTTACCGCTATGCAGGGACTGAATTCTTTTCCTCACGTTCCCAAAAGCGATGTTTCATTATGGCTTCAATGAATTCCTCCAAATTACCCGTGGTAACCACTCCCTTTTCCCCAGGGGAGATGGAAGGGAGCGCTTTTTTCAGAAATGCTCCGCCGCCCTTATCAGTTCCAATTGGCTTACAGTGCTTAAATGCTTCTGCCACGAAATGAAGAGCTTCCGCATTTTTCCCTAGGGAGGTTTCACATCCACCGGCAACAAAGACAGCATCGAACATCACAGAGTCGGACGTCAGAAAGCTATGATCGATTGGGTACCTGTCTCCGTTCTCGGTGGTCACAAATCCCAGTTTGGGTGCAACTATGTTAACGATCGCATCCCTTTGGCAAAGTTGCTGCTTAAAATCCGTAAACGTATGGTCAACGGCACCATCGGCAACCAGGATAGCGATCCTGCGGGACTTGATGTCCTTTGGTAGCTTCTGGGCCATGCTCAGGCCAGGTGATGCGTCTATCGGTAGCGGATTGCTGTATGAGTGGTAGTCGGCCAATTCTCCATCCGCAGGGATACTGTCAGTTATGGGCTGCGGGAGCTTTTGGGGATTGAGGCCCAGATTGTCGCCAACGGTCTTGGCGAGCTCCTCACTTACCTCCATGAGCATGTTAACCATTCTCTGGCGGATCGGAACGGTCTTCACTTTTCCCAATTCAAACGAAAAGGCTTCTTGCACATGTCTTTGCTCATGTAAGCTCAGGCTGTTGTAGAAAAGGGTAGGCTGGCTAAAATGGTCGAAAAAACTCTTGCTGCGCTTCCGCACCTTCGAAGCATCTACTCGTTCCTCAAAGGAATTGAAGCCCCCTTCTTTTATCATGGCCTGAAAGGGACATCCACCACCCATGGTATTGGGATGGTAGCTGGTCTTTCCTTTGTTCACCTGCATCCGGTGCATTCCATCTCGTTGGTTATTGGTAATTTCCTGAATGGGCCTGTTGATTGGGATTTCATGGAAATTGGGTCCGCCCAGACGGGATATCTGTGTATCCGTATAGGAGAAAAGGCGCCCCTGAAGAAGAGGGTCATTGGTAAAATCGATGCCGGGAACAATGTGTCCGGGATGGAACGCAACCTGCTCGGTCTCCGCAAAGAAATTGTCAGGATTACGGTTCAGGGTCATTTTGCCGATGATCTCCACGGGCACCATTTCTTCAGGGATGATCTTGGTCGGGTCCAACAGATCAAAAGGGAATTTATGCTCATCCTCCTGGGACACTATCTGCACGCCCAGTTCCCATTCCGGGAAATGGCCTGCCTCGATCGCTTCCCAGAGGTCGCGACGGTGGAAATCTGTGTCTTTTCCGGCGAGGCGCTGGGATTCATCCCATGCAAGGCCAAGTACTCCCTGTAATGGTTTCCAGTGAAATTTCACAAAATGCGATTGACCTTGCTCGTTAATGAACCTGAAGGTATGGATACCGAACCCTTCCATGGTTCTCAGGCTCCGGGGGATTGCCCGGTCGCTCATGAGCCACATGATATTGTGCATCGCTTCGGGCATCAGGGAAATAAAGTCCCAGAATGTATCGTGGGCAGATGCCGCCTGTGGGATCTCATTGTCCGGTTCCGGTTTAACGGCATGGACAAGGTCCGGGAATTTAACAGCGTCCTGGATGAAAAAGACAGGAGTATTGTTCCCTACCAGGTCATATATACCTTCCTGGGTGTAAAATTTCACCGCAAATCCCCGGATATCCCTTGGCATATCGGTCGAACCGCGCGAGCCCGCTACCGTTGAAAACCTGACGAAGACAGGGACCTTGACCGAGGTGTCGTTGAAGATCTTTGCTTTTGTATATTTTTCCATTGACCTGTACAGCTGGAATTCTCCGTGGGCCCCAGAGCCCCTGGCATGTACGATCCTCTCCGGTACCCTCTCATGGTCAAAGTGAGTGATCTTTTCCCTTAGGATAAAGTCTTCCAGCAGGGAAGGACCCCGGTCCCCGGTTTTCAGAGAGTTGTTGTCATCGTTGATCTTGAGGCCTTGGTTGGTTGTGAGGAATTCCCCTTGATTGTCTGTGGTATATCGGCCAAGCTGTTCCCGCTTAGGATTGGCACCATTTTTAAATGGCTCGTTTTCGTTGGGTTTCATGTTATCGTAATATTTTAAAGTTAAGATGGAAAATTTTGGGCTATCTCTATCGTAGATGCAAATAGATCCGGAGAAGCGATGGCCCCAGTTATTTGCGAATCCCGCAGATTTGGATAGGTCCCGTTTGTTTTCTGTTTAAAAAGATTGCCCGCTTTATGTTTAGTGACTTATCTTAAACAGCTTTTAGATTTTTGGACTGAGGGCTTCCCGACAATGACCGGGAATTCAGGTCAGTATCTGCGATAGTGGTTAGGATACAGTCAGATTTCTTTTCTTCTCCCAAAGTTCGCAACAGGAGCTGTTGCGCCTCCCTTTCGTTGAGTGTCTTGGCATATGCGGACAAGGTCCCGTAGCTGGTAATTTCATAATGCTCAACCTTTTGGCACGCAGAAATTAGCACTGAGTCCCGAACAGGCCCTTCCTGGATATCAGCAATAGATTCATCCCCCTCGTTCAGTATCCCTTCCATTGCCAGGCATTTTTTTCCTTCCGCTTTTTCACCGATCAGTTCAAAAACCTTCTCTAGCCTGGTGACATGTTCATGGGTCTGAGCCCAATGGTCCTTTATCGC
Source organism: Sphingobacterium sp. BS-2 (assembly GCF_046161205.1). Taxonomy (NCBI): domain Bacteria; kingdom Pseudomonadati; phylum Bacteroidota; class Sphingobacteriia; order Sphingobacteriales; family Sphingobacteriaceae; genus Sphingobacterium; species Sphingobacterium sp. BS-2. The sequence goes on from NZ_JBIXGO010000021.1 coordinate 418,914, forward strand.
AGTCTTTAGACGGATATCGGAAGCTTTGGCCTCCATTTCTGGAAGTTTTTTTGTCAATGTCTGTTCTGCCCAATAAATATCTTTCAGGCCCGTCAAGAATATATCCCTGAGATCCTTGGCATTCGATGTTTGTTTTTTTCTTTCCATGGCTGTTTATTTTGAGTTAAGGTTTAAAATGTCGATTTCTGATTTTTCTCTTTACTAATGGTAGATTAAAAAGGTCAAAGGAATTTCTTTACCGGTCCGAACAATTAATTAAATTGCAGGTTATTGCCTTCAGTTCTTAATTTAGCATTCTTAGGAAGTGAAATGTTGTTTATTTGTGTCACCTTCAGTTGATAGGGACATTTTTGGTTAAACCAAAAATGTTTTTCTACTTCCGATTGCAGGATCAACAAACCTGTTTGCGCTACCAAAAGGAATAAAAGTTCCCAAAAAACAGTTTTCGGGAACTTTTTGTAGTTATTGATGAATTTTTCAAATTACTTGTTAAGAAAATCAATCATGTCCTTCGGTTTTTACGATTTTGTTATAGATTCCCAAGAGAAGGAAGGGAGCCGCCCATTGCCCTATGAAAAGGGCGTCCTTATCATCATTCCACCGTGAGCATTTTAATGCTGCAGAAACTCCCATCGACATTAATGCCGCACCGAGAAATACCACGGAGGGGATTTTGGATGTTTGACTTTCAATAGTTTTACTTACTTGGTCTTCGTTTGCTGTGTTAATTGCCATAATGTTTTCTTTTTAAGTTCAAAATATGAACAAGGCAAAGGAGAAATAGTTTCTTTCTTCTCGTATTTCCTTTACAATCCACGGTCAGGGCAAATCAAGGCCTCTAACTGTGGCGATATAGCTACATGTATGAAAAAAGATAGATAGGTGTATATTAAATTAAACACCCCTGCTTTTTTTGCGCCATCTGAAAAAAAGAAAATCGAGGTCTTTAAGATGTAAGGAACGGCACAGTCTTTTTCGACCGCCCGGTGATTTCCGAAAATGCATTTGGCACGGGGATTGAATCCTGTTTAACCATACAACCTTTACAAATAGATGTGACACGTCCGCACGCGAGGTGCCATGACAGCTCATATCAATATCTTCCTTTGCGCAAAGGGGTAGTTAAATAGTAATATTTATTCACAAAAGCCCTATTTTAAGATGAATTACAGATTTATTAAAGATGAGGTATTGGTGCATACACCAACACTCCTGCAGTACGCCCATAAATTTACCCAGGATCAGGATGATGCGGAAGATCTTCTACAGAACACACTGGTCAAGGTGCTGAAGTATCAGAGAAAATATGTTGCTGGAACGAACCTATTAGGGTGGGTCTATACAATCATGAGAAATACCTTTATTAACGATTGCCGTAAAAGAGCCCATCAACTGAAGTATATGAGTGGAATCGCGGATTCAAAGGATATGGAAGGTCGTATCAGTAGAGATAGAGCGGAAGGCAATCTAATGAGTGAAGAAATCGACACTGTCATGAAAACAATTCCTGAAATATATTACACAGCATTCATGATGTATTATGAAGGATATAAATATTATGAAATCGCTGAATACCTGGGGGTACCTGAGGGAACTGTGAAGACCCGGATCCATACGGCAAGGAAGATCCTCCAGAAAAAATTGCGTAATTATAGGCAGGACTAGCAAAAATCATAAATGCGCATAACAGGCATGATGGAACCAGAATCCCTGTTATGCGCTTGACCCCTCTAACGGCCCATCCTTTAATTAAAGATAAACAAGTAGCCAATTACCGATCTTTTCTCATTTAGGGGGACCTGAGCACTGTTGACACCTTAAGCTTCATTTATGACCTGCCGCTATAGCGATCTTAGGGTTCGGATAGTTTTGATAATTTGCAAAACAAATAAAGAACGGAAATACCAGATTCTATAAGGAAAAGTGGATTAACATTCACCAAAATAGCATTGATTCCTACATCTTTAAATCTCTGAGGAATAGGGTTAAAGTGAAAAATGAAAGATCTTTTCCCCACTGGAGCGGAGCCATTAATAATTTGGTTCCCCATATATGACTTAATTTTATCATCTAATTGTACTTGTTTAAAACAAAATCGATCAGAACAGGATTAAATTTATAGGGATAATAACAAGCGACATGGAAACAAAAAAAACTTTTAAATATGTAAACAGCAATTCTAAAGGATTTTCTAGGATCCAAAACGGTGAGTTATTTGAATACTACGACCAGAAAAAGGTGAGGATTGTGGACCAATCGGTCCTATCTAGGATCTATTCATTGGCAATCCCGCCAAATTGGACGGCCGTATGGATCTGCCCGAATAAAAATGGGCATATCCAGGCTACGGGCTTGGATAATAGGCAGCGCAAGCAATATATCTACCATCCCTGTTGGACAGCCTTTCAGGACCAGGATAAGTACAGTAGGCTATATCACTTTGGAAAGAGCTTGCCATTATTGAAAAAACAGTTGGAAAAGGACATCAAAAGGCCATCCTGTGACCAGAGATATGTCTGTGCACTGGCAATCATGATCATCCAGCACACTTCCATCCGCCCAGGGAATACTATCTATAGAAATTCCAATGGTTCCTATGGTCTTACCACACTTCAGAATAAACATGTCAAACTACAGCAGGGAAAGGTAATATTAAGGTATAGGGGAAAGAAGGGTGTAAAGCAGGAGAAAGCATTTAGAAAGAGAAAACTGTATGATGAGATTGAAAAAATATTGCAACTTTCCGGAAAACAGTTCCTCCAATACTTGGACGAGCAGAATTTTAAAAGACCAATAAAACCTTGCCATCTGAACAGCTATCTTTCTGAAATATATGGTGGTGATGTGACCAGTAAAACCATAAGAACGTGGAACGCATGTTTTTTGGCTTTGGGACACCTTTTGGATACTTACCCTGAAAACACTAAAAACAGGAACAAAAGCTGCAGAGAACTTGTCAGTTCCGTCGCACATCTTTTGGGAAACACACCATCGGTGGCACGAAAGAACTACATCTGTCCCGTCATCTTGAATAAGTTTGAAGATGGACGGCTTGACGGCTGGATGAGGAGATATGCAAAGCTTGCAAGGAGGGAGAAGGATACAATTGTCCATAAAAAGCTCTTGATGCTGTTGAAAGAGGTCTAGATAATCCCCTTTTTTTATTTTCGTGAAAAATCTGAAAGATTGTTATGGAAGCGAAACTGCCGCAACATGTCAAACATACCTTAGACCATGGTTTAGAGCGTGACCTAACGCCTATTCATAGGTATTCCAATAAGCTGCGGAGCTCATGGGAGGATGGTGATAATAGATTGATGAAGGTTCAAACACCTGATAGGAGAATTTAAAATCTCCCTCATCAACTTCTCGGAGCGTTACCAATACTATCACACCTTTATTTCTAAGCCACCTTTGGATATCCTGTCGGATCCAGATATCCGTCAAACCCTTTTTCCTTAGCATATTCATATTTGTCGATGTTATTGTTTTCCATAGGTTGATGATCTTGGCTTAGTGCCCTATCAATAAGATAGATAAAGAACTTCTACCATGAAAATTCGGAAGGATATTGAATGTTTTTCACCCGAAATTGTAGAGAAGGAGCTATGACCTATTGGTTTTAACCGTTAGATGCAGACAAGACCGACAGAATAATCTAAACTGCTATACTCCATTCAAAAGTTTGTTGATAAACTACTATCAGGAATATCCCTTAAAGAATATGTAGATATTCGATCTTTGCAATATTATTCAAAATAAATCCACTAAAAAATCTACATATGTAAAATTTTAAAACAGCGGAACAGCTTGGTCTGGTAAGTGATTATTGCCTTATGGCTTGTTAACTTATTATCAAGAATACAGTTATGATGAAAATTGAAGTATTGAAAACAGTCCCAGATTAATCCGAGCATTTGATAATTTTTTTTATCGGATTGCGGTGTTAGAACCTTATAACATAAATAACGGGGAGCAGGCCAATGGGTAGACATAACAATGAAAAACGTCCATAGCAATGGACGTTTTTGAGATATTAGAGATTATGGATATGTTTAAAATAGCTGTTAGTCCTCTTTTTCAGCCTCTGGATTGATATCGTGCTCAGCAATGAATGTCAGATCCTGGTCTGTTTGTTCCTCCTCTTCCAGGGTTCTTTCCAAAAGATCGGCAATCTTATCAAATCCCAGGGTAATTGCCAATTGGGCGAGCCCTCCATAGGTAGCTATCTCATAGTGCTCAACTTTCTGGGCCGCTATGATAAGTCCTACGTCCCTAGTGGCAGAACCCTCGACGGTATTCTTGATAATCTCCCGGGCCTCCTCTAAGATACCCTCTATGGCCTTGCATTCCTTAGCGTCCACCTCTTCCTCCAATATACCGAATATCTTGTTGAGCCTGCTGACATGTTTCTTGGTCAAAAGATGGTGATCTTCAAAGGCATCTTTAAGTTCTTCTGCAGAAGCTGCGCGTTCCATTTCCAACAGAGCTTCAACCAATTTGTTTTCAGCATAAAGAACATCCTTTAAGCCTGAAAGGAAAAAGTCATATAATTGGGAACCTTTTTGCGTGGATTGGTCCGCTTGTTTTTCATTTCCACTTATCTGAGGGGTCCCATCGATATTTTTGGTCTGCCCTTCCTTGAGCAATTCTTTTTTTGCCATAAGTCTTTTTTTATTTCAGTGCCCTGTGACAGGGCACCGAAATTTATTAATAATTAAGAACTCCTTCTCCCTCCAATTCCTGATCGGCCGGATGAGCGTCCCCCACCGTGGGATGCCTTTCCTCCCATGCGGGCGATACGTGTACGTTCAGCTTTGCTCATTGAGGCAAACCCGCGCCTCGAGCTTGAACTCGAGCTGTTAGAGGAAGAACCGGAGTTAGATGAGGAGCTACCAGATCTACCCCTGGAGCTCGAAGAACCTCTACCGGAGCTTGAGCCACCTCTTCCTGAGTTCCCCGATCTTCCCCTACCCGAACTATTTGAGCCGCGGCTAGAATTGTCCGATCCTCGGGATGAGCTGCTAGAGCCACGGCTTGAACCTCTTGAGCTACGCCCCGAACTGCTTCCTTTTCTGGAACCTGATCGGGTTGAGGTAAACCTTCCCTCGCTATCGCGGCGACGGTTTGTTGATCTGCCGCCCGAAGAGTCGTCATCATCATCATCATCATCATCATAATCATCATCTCCTTCGTCATAATCATCCTCATCATCATCCTCGTAATCGTAGTCCTCGTCCTCGTTATCGTAATCTTCGTCCTCATAGTCATCATACTCTTCCTCGTCGAACTCATCGTCATAATCTTCATCATTTGATGCATCGCGGAATCCGTGACTGTAACCTAATTGGTAAATGTTCTCCAGTGAATGTTCGTTATTGTCAGAGGATCCCCCTCTTGAGCTTCTGCTTGAATTATTTCTTTTCATGATAAAATACTTAAATATTAACCTGTATTAAAACAGGGGTTTATAATAATGAAAAAATGAAACACTCTCTAGAACCGGTTTCTTGAATTGAACCCTTTAAAATATAAAAGGTTCAAAATTAGTGTAGATTTTAAACTTGGTTTCCACATCGATCAAAATGTGCTGCTGATCCGCCTCCGGCAATTGCAAAATTGTGCTGAATATTATTTTTGGTGCATAGGTTATTTATATGGATTTGATATTTGCCGCGTGTTAATATTAACGTCACTTGAAAACTAGGCTTATCTTAAATTTAAATGGTATCGAAAAGTAAGATTTAAACGAACTTTTTTAAATGGCTGACAGCAATTGCGGATCCTTTCTGGGAAATAAGGCATAAGCATCCTAGGGCTAGGATACTAAACACTCCGAGATTGCTGTTCCTTTATATTATAAATTGTAGAAGCATATTGGCCATGACCAAAATTTCCTTGATAGAAATAAAATATATGGAAATAGAAAATTGAAGGATTTCATCTCGAAACTTAAGGAATTTCTGAGGGTGGATAGGCTATGGCATAGTCCAGGATAATAGAGGAAAGGGATATTTTTTTCCATTCGCATGTCTCTTATCGAGATATCTCATTACCATTATGCTATTTATCGTCCCTGGAAGGTGTTTATAAAAAAAAAGAGGCCCTAAATCAGCAAACCCAGAACCCTATTTAACTGAACAAATATTATCCTATAAATATACAATTAAATATCAAGATAATATGGAAGACTTACCTATTTAGGCAATAAAGGGGTCAAATTCCTTTGGCAATTTCCAAAGGGATGCCTACGAACTGAGGACATTCTTAACTATGCCCTCCAGGCTGTCCAGGTCAAAAGGTTTAGAAAGAAACGAATTTGCTTTTGCCTGACTGGCCAAAAACTCTATATCGCTGTTGGCTGATACTAGAATGACCGGGATATCGCGATAAAGAGGATTGGATTTCAAGATCTGTGTAGCTGCTACACCTCCGATATCTGGTATCCAGTTGTCCATAAAGATCAGGTCGGGCTGAAAACTGGTCACTTTGTCCAAAACGTCATGCGAGGTCCTCGATTGTTCGACGATGTACCCCATGTCCTCCAATACGATCGTAAATATCTCCAGCACGTGCTGGTCGTCATCGAAAATAAGTATCTTTTTGTTCACCATTGTTATACGCGAAAATATCAAATCTCCCCAAAATTTGAAACATTAATTTATTTTCCGCCAGATTTTTTGGTCACCAACTTGTTGGAACCTATCCCTAAGCGAGGAGAACAAGAGGGTTTCCTTGGGACCCAGGCCTAGGAATCCGCCATTTTCCAAGCTCGTGTGGAAGAGCTCCATTACCGAACCCTGCAGGGAGCGCCTGAAATAGATCAGAACATTCCTGCACAGGATAAGCTGAAAGCTATTGAAGGAAGAGTCACTGGCAAGGTTATGGGTAGAGAACACCATTCGGGAACGGAGCTCATCATTGAAGCTAATGCTGCCCAGTTTAGGCGAGTAATAGTCAGATAGATCCCTAGTACCGCCCGAACTGACATAATTATCTGCAAATTCTCCAAGGTTCTCTAAGGGAAACAGGCCCATGGACGCACGCTCCACAGAGACTGGGTTTAGGTCTGTTGCATATATTAGGGACCTTTCCAACAGTCCAGATTCGTTTAACAGTATGGCAATCGAATATGCTTCTTCACCAGTGGAGCAACCTGCGACCCAGACCCGGATCAGGGGGAAGGTACTCAGGTAAGGGATAACCTTCTGGCGGAGGTCCCCGAAAAAAGCGGGATCTCGGAACATCGTGGTCAGGGGAACGCTGACCTGTTGCACGAAGTCCCCTGCCAATGTTTTTTCCATGAGCATCCTGTCCAAGAGCTCCTCCAGATCGGAAACCGTCCATAGGGACATAATCCGTAAAATCCTCCTCTGAATGGAGTCCCTGCTATAACCTGTGAAATCATAGCCGAATTCCTCGAGGAACCTGAAAAGGAAAATATCTAACTGGGAATCGATATCCATTCTCACCCTCCCGTTAAGCCCTGGATCTCGGCCAGGAGAACATCTATATCCACTGGTTTGGACACATAACCATCCGCGCCAGCACCAAGGCACCTCTCCCTGTCCCCGCTCATGGCCTTTGCTGTCACCGCAATTACGGGTGGGTAATCCTTCCCGCTGGAATCCCTGAGGTGCTGCAAGAACTGGAACCCATCAAATTCCGGCATCATCATGTCCAGCAGCACTACGCTGATGCCCATTCCAACCTCTATGAGGTCAAGTCCCTCCTGGGCACTGAGGACGCCATGGGAATCGTACCCCCTTGATCTGAGTGCGGTCTTAAGGGCGAAGATATTCCGCCTGTCATCATCAATAATCAATATGCTCATCTGTTTTCTAAGGTTTAACGGTTAAAAAGCCACACCCGCAGCAAAGAGACCAATTGGTCCAGATCCACAGGTTTGGATATATAATCTGAGGCTCCTGCCTTCATGCACCGCTCCCGGTCTCCCATCATCGCTTTTGCCGTGACTGCGATTATCGGGAGTTTGCTGAAGATTTCCATGGAACGGATCTTTTCGATGGCCTGGAAACCGTCCATCTTTGGCATCATTATGTCCATCAGCACGATGTCGATGTCGGGATGACTTTCCAGGACCTGGCAAGCTTCCACACCATCGATGGCAGAGTAGATTTCCATATTGAATTTTTCCAGGGCCCTTGATATGGAAAAGATGTTGCGGATATCATCATCGGCAATCAGGACCTTCCTTCCATGCAAGATTTCGGCAAGTCGGCTACCTTTTGCATTCACTTGCGGAGATAAACTAGATGTCTTATTTTCCACCAGATGAAGGAATAGGCTCACCTCGTCTAGGATCCTCTGGAAGGAATGGGCCGTTTTCAGGACGATCGAGTCCGCATATTCCTTAATGCGCATCTCTTCCTGGCCAGAGAGGCTCTTTCCGGTAAAGACGATTATGGGAAGGTCCTCTAGGCCATCTTGGCCCTTTATTGTTTCCAGGGTCTCATATGCCCCTGGATCCGGGATCCCCATGTCCAGGATGACACATTCAACTTTACCCGATGTAAGGGCCTTTACCCCCTGTTCAAGGGAGGACTTCACCTCTGTGGAAATGTCGAAGCTCTCAAGATAGGACGAAAGCGCTTCGGCGTGCTTTGGATTTTCCTCAACGATCAATACCTTTTTGGGACCGTTGCTCAAGGCCGAATCTATTTTGGAGAAAATCTCCTGGAAGCCCTGGTTTTGGAAAGGTTTCCTGATAAAATCGATTGCGCCCCTACGTATGCTTTCGCTTTTCTTGGCTTGTTCGGCCGACATCATGTGGACTGGGATATGACGGGTATCCGGATTGGACTTCAATCCTTCGAGAACCTGCCACCCGTCCATATGGGGCAGGACGATGTCCAGCAGGATAGCCTTCGGAGAAAACCTCAGGGCAGCTTCCATGGCGAGGTCACCCCTGCCGACAGCTATTGCCTTGTAGCCAGCTTTTCTTGCATATTGCAGTACCAATCTGGCGAAAGTTTCATCGTCCTCCACTATCAGGATCGCCTTGTCCCCCGGAACAATGGTCCCTCGGTCATCTGGAATAAATTGCGGGATAAGGATACCAGGACTAATTGCCGGATTCTCTAAGGCCTTAATTAGGGGAGCTATGGGTTCCTCATTTTGGACATCGATCTGCTCACCATTCACAAAATCAAGCGGCAGTGAGAGTGTAAAGCAGCTTCCCTGGCCCGGGGTGCTCTCCACGGTAAGCTCACCATAGAGCAATCTTGCGATTTCCCTGCTGATCGAAAGTCCCAGGCCGGTTCCCCCGTATTGCCGCCTGGTAGACCCGTCCGCCTGTTGGAAGGCCTCGAATATCAGTTTCTGTTTTTCTTGGGGAATCCCGATCCCTGTATCTCTGACATGGAACCGGACGGAAGCCCCAGGTCCAGAGGTCCTCTCCACGCTGAGGGATACGTGGCCATTTTCTGTGAACTTGATTGCATTGGACAGCAGGTTCCTTAGGACCTGTTCCAACCTGAGCCTGTCGCTTTTCAAGTTGAAATCTCCCGGCAGTCCATTCTCGATCCGGAGCTCCAGGTTCTTTTCCTTGGTGAGGGGACTGAACATCTGCTGGAGCTCCGAAATGAGGTCTGCCAACCTAAATTCCTCGAGCTCTATGTCCATCTTCCCTGCCTCGATCTTGGAAAGGTCCAATATTTCGTCTATAAGGGTAAGCAACCCTGTTCCTGATGACCATATCACCTGGGCTGATTCAACCTGTTCCTGGTTAAGGTTTCCATCAGTGTTCTCAGTGAGCACGCGGGAAAGCAAGAGAATGGAGTTAAGGGGGGTCCTCAATTCATGGGACATATTGGCAAGGAACTCCGATTTGTATTTGGTGCTCAGGGCAAGGGCTTCCGCTTTCTCCTGGATTTCCTTGTTCCGTGCGACGATCACCTGGTTTCTTTCCTCCAAGAGATGCGATCTTTTCTCTAGCTCCTCGTTTGAGATCAGCAGCTCATCCTGCTGGGACCTTAGCTCCTCTTCTGAGATCCTCAACCTACCGGCCTGGGCTTCAAGCTCGCTGTTGAGGGTCTCCAGTTCTGCGTGCTGGACCTGTAGCTCTTCGGTCTGGGTCTGGGTTTCTTCCAATAGCTGTTGGACCCTGCGCCGGCTCTGTGCCGCGGCCATGGATATCCCGATGGTTTCACAGAAGTCGGAAATTACCCCGAGCTTCTCCTCGCTTATATCTCCTCGAGAACCGACTTCGAGGATGCCCATGCATTCCTGTTGGTATACAATGGGCACCAATGCAATCTGGCGGACTAATATTTCACCCTGTGCAAAGGAAAGCTTGAACTCTTCTGGATATAGGTCCTTGAGGACCCTATACCTTTTGGTCCTGTAGACCTCTCCCAAGACACCTCCAGTTAGTGGGACCTCTGAGAAAGGCAGGCTTTGGAGCCCGACGGTATGCATGACCTTGAACGTACTCCTTTCGACCATGAAAACTGCTCCGTTCTCCAAATCCATGTAGTCCGTGATGAATTCCATGCTGAACTTTGCAATTTCCTCAAGACCGGGGTTTCCCATCAGACCTGAATTCAGCTGGGCCAGTCCATTTTTCCGCCATTCGTTCCTTTGGAGCTGATCAAAGTTCTTCTTCAGGGACTCGGTCATTATGCGAAGGCTCTCAGCTATGTTCCCAAGATCGTCCTTTTTCGTGTCATCTATGATCACAGAATAGTTGCCCTTGGTAACCTGTCGGGCGATCCCCCTGATAATGTTCAACCTATGTTTCATGTCACTGTCCTTCTCTAGCAGTTCCTGCTGTAGTTCTGCCCGCCTTCTGTAGTCGCCTCGAAGTTTCCAGAACAGGATGGCAGTGATGACCAAGGACATTAAGGAGGCAAAGGCAAACAGGATGGTAGTCGTCAAAGTGGAGTTATCAAGTTCCTCGGAACGCTTTCCTACCCTGGCTTCTTCCTCATGTTGGATTTCGCCGATAAGGACCCTACATGAATCCATGATCGATTTCCCCCTGTCTAGGTGATCGGGAGATAGGTTGCCGGAACTTAAACGCTGTGCCATGAGTCCCTCCAGCACTTCAATCCTTTCCCTGGCCAAGCGTCCGAGTTGTTGGGCCCTGATCACTTGGATTGGGCTCAGATCTCCATTGACAAGGTTGCCCAGGTGCTGCGGCAGATCCCTACGGCTGTCCCGGTACGGCGCCAGGAACTCTTCCTGGCCTGTCAGCAGATAGCCCCTCTGTCCGGTTTCAGCATTCTGCAGGTCGATCAGGACCAACTGAGAATTGAGTATGGTCCGTTGGGACTGATCCATAAGGGCTTTGTTCTCCCGCTGTTTGCGGAACGAGAGGAACATGACCGCGGAGGAGGCCAGAAGGATGGCCATGGAAAAACCGAAACCGATCTGAAGGTTCCTTAATACGTTCTGTGCCATTATTTATTGATTGGGAGAGTAAAATAAAATGTCGACCCTTCTCCAAGCTTGCTCCTGGCACCGCAGGTTCCACCGTGAAGGGAAATGATCTCTTTGCATATGTGCAGACCGAGGCCCAGGCCCTGGAATTTTGCTGAGGCTTCCTGCACCCTGTAGAACTTATCAAAGACGAAAGGAATTTTCTGTTCTGGGATCCCTATGCCGTCATCGCTGACCTCTAAGGTCAGGATGTTGTCCTTAACAAATGTGTTAATGCGGACAACTTGTGTACCTGGAGCGTACTTTATGGCATTGCTGAGATAATTGGTCAGGACCTGTTCCAACCTCAAGGGATCAGCTAAAATCGGTCTATCGATCTTTACGCCTGTTCTTTCAATTCTGATTTCGGTGCCATGGTGTTCTACCAATGTGGAATCAGCAGCCTGTTGGATGAGGTCTTCGAAATCTATTTCCTGAAGGGCGATTTTAATTCCGCCGTTTTCCAACCTGGATATATCCAGAAGGTCCTCTACCAATCTATGGAGCTTTTCAGCCTGTTCCTTAACCTTGGAGAGATAACTGTATGCACGATGGTCCTTCATGTCCTTCATTGAGCGCAGCGATATTTCTGCAAAGGCCTTGATACTGGTCAAAGGGGTCTTGAGCTCATGGCTCGCAACGCTCAAGAATTCATCTTTTTTATTTTCTAGTTGCTTACGCTCATCTATATCGGTCATGGTACCGACCCAGCTGTGTCCAGCTGTCCCCGGGGCAACTGGCACAAGCTTTAGGAGATGGTAACGGTAATTATCAGATTGTTTTTCCCTAAGCCTCAATTCCGCCTCCCACGGGAGCTTGTCTGCCAATTGGAGCTTCCAATTCTCTAAAATGTGTACATCTTCGGCATGGAGCTCCGGCCAAGTTCCCCTATCATGAGAATATCGGAACCACTGTTCGTTAACGAAATCCACATTCCCCTGGGAATCCGTTGTAAAAGCGACCTGAGGCAATGATTCTAGGGTCGTGTTCAGTTCATCAAATTTTGAGGACAGCTCATTTTGAGCTGATTTGCGCCATTCGATTTCTCTCTGCAGCTCTTCCTGCATTTTATGCAAGGCGGCCGTCTGTTCGTATAGTCGATAGAAGGTATTCACCTTTAACAAAAGGATTTCGGGATCCACCGGTTTTGTAATGTAATCGATGCCTCCTGATTCGTAGCCCTTGGCAATATACTTCTTTTCCCTGTTGACAGCGGACAGGAAGATTATCGGGATATCTTTGGTCTTTTTTGTCGATGACAGGAACTCTGCAACTTCATATCCGTCCATTTCCGGCATCTGGACGTCAAGGATGATAAGTGCATATTCGTTCTTGAGGCATTTTTTCAACGCCTCTTCACCAGAAAGGGCAGAATCGGTCCGAAAGCCTTTAAATTTCAGAATCTTTTCTAAAGAAAAGATGTTTTCAGGTTTGTCGTCAACTATTAGGATCATTTGTTAATCTATTTTTCGGTGGTACCCACGTAATCCGGGACCATTGCCGAAGGTAGGTGATAGAACTAAATTATCAAAAAAAGAGTGAAAAAATGCTAATCTACACGAAGGAAAGTCTATATCTTTCTTTAATGGAAACCTTCATGCGATTCAAAGAGGTTGATTTCCTTAAGATTTACTAGAAATATAAATTTGAACGGGTAAAGGGCTCCAGATCCACAAGTTCCCGGGAAATTTAAAGAATTGCGAAAAATCGGGAGCTTTATAATTCAAAAAACAGAAATTATTAAATGATACTTAAAGATTCGACAGTTCCTAAGGTATGATATTGGGATTGCCATATGAGCTCAATCTATGGAATTTGGCTAGGGTAAAGAACAAATAGTTAAAAACCCCAACTTTGTCCATGAACAAGAAGAGGGCAGGTAGGAGCCATAGAAACTTAAACTGTCAGTTGGATTCTATAATGGAGTCTCGGCGAAAGGGAGGATCGACCTCTAAGGAAATCATAGACTGATCCCTGAATGCCTTAACTTATATTCAAAATGTCCAAATTGAGATAATGACCACCCAAAGTTTCAGAGGATCATATCTCAGGATCAGGGGTTAGATTTGGCAAGGTGATTCGTCTTCTTGCCTGTGATATCCCCGGATGATCAGTCAGGCTGTTTTCTTTTCGCTTTTGGATTCGAAAAGTTTTGAATTTTTGATCGGATTCCCCCTCAATAATTCCTGGATATCATATTTCGTAACGACTCCCTTGAGAGCCTCCAAGTGCCGTGTATGGTGCATATCTGTACCGACAAAATCATACATCCCTGCACGGATCAGCGTCAGAGCACAGGTCTTCACGTTCTCTCCGTAATACTTGCTTATGGAAAGGAGGTTCAACTGCAGGTGGCAACCCGATTGTTTGATCTCTTCGAATATCTTGAAATTATTGTGGAAATAATTGTAGCGCTCAGGATGTGCGAGGATGGGCTGGTAACCCCGATCCTGGATGTCCTTGATAACGCTGAACAGGGCCTTGGACTCTGAGAGATAGGACATTTCTATCAGCATGTACTTATCAGCGATCAGACACAGGTTATCTGCTTGGATCCATTCCTGAATCTGGTCATCGATCATGTACTCCGCGCTGAAGTTAAGTTTAAAATCCAGCGAATTTGCCTTTAAGTGGTCGTTTAACTCTGCATGTGCGGATTTGATGGTCTGCGGTGTGTTGTTGTGCACCCCGGCCATAACATGCGGTGTCGAAACGCTGTTATGGATACCCAACTCCTTCAGTCCTTTGACAAGTATCAATGATTCCTCGACGCTGGGACTACCATCATCTATCCCTGGCAGGATATGGTTGTGTATGTCCCAGCCTACCCATGCCAATCTATTAGCGTAAGCCTTTTCGTCATTTTTCTTGCCCCCAAATAAATTACTCCAAAATCCCATAGTTTCTAAAAATATTAGTTGTTTGGTAATAGGTCCCTAATTATATATTAGACATCCTGTTTATCAATAAGGTTTAACGAAAACGTTCAATATAACCCATTTGCTACAAAACTGCTTAAATTAAAGCAGGATTGTCCTTTTCCAACTGTTCATAAACCTGTTTAACATCCTGCGCTCGACTCCTGTCCAGCACCAAAACTGCATCTTCCGTATTCACTAGCATACAGTTACTTAAGCCTACAAAAACGGTATGCTTATTAGTACCTACAACAATATTGCCATTCTCGTCAACAGGGTGGCCTTTGCTCCTAAAATACTCATATAAAGAGTCGAACGCCCCCATATCGGACCATTCAAATCTTGCTGGAACGACCTTGATCAGGTCACTCCGCTCCATTACCGCATAGTCGATACTCTTGGAAGGGATCAGTTTGGAATGCGCCACATCAAGGGCCAGGTCCTGGGCATATTCAAATGCCACCTCGGCAGCATTGTACAGCTTGGGCTCAAAACGCATCAATTCTTCTAAATATACCCCAGCCTTGAAACAGAAGATCCCCGAATTCCACAAGAAGCTGCCATTCTTTAGAAAATCCTTTGCGGTTTCCTCATTTGGTTTCTCGCGGAAAGAGAGCACGGTATTACCTTCGTGCTCAATATATCCATAGCCGGTTTCGGGTCTAGTTGGGACTATTCCAAATGTTGCGATAAATCCTTCTTGGGCATACATGATGCCCTGGTTGATGGCCTCTCGGTAGTTCTTCAATCCCTCGATCAGATGATCCGAAGGCGAAACGATCAATATATCGTCCTGATCCGCGTGGAAGGCAGCAAATGCAATAGCGGCAGCCGTATTCCTGGGGACCGCCTCTGCAATGATATCATGGTTATGCCCTTTCAAATAGGGTTCGGCGATTGTTTTGTTGGATGCTGAACCCACCAGGATCACCTTGGAAGCTATCTCTTGATTTCGGGCGATGGTCAATTCAAACAAGGTTTTACCTTCAAAAATCGGCAGGTATTGCTTTGGCTTCGACT
Source organism: Sphingobacterium sp. BS-2 (assembly GCF_046161205.1). Taxonomy (NCBI): domain Bacteria; kingdom Pseudomonadati; phylum Bacteroidota; class Sphingobacteriia; order Sphingobacteriales; family Sphingobacteriaceae; genus Sphingobacterium; species Sphingobacterium sp. BS-2. The sequence continues at coordinate 434,294 of NZ_JBIXGO010000021.1, forward strand.
TTCTGGACAAAGGCCATAACCTTGAGCCTACACCACCAGATAATATTACGTTGATTATTTTACCCATTGTTATCCTAATTTTTTCATTTCAATTGCATCATCTACTTTTAGGTACAATTCGGCAGTGGCCCTAGCATCGGACAGTGCATCATGGTGCTTAAGTTCCACGCCCATCAATTCACAACATATACTCAACTTGGTCCGTTCAAAACCCAATGATCGATAGATCTTGCTTGTACACTCCCAAACAGGTTCCAGACCAAGTTCTTCGAATGGAAGGTTATAAAAGTTCATGGTCTCCTTCAGCACTGAACGATCTAATAATTCATCATGTGCTACCATATGTTTGGAAACCAACAAATCTTTAATGCTTGGAAATAGGTCAATAAAGGTCGGAGCCTGAGCTGTATGCTTTGGTTTGATACCGTGAACCCTGGACGTTTGCCACATATACCTGTTCTGTGGAGGCTGGACCAAACTGTAAAATTCATTTACGATCTTGCCGTCAACAACGTCCACTATTCCAACTGCACAAACACTATTGTATTTTGCCGTTGCGAGCTCAAAGTCTATAGTTGTAAATGTTTTAGACATTTATATAAAAGTAAAAAAAAATAAACTCAATAACCATATTTACCTTTCCATTTATCGCGAAGGGCAATCCTGAGTTTCTCTTCAGCGGGATTTTTCCCCGGTTCGTACATTTTCTGATCATGCAGGCCCTCCGGCATATATTCCTGATCAACAAAATTTCCGCTATAGGCATGGGCATACATGTACTCAGTTCCGTAATTCAGCTCTTTCATCAATTTGGTGGGTGCATTCCTCAAGTGAAGTGGAACCGACAGGTCCCCAGATTTGCGCACGATAGCCTGAGCTTTATTGATGGCTTCGTAGGAAGCATTGCTTTTTGCAGAACAGGCCAAATAGATAACTGTTTGCGATAAAATTATCCTAGATTCCGGCCATCCGATAACGTTTACGGCCTGGAAACAGTTATTTGCAAGCAGCAGGGCATTCGGGTTCGCATTCCCCACGTCTTCCGACGCCAAGATCAAAAGCCTCCTAGCAATAAACTTAGGGTCTTCCCCGCCTTCAATCATTCTGGCCAGCCAATAGACCGCAGCATTTGGGTCACTCCCACGGATCGACTTTATGAATGCCGAAATGATATCGTAATGCTGCTCTCCCGACTTATCATATCGCACCCTATTCTGTTGAACATGTTTTGCAACAAATTCATTTGTTATTTCCTGTTTACCATGGGCTGCCGCTTGGGAAACCAATTCCAAGATGTTCAATAGTTTTCTAGCATCCCCACCTGACAGTTGCAGCAAGGCATCATATTCCTTGATGGAAATATTCTCTTCCTTTAAGAATTCATCTTGGTTCAGGGCCAAATCAACGATCTGGACCAGGTCTTCCTTGGTCAACTCCTGTAATACATACACCTGGCACCGCGATAAAAGAGCGGATATAACCTCAAATGACGGGTTTTCAGTGGTAGCGCCGATCAAGGTTACCGTTCCCCTTTCCACTGCCCCAAGCAGCGAGTCTTGCTGTGACTTGGAAAATCGGTGGATCTCATCGATGAAAAGGATGGGCTGTTCCTGGTTGAACTGGCGCATCTGTTCGGCTTTGTCAATCACTTCGCGCACATCCTTTACTCCGGACTGGATAGCACTGAGGCTATAGAAGGGCCTATCCAAGGATTTAGCGACCAATAATGCCAATGTTGTTTTACCGACCCCCGGAGGTCCCCAGAAGATCATGGAAGGAATGGACTTTTGCTCTATGGCGTTCCATAGCACGGCCCCCTCGCCTATAATATGTTTTTGACCGACATATTCAGCAAGGTTTCTGGGACGCATCCGTTCAGCCAATGGTACTCTGGTAGCCATAATCCACAAAGCTATTGATTTTTCATAGCAAAGCCAATGTAAATGTGCATTGGTAATACGAATGTGGCATTCCGTCTATCTTTTACCCGCTAAACTCCGGTCATTCCAGCTAAACGAAAAATTTTAACATTATTTAATAATCATTCTACCTTTCTCAACCGCTGCATTTATCTTATATTTCAAATTATTTAATACTTTTGATGAAAATGAATTTGCGAATGATTGATAAAGTGCGTGTTACCTTAGCTTTTGGCTTAATTCTAGTAGCAGTAAGCTTAAAAGCCCAGACCAATAATAAACCATTGGACCCTTCGGGTTTTGTTACAAAATATGACAGTACATTTGCGGGAATTGGCCCGAAAGTATATGTCCTTCCTGCTCCTCGGACAAAAGAAGAGGAATTGGTGGACTCCTATAAAGAGAAAAAAGGCTTTTTTGACTCCATTGCCCGTCAATTGGAATACCAATCCATTATTGAAGATTATAGGCCAACTTCAAATGCGGCCTATTTAAAACAAAGCATCAAGCCCTACCCTTCAACTGAACAAGAATGGAATAGCCTGATCACGAAACTTGAAAATAACAGGAATTTACCTCTGGCAGCAGGAATGGCCAATGAATATGCTTTTGACTTACTGAAACAAGGTGACATCAATAAGGCAATAGCTCTATTGATCAGAGGGCTGAATGCTGCTAGAACATCAGGATCCGGCGAAAAATTCGTCCTGGAACACAATCTTGCAAACGCATACCTTTTCAATGGCAACTTATCAGACGCTGCTTCTATGCAGGAAACATTCTTGCAATCTGCAGTTCAGAAAAAGGAAATGGTAGATCAGGCAAATACCTTGGTGCGCATTGCCTTGGTGCAAGCATATGAAAAGAGATATTTTGCGGCCGAAAACACCATTATCCGTCGCGCATTTCCATTGTACAATAAGAGCAAGAACCAGTTTGGCAAAGTATATGCTTTGATTAATCTGGCAAAGATCTACCAGTTGCAAAACAAACACACTGAAGCGCAGTGGTTTTTGATCCAAGCAAAAGATCTAGCGACATTAAGAAAAATCGACAATGAATTGCCAGAGATCGAATATATGTTGGCTTTTTCCAAATACATACAGCAGAATTATAAAGTTGCTCAATTGGAATTTGAAAAGGCGAAATCATTGGCAGACGTAGAAAACAACAAGGTCCTACAGTTGGCAATTGCAGACAAACTTGGGGATATCTACCTGATGATGGGCAACTTTGAGGATGCCGAACAGGAACTTTCAAGTTACTGGAGGTTAAGAAACGAATTATTTTAATTCGCAGTTGTCAAGAGGTTGTCCGGAAAGTAGTTAATAACCCTTAAAAGTGCCCGGCAAGAACAATTGAAATGAATATTTTACGTTGTCATCCTAGCATTGAGTTAATTTTTAACTAAATTTAGCGCTAATAAAAATACCCGCTTACTATTTTGAAAAGTGCTATTTCCTGAAAGAACAATTAATGAACAAATTCAAGAACTATACATATATGTTTAAACATCTCCTTTTCTGTCTTGCCTTAATATCGGTTGTAGCCTGTGGGGCAAAACCAAGGGTCAACCTGGATCAAGATGGCCTAGAACTAAAGCCTTCTACGCAGCATGAGATCATTGCAAAAGAAGTAGCCAATTTATTGGAGAATTTCAGCTATAAAAAAGTCCCTATGGGCGATTCCCTTTCGAATATTGTCTTCAACAACCTATTAGAAGGAATCGATCAAGGGAAGAATTACATGTTGAAATCTGATATTGACGAATTTCAACAATTCAAGAACACCCTCAGTCAAGACTTCAGGGAGGGCGACCTTTCCAGTGCATTCTATATCTTCAATAAATACACCAACAGATATCTGCAGTGCATGAACTTTGCCTTGGAGCAAATCGAAGCGAAACATGATTTCACTAAAGATGAGGCTTATACCGGCTTCCGCGAGAAACAAGATTGGTTTACCTCGGAGGCTGAACTGAAGGACCAATGGAGAAAGCGTGTTAAATATGACCTCCTGAACCTGAGACTGACCGCTGGTGACTCCGCAAAGGTAGACGAAGAAAAGAACAAGGAAACTCTTCGCAACAGGTACAATAACTTGATCTCTCAAGCTAAGAAGACCAATGCGAACGATGCTTTCCAGATGATCATGACGTCATTGACAGACGCGGTCGACCCCCATACCACGTATTACAATCCTTCATTCGCACAAGCATTCAATGAGAGCATGTCGAATACGTTAGAAGGCATTGGGGCACAACTGCAAATGGAGAATGAAATGGTAACCATCAAGCAGATCATTGCCGGTGGTCCCGCTTTCAAAGATAAATCGCTGCATATCAATGACCGCATCGTAGCGGTTGCGCAAGGGAACGACGGTGATTTTGAAGATATCATCGGTTGGAGGCTAGATGCTGCTGTAGCAAAGATCAAGGGTAAGAAAGGAACTGTGGTTCGCTTGAAAATCCTTCCTGCTGGAGCTGAATTATCCGCTGCACCGAAAATCGTAAAGCTTACCCGTGAGAAAATCATCCTTGCCGAGGAGTCCGCAAAACGTGAAATAAGAACCATTAAAGGGGAGGACGGTAAAAACTACAGAATCGGAGTGATCAACCTTCCTAAATTCTATATCGACTTTGAAGCGGTTCGCCGTGGAGATAAAGACTATAAGAGTACCACCAGAGATGTTAGGTTGTTATTGGACAGCTTGAAAAAGGACGGTGTGGATGCCGTATTAATGGATTTAAGAAATAATGGTGGTGGGTCATTGCAAGAGGCTATCGAATTGACCGGATTATTTATCGACCAAGGTCCAGTCGTTCAGGTGAGAGATACAAGAAACCGTGTCCAAGTAGATAGTGACCAAGAAACAGGATTAGCATGGGACGGTCCATTTGGTGTGATCATCAACAGGTTCTCTGCATCTGCTTCTGAAATTTTCGCTGGAGCGATCCAAGACTACGAAAGGGGGATTATCCTGGGATCTACAAGCTACGGAAAAGGTACAGTCCAAAATGCAGTGGATATGTCCCGTTTCATCAGCGCGACCAACAAGCTCTTAATCAAAGCATCGGGCGAAGCTGATCCGGATACCCCGAACGGTGCTCCGGAATTTGGGCAGATCAACATTACCATGGGTAAATTCTACCGCGTTACAGGTAGCAGTACCCAACATAAAGGTGTGGAACCAGACGTGGCATTCCCTACGCAATATTCAGCAGAGAAATTCGGGGAAAGTTCGGAGCCTTCTGCATTGCCATGGGACCAGATCAAACCAACCAAATTCTCGAAAATCGGTTCTCTGACTGATATAAGTAAGCAATTGGAAGACATCCATAAGGAACGGATGCAAAAATCACCTGCTTATTCATTCTTATTGGAGGACATTGCAGAATTCAGCAAAAATGAAACCATGCCTGCAATTTCCTTAAATGAGGAAAAACTTAAGGGTGAGCGCGAAAAAAGCAGATTGAAACAACGCGAGCGTATAAACAAACAGCTATCTTTCTTAGGTGAACCTCTTTGGAAAGAAGGTCAACCGCAGCCAAAATTGGATTACGACTTTGTGCTTGATGAAAGTGCAAATGTGCTGACTGATTATATTAGGCTTAAGAAATAGATAGACAAGAGACATAAGACTATCGTCTAGGAATAAGAAAAGGAGCAGGCGGGACATTCAATGTCCCGCCTGCTCCTTTTTATATCAAGGGCAGAAATTATTAGGTGATGCCACTGGAAAACGCTGACCTCCATATAGAAAAATGAAATGATTTAAGGAGTAAACCTCGGCATTAAAAACCTTCAAAATTCAAAATCATTTATTGGCGTAAGGTTCCATAACTGAAGATTATGGATGACGGCGTTTTTTTTTGGGGGGATGGAGAACCGTACTGATTCTTCACTGTCCGTTCAGAATTGGAAGGACACAAATGTGAAACCCTGTTAATGGGGACTCGAGCAATTCAATAAAAAAGGTTACTGAAAAACGGGATAGCCTGCGCTAAACCTATTTTTCAGTAACCTAATCCATTAGGACATATATACTTGAGTGCGGCGGGAGAATGCGATTCGCCCCTTCCATTATTGTATTCCCTTCTAACTGAATAATAATAATCTTGCTCTACCCTCCAGTCCTGTCCCAAAAAAGGTGAATTAACGCCAAACGGTTCTCATGCCTCATGTCTATCTCCTAATACCCCACCCCTGTTCTCCTTGGTTGGCGAATAGCTGGCCAAGTTCCAGGTTTTCCACTTGCGTCCGCTGGCAAAACCCTTTTTTCCCTGTTCACCAGAGCAGGTTCTTCAGAAGCTTTATAGGTCAATACGGCTGTTAGGATCACATTGGAAATCAGGTCGTCAAAGACGATCTTATCGTATGTATCTAGGTTGGTATGCCAGGTGTTGCTGAAATACCCCCATGACAGAGAGCTAAGCATAAAGCCTGGTACACCCGCAGCTACGAATGAAGCATGGTCTGAACCACCGCCACCAGGGGATCCTGGAAATTGTGTATTGATATCTTTTGTAATATGACTGGGAACTGCATCTAACCAGCGTCCCATAAAGTCATAGGCATGTACAAAGCCTGAACCATTGATATTGGCAACACGGCCTGTACCGTTATCTAGGTTGAAAACTGCCTGAGTTTTCTCGATTACCTCAGGGTTGTCCAGGACAAATGAACGAGATCCATTTAACCCTTGCTCCTCACTTCCCCATAATCCTACCAAGATCGTACGTTTAGGGTTCGGAAGGACTTTTTTCAAAACACGAGCGACTTCCATCATCGCAATTGTTCCGGTACCGTTATCTGTTGCGCCAGAGCCACCCTCCCACGAGTCTAAGTGGGCAGATAGAATAACATATTCATCAGGGAACTGAGACCCCTTGATCTCTGCGATGGTATTGAAAGATGGAACATTTCCTAAATGTTTAGATGAAGTCTCTACTTTAATCTTTGGAGCATAGCCTTTTTCAGCCAGACGGTATAACATACCGTAGTCTTCCAAGGAGATATCCAAAGAAGGCGCTTTATGGGTTCTAGCACCGAAAATCTTGTTTGCACCAAATTCTGCCGACCAATAGCTGCTCAATACACCTACTGCTCCTGCATCCTCGAGAACTGAAGGGATCGAGTTCGGAGCTAATCCTGTTGCCTTGATGCGTTCATTCCAAACGGCACCGATAGAATCTCTTTGCCTTTTCATTTTTGCATAAGATTCAGGCGTTGCGTATTCTTTCCAGTTGGCATCCGGCCTTCCTGTCGGTTGTGGCATAGAAACCATTACGTATTTCCCCTTTACCTTAGGCAACCAAGCTCTAAAGGCCAGCGAATCTTTGATATCTGGAAAGGCAATGACCTCCGCTTCAATGGCTTTACCATTGGTCGTCGGGCTCCATGCTAATTGGGTTCCTGCTAATGTTTTCTGCCTAGGGGAAGTCATATCGATATGCGAGATTCCGCGCTCCCATCCATGCCATTCACCAAATTGCTGGTTTTTTGCTGAGATCCCCCAGCGTTGAAAGGTTTTCAATGCCCATTCATTGGCATTGGTCATTTGAGGAGTACCAACTAATCTTGGTCCTACGACATCAAGCAATTCAAAAGCTAATGTTTCTAATTCTGAATTATTTGTTGCCTCTTTTACAATCTTTTCAACAATTGGATCAACGGGTTTTGGGGTATTGGGTCCCATGCGCTGTGCTTGCGTTGGAGTATATGCAATCCCTGTTGAAAGTAATAAAAAGGCTAATTTCCTGAAACGACAAATGGTTTGTTGTTTGAATTTCATAGTAAATGTTTAGTTATTAATTAGGTAAACCCTAAGGTCGGCAAAATTTATCAAAAGCAAAAAAGATAAGCCCAATAACTCTGGTTAAGGGAGTTTTTCTTTGCTTATCCCGGGGTTATGTAGATTTTTCCATTTTATCAGGATTTTCAAAAGCTGAAGAGCACAAAAAAATAGCCTGAGGGTTAACCAGGCTATCGAAATTTTATGTTTTAATTTCAAAAATCTAATGGAAGTTCTAAGGATTTCCCCCCTTAGATTATGATCTCCAGTTCTTGTATTGATTGATCAGTCCATTTGTCGAAGAGTCATGCGATTCAACGGCACCATTTCCTTCTAACTCAGGAAGGATCTGGTTTGCCAATTGCTTTCCAAGTTCAACACCCCATTGATCAAAACTAAAGATATTCCAGATGATCCCTTGAACAAAGATCTTATGTTCATAAAGTGCGATCAAGGCTCCTAAGGTCTTAGGCGTGATCTCTTTGATCAAGAATGAATTGGTGGGACGATTTCCTTCAAAGACTTTGAAAGGTGTCAATTCTTTGATTTCAGCTTCGGACTTACCTGCTTTTTCCAGTTCAGCGACTACCTCCTCCTCTGATTTCCCATTCATCAAGGCTTCAGTCTGTGCAAAAAAGTTGGAAAGCAACATTTGGTGATGCTTAGCCAATGGATTATGGGAAATAGCCGGTGCAATGAAATCACATGGAATCAATTTGGTTCCTTGATGGATCAATTGATAAAAAGCATGCTGACCGTTCGTTCCTGGCTCTCCCCAGATAATAGGTCCAGTTTCATAATCAACTCTCTTTCCATTTCTATCAATATACTTACCATTACTTTCCATATCTCCCTGTTGGAAATAAGCTGCAAAACGATGCAAGTATTGATCGTATGGAAGGATGGCACTGCTTTCTGCTTCGAAGAAATTATTATACCATATTCCTAATAAGGCCATGATAACCGGGATATTCTCTTCAAATTCTGCATTTCTGAAATGTTCATCTGCTTCGTGAGCTCCTGTCAATAGTTCTTCGAACTTATCAAAACCTATCGCTAAACAGATGGACAAGCCAATAGCAGACCATAAGGAATATCTACCGCCTACCCAATCCCAGAATTCGAACATGTTCTTGGTATCAATACCAAATGCCGACACTCCGGATCCATTGGTACTCAAAGCGGCAAAATGCTTAGCAACATCGGCTACCTGAGCGCCTGATTTCAAGAACCATTCTTTGGCAGAATTAGCATTTGCCATGGTCTCTTGGGTTGTAAATGTTTTCGAGGCAATCAGGAACAATGTAGTTTCAGGATCTAGACCTTTCAGGGTTTCCGCAATCTGGGTTGCATCTACATTGGATACAAAATGCATGTTCAACCTTGTCTTATATGCTTTAAGTCCCTCTGTGACCATTACTGGCCCTAGATCAGAACCACCGATGCCGATATTCACAACATCCGTGATCTCTTTTCCGGTAAAGCCTTTCCACTCTCCAGAAATAACACGTCCGGAGAAGTCTTTCATCCTTTCCAGGACTCCTTGGATCTCTGGCATCACATCCTTTCCGTCGGTAAGGACAGGCTTGCCGGATCTATTTCTCAATGCCGTATGCAATACCGCACGTTTTTCTGTTTCATTGATCTTCTCACCGTTGAACATGGCTTCGATTGCATCTTTCAATTTGCACTCGCGCGCCAATTGGATCAACAATGCCATGGTTTCCTCATTTATGCGGTTTTTAGAATAATCCAACAGGATGTCGCCCAAATAGATGGAAAACTTATCGAAACGTTCAGGATCTTTAGCAAAAAGATCCTTAATGCTGGATTCGTTTATGGTTATGAAATGATCGGCTAAATATTTGAAGGCTTGGGTCGTTGTAAAATCAATTTTTGGTAACATATATCTTTACTTTTGTTCAAATATAAGGAATACAGCCTATTCTATCCTCAATTTTATTTTATCTTTGTTCTTATGACCAAAGAACAAATTCAAGACTTGAGGGACAGAATCACTTCCCTGAGGAGGCATCTTTGACATTGATGCCAAAAAGGAAGAGATAGAGCGTGAAACCCAAATCACGATGCAATCCGACTTTTGGGATGACCCAAAAGCCGCAGAAAAGGTCCTGCATTCCATTAAAAACCATAAAATCTGGACCGATCAGTTTGATCATGTCAATGCTGCAGTGGAAGATACAGGTGTTCTGTATGAATTCTTTCAAAGCGGTGATGCTAGCGAAAAGGAATTGGAAGACCAATACCAGATTGCACTGACAGAAATCGAAGAGCTGGAATTCAAGAACATGCTCAGTGCCGAAGAGGATCAGTTGGATGCGATTCTGCAAATAACGGCTGGTGCCGGTGGTACCGAATCATGCGATTGGGCAGCGATGCTGATGCGGATGTATATCATGTGGGGCGAGAAACATGGCTGTAAGGTAACGGAGCAGGATTATCAAGAAGGTGATGTAGCCGGGATAAAGACAGTGACCTTACAGTTTTCTGGTAATTTTTCTTATGGCTATCTGAAAGGTGAAAATGGCGTACATCGCTTGGTTAGGATCTCTCCTTTCGACTCCAATGCCAAGAGACATACTTCGTTTGCATCGGTATATGTCTATCCGTTGGTGGATGACAATATAGAGATCGAAGTAAAGGACTCAGAAATCGATTGGGACACCTTCCGTTCGGGAGGAGCAGGAGGCCAGAACGTAAATAAGGTAGAAACTGCCGTGAGGTTGCACCATAAACCTACCGGGATCATTATCAAGAACCAGGAGTCAAGATCGCAATTGCAGAACAAGGAAAATGCTATGCGCTTATTAAAGTCCCAATTGTATGAAATCGAAATGAGAAAGCGCCAAGAAGCAACCGCTGCTATCGAAGGTTCGAAGAAAAAAATTGAATGGGGTTCACAGATCCGCAACTATGTCCTCCATCCCTATAAATTGATCAAGGATTTAAGGACAAATACCGAAACCTCGAATACACAGGCTGTACTGGACGGGGATCTGGACGAATTCCTGAAATCGTACCTGATGGAATTCGGAGGTTAAAGAAGCCTTGGAACAAGACTTATAAAAAGGGTTGGAATATGCATTCCAACCCTTTTTAATTTATATTTTTTAGGAAATACTTATCAATCGATCCTTAGAAAGCATTTTTCCACATCATGCTTTCCACAGGGCGAATGGTTTTGTTGTTGTATTTCGCATTTCCCTTACTGTTGTACATCGTTTCGATATCACCTTCCACCACAAAGTAGATCAATTGCCCGATTGGCATTCCTGCATATACGCGAACTGGCTGTGCAACGGAAATCTCCAGGGTCCATGTATTGCAAAAACCAACATCCCCTTTACCAGCAGTTGCATGGATATCAATCCCTAAACGGCCAGTACTAGATTTTCCTTCCAAGAATGGAACATGCCCGTGGCTTTCTGTATACTCTAAGGTTACTCCCAAGTACAGTGTACCTGGTTGAAGAACATAACCTTCAGCTGGAATCTCAAAGTGTTCGATTTCATTATGTTTCTTCGCATCCAGGACATCATCCCTGTACCTTGCTAAATATTTGCCTAAATGGACATCGTATGAATTTGTCCCCAAACATTTCCTGTCGAAAGGTTCAATCACGATCATTCCCTTATCGATTTCTTCTAAAATTCTCTTATCTGATAATATCATATTCTGAAGCTAAACTACTGCTGATTAGCAGGATTCAAAAATACATTAAAAATAAATAAAATACATATCTAAAGCTAAATACTAGTTGGTAAACACTAAATTTGATTATGTCTCTAGCATATCTAAAAGAATTGGATGCGCACAGCCGCATAGCCCTGTGGAAAATTGAAGAAACGGAAGAGGAATTGGTTTCCATGTTGCAACTGGACGAATCTGAACTGACAAAGCTCAGGAGCCTAGCAAAAGGGAAAAGGACCTTACATTGGTTGGCAACAAGAGCACTTTTGCGCTATTTGCTGCAAACTCCGGATTATATCAGCTGCCCATCTGATTCAAATGGGAAACCCTATTTGCCGGACTTCCCATATGAAATTTCATTGACCCACTCCTATGATTATGCCGGCGTGATGCTGAGCTCTGCTGGCGTCTGTGGAATAGACCTTGAAATTGTAAAAGAAAAGGTGGTCAGGATAAAAAACAAGTTCCTAAAACCGGAAGAACTAACGTTTATTGAAGGAGACCAAATGGTAGACCAATTATATGCCTGTTGGTGTGCCAAGGAAGCCCTCTACAAACTCCAGGGCAATAGGGGGGTTTCCTTCTATCATAACATGACGATTGAGCCTTTCCGCTACACCCAGCAAGGCGTCATGAAAGTCATACTCACCAAGGATGATTCAGTCCGGAGCTTTGAGGTGTTCTATGAAAGGTTCAATGAATATATGTTAGGTTATGTCGTTGGATAATAGGAAATTGGACAGCTCTCACTATTGATGGGCCCCGACCTGATCCCTCAATGCTCACCATTTCATTCCACAGATCACTGTCCATCCTGCAGCATGTCCTGTTTCAAGGAGAGCCTTTTATTGGATTTGTAGATCCTGACCGCAATTAAGAAATAGGCCAATAGCAGTGGGCCATAGACCAGCCCGATCAATCCAAACAAAGGCAGACCGATGATTACCCCCACAACGGTGATGATGGGGTGTATGTCCCCCAGTTTCTTGGCGATGACCAGGCGCAGGACATTATCGATATTGATCACTAAACCAAATCCCCAGGCAAGCAGCCCAATCCCCTGCCAGTTATGTCCGTCGGCCAACAATATGACCGCAGCAGGAACAAAAATCAACGGTGGTCCCAGTAATGGAATAAAGGAAAGGATAGCACAGATCACTCCCCAAAACAGCGGGTCCTTGGCACCGAAAATCCAAAAACCGATCGCCAAACATGCTCCCTGGATAATGGCAATGATCGTTTGTCCAATAATATTTGAATAGGTGATGTTTTTTAGCTCCTCCCCAAAAGTAACTGCATTCTCATCATCAAAAGGGAGGTAATGAACTATCCCGCCTTCGAATCCTTTATAATTCACAAACAAGAAATATAACAGGAAATACATCACCGCGATTTCCAGAAACACATTTGCAGCTCCGGTAAGCGCTGTGGTCAAAAGCCCCCCTAAATAGGTAGAACTGGCCTCAAGTTGCTTCTCGATGAGATCAGGTTGCCCTAATTTATCACCCACAAAATGATTGATGGCATCCATGATCTTCTTGACCCATTGCGGATCCTGTTGGAGCTCGATAGCTTTATCAAAAAGCATCTTCCCTATCCCCAAGAAGGGAAGGACGATGATAAAGATGGAAAGGATGATGATAAAAATGGAAGATACAGGCTTGGGCCAATGCCATTTCTCGATCAAGAAGATATTTAGGTTCCGAAATAGGGTATACATGACCATGGTCCCCAAAAAGGCACCGAATATCCCCGAGGTGGCATAAAGGATGATCCCTCCCAATACAATGACTATGATTAGGATGATTACATTACGTTCCTTCTGTGAAAAAACATCGTTGTTGCTCATAACTGATTTTAGAATAATAAAACAACGAACTATTGATTTGGTTCTGAACCATGTTTAAATTCACTGAAAACCTACCATGCTCCGGTCTCAGATAGCGGCTGGTCTTGTCAACGGACATTCGCCTATGCTAACCCAATTGATTCAGTAAGAGGAATTTCAAGCATCACCAATTAGTTAACAAAAAGTAAGATAACAAAATTATTACATCAGAAACGCAAACTTAAAGAAAGGCTTTTTAATATAATTTAATACCTTAGTAATCATTTGTTAACCATTTTTTAATTTAAAAAAAGAACCTTTGTACCAAAACCTATTTCTTGTTTATGAAAAAATCTCAAAGAACGATACAATCTGCTAGAATCTAACAATCAATAAATACCATTATTACTCATGAAATTTACTTCGAAAACCATAGCGAGGTCCGCTTTTTTATTGCTCCTATGTTTAGTTTGCACAACGCGAGCATTCAGTCAGCAACGAACGATCAACGGAAAGGTCAGAACAGCCGACAACGTTCCATTATCAAATGTATCTGTCCTCCTGAAAGGGACCAACATTGGTTCACAGACCAATGACGACGGCCAGTTCCAAATAAGTGTTCCAAATGATGGTATCTTGATTTTCTCCATTATCGGTTACACGACCCAGGAGACCGACATAAAAGGAAAAGATTATCTCAACGTCATACTTGAACCGGACAACAAAGCCATCGATGAGGTGGTGGTAATGGGTTATTCCCAAGTGGAAAAACAGCACGTTGCGTCTTCGGTGGCAAGTCTGGATATGGAGTCGACCAAAACCAGGCCCATTTTCAAAATGGAAGAAGCATTCTCCGGAACCGTACCGGGGGTAACGATGCTCCAGGGGTCCAATATCCCAGGGGCTGTTCCAGGAACTATTTCCATTCGAGGTATCAGCACCCTGCAGAATGCAGATGCATTGGTCATTGTGGACGGAATGGAACAGTCTATCACTGACCTTGATCCTAACCAAATCAAGAGCATCACTGTCCTAAAGGATGCCGCTTCAACCTCCATGTACGGATCCAGAGGTGCAAATGGGGTGATCATAGTTGAAACGGAACGCGGCTATACCGGCAAATTCAAGGTTGACCTAAACGCTTGGGGTGCATTCAGCAACCCTATCGATCTACCGAACTGGGTAAATGCCGCGGAGTACATGAAGTTGAACAATGAGACCCGCGCACACCAAAACCAAACCTTGCTCTTTACCGATGAGGACATACGCAAGGCGGAATCAGGAGAAACAAGAAGTGTGAACTGGCTCGATGAGATCATGACGAGGAAACCTTTTGCAAACAACACCACAGCGAACATCTCTGGCGGTGGTGGTGTTGGAACATTCAACCTGATGCTAGGCCATATCGGGGAAAAAGGATTGAACGACATCGAAGGGACCGAAAAGTTCTCAGCGCGTTTCAACACAAACATCAACATAGCGGACAAATTCGTCCTGTTGGCGGATTTCTATGCCCATCGATTACAGGTCGATCGCCTGATGGCAAATGACAACGGCCACGGCCTTTACCAGATAGCCTGGAGAATGAACCCTACACAGCAGATCTTTTATGGGGACACCGACATCCCAGAGCATTACATCCTTCATAACAACATGAACCCTTTGGCTTCCATTGCAAAAGGCGGAATCAAAAACTACCTGCACGACAGAAGTACAATCAACCTGAGGCCACGATATAACATCAATAAAAACCTGAACATTGAAGGTAATGTTTCCTACATGATCAATAAATCAGCAAATAAGGCAGAACGCAGGACCTTTAAGTTCTACGATGGGGACGGCGCACCAGTTACGATATGGAACAATTCGGTTACTGCGGAACAAGGGGTGAGCTCGAGCCAATTGACCGCGAGAGCTTTAGCGAACTACACCAAAGACCTACGCGATAATAAAGATAAGCTCTATTTGACCTTGGGAACGGAAATGATGAGCTATACTTACACCGACTATAGAGAAGAGAACAAAGCTTCATTCTTCGGAAAACTGAACTACTCTTTCGATAACCGCTATCTGATCGAATTGACAGGCCGTTCTGATGGGAGCAGCAAGTTTGCCCCGGGCAACAAATGGGGCTTCTTCCCTTCGGCGGCGATTGCCTGGAATATGCACAACGAGTCTTTTTTTAGCTCCTTGCGCGAAAGTGGCGCCATCAACAATCTGAAAATCCGTGCATCTTATGGATTGATCGGTAATGAGAACGTTGCTCCATACCTATGGCAAGAGATCGTAAATAACTGGGGATGGACCATCCGCGTTCCCAATCCTGATTTCTCATGGGAGAAACAAAAACAATGGAACATCGGTATGGACTTGACTGCCTTGAACAATAGATTGTCGTTGACCGCTGAGGTTTATGATAAATTCTCTTACGACTTAATTTACAACAACTTCCCTGTCCCTCCCCTTACTGGATCGAACACCTTGGAATCTGCAGTCAATATCGGCGAGGTCCAGAACAAGGGTTGGGAACTATCCGCAAAATGGTCTGACAAGATTGGAAATGTAAAGTATAATGTCGGCGCAATGTTGTTCGACAATATCAATAAAGTGTTGAAAGCGGGTTACAATAAGGGAGATACGTTAATCTTCAAGGGCGATAGTGATAAAATCTGGTACAATGGTGCTGCTATCGACAACTATTATGGTTTTGAGAGCAATGGTTACTTCCAGAATGCAACTGAGGTGGAAAATACAGAAGCTAAATTACCAAACACCTTGCCCGGTGACATCAGGTACAAGGACCAAAACGGAGATGGTATCATCAATGACCAGGACCGTATTTATTTAGGAGATCCTTTCCCTCACATGAATTACTCCATAAACCTTGGCCTGAACTATAAAAACTGGGACTTCTCGGTAATGGGACAAGGAGTCGGTAAAAGAAATGGAAGATTAGTAGGTATGGAAGGATATCCTGTCTATGTGGATGGGGACAGCAATTCCTTGGGGACGCCCCGTAAGGAATATGCAGATAATCGCTGGACTGAATCCAATCCAAATGCCCGTTTCCCAAGGATATGGAGCGGAAATAGTTCAAATGCTTATTTAAGTGATGTCTGGCTTGGGAATGCTTCTTATTTCAGGATCAAGATGATACAGTTGGGATATACTTTCCCAGGAATAGGAAAGAGCATCAAGAACATCAGATTGTATGTTAATGCCCAGGACGCTTTCACCTTTACCAAATGGGAAGGCCTGGAACCTGAAAGAGGTTTGGACAAATCGAAGACTGAAAACCAAGGTAATGGTGTGTACCCAAGAATGGCAACATACAGCTTTGGAGTTAGAGCAACCATTTTTTAACGAATGACTTTACTGAAATGAAAAAGACAATATTTGCATTAGCACTGATCAGCTCCTTGGGAACAACGAGCTGTGAGAAATTCCTAGATAAAAGAGATCCTACAGCGACTAATTTCCAAGAGTTTTTCAATACTGAAGAAGATTTGAGAAGAGTGGTCTATAGCTCTTATAGAGATGTTTTCACTCATCCGACAGACAGAAGGCTTGTCTTCTATATGCTGGACGGAAGATCGGACAACGGCTATGCCCGCATCGAAACTGACCACCACGGCATTATGGCAAATGGGAATTACAACAGCAACTCAAGGGCTGCAGAGTACTATTGGACCCTGTTCAATAAACACGTTGGACGCCTAAATACCTTTATCGCGAACGTGGATATCCCTTATGTTGAAGATGAAAACGTAAGACAAAAGTACAAAGGCGTCCTTGAGGGACTACGCGTATGGCATTACTTTAGAATCGTGTCCCATTGGGGAGATGTTCCGTTTGTCCTTGAACCGGCAAACCTTGAAACAGCCAAACAGCCATCTACTCCTAAAAAAGAGATCTTGGATAAACTGTTCCCTATGGCAGAGGAAATTGCCTCCAGGTTACCGGAGTCAGAGGGAACCACCAATGCCTACATGTTCAACAAATACTCATTCAAGGCAATCATCATGAGGTATGCGCTCTATTTTGAGCGATATGACCTGGCGGCTAAAATTGCGAAAGAAATCATGGACTCGGGCAGATACGACCTGCATGGCAACTATGGGGACATGTTTAGTTACAAGGCTGACAAAACAAACAAGGAATTCATCATCAAATTTGACATGGAGAGCCACGACAACTCTGCAACTGCATCCTTTGAACATCTAGGCCCTCATTACAGGACCGGAAAAGGCCAATCCTATATGGTCCCAACCAAATCTTTGGTTGATAGCTATTGGACCTTGCAAGGGCGTCCAATTGACCAATGTCCGCTTCATACCAGAGAAGAATATGAGCTTGACCCAAAATTGAACAGGGATCCTCGATATGGACAAAGTATTTTTGGGCACGGTGATAAGTTTTCGGGGGAGGTGATCGACATCTATAATGTGAACAGCCCAATGTACTATCAGCAACTTAGGGGCAGTAAATCTGGCTATTGGTTCAGGAAGTTCGTGGACGAAGCTGATGCCTTCAGGTCCGGTGGGAACATGACCTTCCCGCTGATAAGGTATGCAGAAGTGCTGTTGACCTATGCTGAAGCGAAGATTATGTCCGGAGGACCTGATGAACTAGCGAAGGATAACATCAATAAAATCCGCAAAAGAGCAGGATTGGACATGACGATCGCGGATGTAAAACTCACGGGCAAAACCCAGCAACAGTGGATTGACCTAATCCGCAATGAAAGAAGGATTGAATTTGCAGGAGAAGGTATACGGTATGATGATATTATACGCTGGAAGATCGCGGACAAAGTATTGAACCAACCTGCAATGGGCCATACAAGGAAGATCAATAACACCCTTCAGTCATTGAAGATCGAAGACCGGAGGTTTACAGACAATCAGTACTTGTGGCCTTTCCATGAGAGCTCACTCAAGGTAGAACCGAACCTGACACAAAATCCAGGATATTAAAAGAAGCTTTAGCCCGTCTGGTTTGGACGGGCTAACTTTTATTCAACCGGATGGTCAAAATTCCAGCGGATAGGTCTCAAAGGCGGGAATACAGCTTATTTACTTCGGAAAGTAATCCAAATTCGAGCTTATAAACAACATTTTGGGTGAATGGTTGCATGAGATATTTGAAGATCCGCACTGTACATTAATTTAAATCGAAACTCTTATAATCCATTTTAAACAAGTTAGTTTCAGGAGAAACCTTTTCCTTTGATGGACCTGGTATTGAATGAATTCTTGAAGGCAAGTAAATCCTTGACCTGAAATTCTTTTTCAATCCAGGGAAAACCTATCATTTCTGACAGACAATCGACTGATTATTCAGTCGGGAGGTAATCTAGGGACATTATACCATCAAATACGCGTTCCGGGATGTCGAGAAAGGATATGCGTACAGGTAAGGCCAATTCACTTGAATTTCTGGACCAGTTGATAGCGGTTAGGAGGTCTCAGTTATTGGTTGCTTTGTGTTACAACGGCATTTATGGGCATGTCTATTTTGACCAGATCTTCTGTTTGAATCTTATTTAGCGCTACAATGAAGGCTAGGGCTTCCGATTTGCCCTGATATGCAAAACGATACGAGCAATCTAGGGATCGAATATAACCATGTCCTTGCTCCAACTGGGCATGGACGAATAATCCGAGAATCAAAGGCAATGTGCCTATATACCAGGTAAGACATTTCTCACTCTATCTGGGACAACCGCAGCAAAACAGATTTTTTTGCCTTGGGGTACTTTTTCAATAGGGAATCAACAAAACAAACCGCTTTGTCCCTAGAATGGTTGCGAAGCATCCAAAATGCATGAGTGAAAACAAAATCCTCTATATCCAATTTTTTTTTCCGAAATATCAATGGTGCTCTTTTCATAAAATAAACGACAATCTCAAAAACAGAAGGTTTAATTGCGTACCAAAGATATTACATAATCTACCTAACGCACTGAAAGCCTTCGGAATGGAATCCATTTTTATGCGCCAGGCAATGGTCAATCAATCATGCCCCATTGGTTTCACCGCTTTATTATGGATCCCTAAACGTTAGGATGGTGCTGCCCATTGACCGATGGCGAGAGGACCTTTGTCTTCTGTCCTGTCTCAACCGAACGCATTTTTGTGCGTCCGATATCCCCTAGAAATAAGGACAGCCCCTAAAAGACCATGGAAGGAATCTTTGGAGATTGAATTTCAATTTCCCTGCTGACCTTGCATTCAATTGCTGTAATTAATGCCATAACATATAAATTAAAAGTTGGTGGGGAAACTTCTGAAAGCAAAGCGACCGATTTTCCTTATTACCCGTAGAGACCATACGGAAACCCCGAGGTTATTCCAGGAGAGTTTCCAAGAGACCCAAAAAGGGCTCCAAGACCAGGCCCTCCGGAACCTTAGCCCCAACAATCCCATTCCCAATAGGATCGTAAAGCCAGGGTGTGGGGGAAATTCCGGACCTCTGCATTGAGGCCGCTTGGATGCTTGGAGGGCAATGGGAAAAAAGGGGCTTGCGCCGACCAGCAAATTCGGAAATAATGCCCTGGGGAGTAATAAAATGTTCGGCACCATGCTACATAATGCCGGAAACCCCTGCCATTCTAGCTATAAGATGGAATCAGCCATCCACATCAGGATAAAGGACGAAAAGATAAGAGCATCCTCAACTAAGTATCCTGAAGATCTGTAATTTTCTTTATCCGGACCTTATTGTACTGTTGTAGAAAGATCGGGATTGCATTATATGTGAAATTGGCAGCTAAAATTGAGGTCCCTGCGATACAAAATCCATGGAGAAAGGCAATGACAGTGGAAAGCAGGAAGAACACCATACATGTCCAATGGTAACGCTCATACATCGCGATCGTAGAAAGGTATCTTTTCGCATGGGCCTTTCCCCTACCTTGGGCAGGTCGATTTTCTTTCGTCATGGAATTCACGATATCCCCGTCCTGGACAAATTTCCTCATGAACCTTACACCGTACCTTTCATAAAATCCTGGATCCTCGCTCAAGACGGTCCTTTCTAGGACCCATGCCGGCACAAGGGCAAAAAGCATAGCTAAGCCAATTGCAATATACAGCCAGGATCCCTTTGCACCTAACAGGTACCAGAACCAAAATATGGGCGTAAAGCATACAAGCGTCCAGAAAAGATTAAATAACTGGTTCAGCATATGCCGCTGGTAACGGTGTCTTGTTTTGAGCATTGCTTGGTTTTTTGTTTAATTCACTATTTCAGGGCAACCGTTCTGTAAAAGAAAATCTGCGCCATTTTTCACTGGGCTGGAAAAGAGTTGCTTGATCATTTTCACCGAGCGAAGGACTCCTACCCACTGATCCCTCCCCGGATTTCACAGGGCCTCATCCTGTCCATTTCCGCTCGGGATCGGAATAATACCGCTGGCATTCTACCCATGTGAAAACGTTTTGGGGAACTCTAGGAAAAATTCTGTCCCTTCATTCACGCGGCTTTCAAAATCAACGCTGCCCCCCATCCACTCTACAACGGTCTTAACTACCCATAAGCCGATTCCATTCGCTTTTTCGCCATTAAGACCGGTCCTGCTCTGGTCATTGAACTTGTTGAATACCTGAGATTTCATGTCCTCGGGTATACCTATCCCCGTATCCCTGACGGATAGGCGGACTTTATCTCCAATATCAATGAGCGATACCGTTATCGTTCCGCCAGTGTGGGTAAACTTGAGAGAATTGGAAATAAGGTTGTTCAATACCTGGATCAGTTTATCCTCATCCATGTCCATGGTGATAGTGGGAAAATCTGAACTGAACACAAATGATACCCCTAGATGGCTCTCCATTCTGGCACATTGGTCCATGAAATCACGTACCATCGGCACCAGGTCCACCCTTTCCATATTAAGGGGAACCGACAAGGAGGTGATAAATTCCTTCTTTAGGAAACTCTTGATTAGCGACATGTTGCTCATACAGATGTCTCTTATTGCAGACAATGCGTTCTCCAGGCTGCCGGGGTCCCCGTTGTTCATGTTCCCCATGGCTAAATCAGTAAGGTTCCTTAGGGTGGCGAAGGACCCTGCTATATCATGGCTCAATATATTGAGAATGGCATTTTTCTTTGCATTGTGGCTGAGTATGTTCTTCTGGAACTCGACCTCTCCGGTAAAGTCTTCGGCGAACCCTACGCACTCTGGCCTACCTGAAGTATCGACCTGGTACATGGTAAGTCTCAGGTGCCTTAAATTTCCAGCTACAGAAAACCTGACTGCTCTCTTTTCAATGGGCTTCACCCTGATGTCCTTGATTTCCCTTAGGAGAGATTCCCTATCTTCTGGGTGTACATGGTCAAGGATCTCCCTTAGGTTCTCGGCAACCTTTTCAAATCCCATAAAAAATCTGAATGAATGGTTCATGTACCTTATCTCCCATTTGGAGGGATCGAACGAAAAAATCATCAGATATACATTTTCCGAAAACGCCAGAAGAGGGTTTATAGTACCTGCCATTGCAATATTATTAAGGTTATCGATGTCAAAATCATTCTATAAGGCGGTTCCTCAAAAAGCATGTGGACCTCAAGGTTATTTCACTTTGGGCAACTGCGAACCCCAATTGCCCCACCTACATATTTACGGTGCTTTTTTCGAAGGATCAGGCAAACAAATGGATTTCTCAGCAAGGACTGTTCAGAACCTTGGCTTCCTCTTTTCAGTGAATGCACTCAGTCCTTCAGAGAAATCCTCCGATACAAAACATTCGGCAAAGGTCCGGATCTCTAGCCCGTATCCTTCCACCTTTCCCTGGGAGCTGCCGTTTACCGCTACGATGGCCGCAGATACTGCAGAAGCAGATCGGGAATAGATTCTTTCAAGGAGTTTTTGGGACTGGTCAATAAGAAGATCAGGATCAACGATCGAGCTTACAAGGCCCCATCTGTACGCCGCTTTGGCGTCGACCATCTCGCCTGTCAGGATCAGTTCCAGGGCCCTCCCCTTGCCGATAAGCTCGGGTAGCCTCTGGGTCCCTCCATATCCAGGGATCAGACCTAGGGAAACTTCAGGGAGCCCCATTTTGGCGGTAGAGGACGCTACCCTGAAATGGCAGGCCAAAGCGAGTTCCAGCCCTCCCCCTAGCGCAAAACCGTTGATTGCAGCAACCACAGGCTTGGAAAGGTCGGCAATTTTATTCATCAGTTCATGCCCGGACCTCGACATCGCCTCTGCCTCCTCTTTGCTCTTGCCAAGGAACTCCTTAATATCCGCACCGGCAACAAAGGCCTTTTCCCCTGCACCGGTCAATATCAGCCCCCTGACGGACCCATCAGCTTCAGCCCGGCTTACTGCATCCTTCAGTTCCGCAATGGTATCGCGATTCAAGGCATTTAATTTGCCTTCGCGATTAATGGTAATTTGGGCTGTTTTATTCTTGATCTCTAGCGTAATGTTTTGATAGCTCATACTAAAAATTAATATTGATTGAAAACCTTACTCGTTCACTCCTGACATTGGGAAGTCCATTGTAATTCAATCTCCTCACATATTCAACCTTCAGAACATTTAGGATATTGTCAATTCCCACGGTACCTTCCCAATAAGGCTGTCCATTAGGAACATTTGTCAAGATCTCTCCTTCCTTATTGCGGTCGAATTCAACCACATCATTACTAATATACGGGTTATTTTGGTCACTTAATTTACCATAGAACATCTGAGCACCCCATACCTCTCGTAAATTCAATTTCTTGATCAATGGAATCTTATTGAATAAGAATCCCTGCATTTGATGGTATACCCCAACCTTTAAATAACTATCGGCAACAAATTCCATGGGGTTCATCATGTCGAAATCGATTTCATGTCGGTCTTCACGCTGTTTTACGTTCGGTAACTCCAACATTGTGTATGGTAGGGTTCCCCATATTCTACCCCCAACTGCCCTGAGGTCTGCAAAACCAAGTTGATTTAAAAAGAAGCGCTTGGAAGCTGCAGCAGTCAGCTTGTCATAGGCATAGGTCGTATTCCAGAAACCATCCAGACTATGGGTATAGGTCAGGTTGAAAACCGGATGTTTTTCAATGATGGTCTTCCTATTTAAGTTGCGATAATAGAATTTCTCAAAAGGTGCCCATCGCAAGTCCACATGTGCCTCATTGCTCTGGATATGGGTCAGCAACGCCTCTGGGTTTCCTGAGTTGATCAATCGCAAATCACCAACCGTACTCTGGTTTCTATGCGTTAATCCAGTCGTTACACTGAAGTGGTTTCCAAATTCTACAACATGTTGCAATTGATAAGCACGGGTATCAAACCATTTCGTAGGTCTATTCCTTCGAATGGACCTGAAGAAACTATCCCCTTTTAAGAAACCTATCTGTTGACCTGGCTCCATTATATCGTTCTGAACAGATCCTTCAATATAATGGGCTGGGAAAGTCACCACCGAATTACCGTTCAGGGAAACGGCAGATCTCAGAAAGTACTTCAATCGGGCATCATCCAATCCATATGCGACATAACCTTCAAAATACGCTTTGTCCGTCAATGCTTGCGTACTCCTGCCCCCTATCCTGAAACGGTTCCCCTCAATATTATTTTGGCTGTACAGATATTCCAGCGGACCAATCTCAAACATCCCAAGGTTATAGAAACCTTGGGACAACAGGTAGCCTACAGCCAAAAAGGTCTTAAAACTCTTTTTCTGGTTTAGGGTTTCAATGTTCCTGTACGTATTCTGTTCCGCGTTGTTCAACGCAATTGGTCGATTCGGGATGGTTATGTCTGCTTGGGGAAGTATCTCAGTCGGTGGACCTGAAAAAACATTATTCGGGAACTTGGTTCCTAAGCGATAATTGTCGTTAATACTTATGCGATCAGCAAAAACCGTCTCCCCCTTTCGAATTCCGAAAGTCAGAAAAGTCCGGGTGCTGTCCATTAACATGACCCCTGTTTTGTCTTTCTCATAATGAAAAACTATCTCCCCTTCCTTTACCCAGTTAAGGTTGGTTTCCTCATTGATCTTGAGGTTAGCTTTCTTAACAGCATAGGTGCCATCCATACTTACCTGAAGAATACCATTGAACAATAGATCCGTTTTATTCCTTGGTTCGAACTTCAATTGGATAAAATATCCTTCTTCATTGAAGATAGTATCCGTGATATAATACTTATAGAACAGTTTACCGTTATCTGCGATTGGACTCAAGAACTGCTTGTTCAGCATATAGATACTCTCATCATAAACATCTACCTGCTGAAACATGTAGTTCAGGAATTCCTGGATGTTGGGGTTGTTGACATATCGCCTATCAAACTCGGTCTTTTTGTGGGAGGTTATTATCTTTTTAAATTTCGGGGGATCCTTCTTTCCATAGACCTTTGCATTGCTCTCCTCCAAATACAGGGATAGCAGCTTTTTCCCTTCATAACTGGTACTATCGATGTTCCCGAACAGAAAGCCCAGTCCCAACATTCCCTGTTTATTGGAAACCTTAGGGTCAATAAAACCGAATTTAAGCTTATCATATTGATCAAACTCCAGACTGTCCTTTCCAGACAACCTGTTTTGATGTTTATGTCTTATCACCAAATCGATCAACTCGACCGCTTTGTTGTTCCTGTTACGATATTTAGATGTATGGCTAATGGAGACTGCTTCGATCTTATTGGAATCATGGGTCAATTCAAAGACGAGATTGGTAAGTGAATCAGGGATATTGGCGATCAGGGTCCTGAAGCCTAGAGCACGGACTTCAATCTGTTTGGACCGAGAATCCAAACTCAAACTGAAGAAGCCCTTATTATCTGCAGAAGTTGCCCTTTTGGTATCTAAATCCAGAATGGTCGCCCCTGCAACTGCCTGCTTGCTGTCCTTATCCAATACTTTGCCGGAAATGACAGTTTGGGCCAACGAAAGGTTAACCGTGAAGCAATGGACCGATACAAATGCGCACAAAAAATAGAAGAAAGGGGCACTTCTCATAATAAAACCTGAACTTTATAAAGATACAATTTGTTGTGAAAGTTCAAATTATTAAACGAAAAAAGGGGGCAAAATATGTTGTGGACCGAAGGATTTATTATTGATTCTTATCAACACGGTTCAGTTTTAAGCTGCCCAGAATAAGCTCCTCATTGAACTGGCCTAGGGTAATGCTTTTAAGCATCCTTTCCAATTCCGAACGGATGGCCTTAAACTCATTATGCAAAGGACATGGATGTTCCTCGGAACATTGCGGTAAGCCCATGCCACAACCGATAAAAATATCATCCCCATCGATTGCTTTCACCACCTCCGATAGCTTCTTATTCATCTCTACTTCAGTCAGGTAAAATCCGCCGTTCGGACCTTTTACAGATTTCACAATACCACCCTTGCTCAGCTCTTGAAGGATCTTCCCCAAAAAGGGCTCAGGTGATTGGATATTGCTGGCAATCTCTTTTATACCCACTTTTCTGCCAAGTTGTGTTGACTTAGCGATATAAAAGACGGCTCGAATGGCATACTCCGCTGACTTTGAAAACATACCCATTCTCCAAAATTAGGGATAAAAATTGAGAATCAGCCCTATTCCTTACCCGCCCTCGTCTACAACATTCTTTTGTCAGAAACTTAATAAAGGACAAAAAACTCTTTTATTATTTTTATCTTTGTTTTAATTTAATTCAATTTAAATAAGAAACTAGAAAACTATCAACGTAATGACAGAGAATCAAATAGCATTAATTAAAGCGACAGTACCAGTCTTGAGAGAAAACGGAGTATTATTAACAAGCTATTTCTACAACCGCATGTTTCAGCACAACCCTGAACTTAAACATGTCTTCAACATGGGAAACCAACAATCAGGGAAACAACAAACGGCCTTGGCTATGGCAGTCCTGGCTTATGCCGAAAATATTGAAAATCCGTCGGTTCTTTTAGGCGTGGTTGACCATATTGGCCATAAACATACCAGTTTAGACATCCGCCCTGAACATTATCAGATCGTCGGAAACCATCTGATCTCTTCCATTAAAGAAGTTCTTGGCGATGCAGCTACGGACGAACTGTTAGAAGCATGGACCCTTGCTTACAGCCAATTGGCAGATATCATGAGCGGTCATGAAAACGCTCTTTACAGAGCAAAAGTAAATAGACCAGGAGGCTGGACCGGTTGGAGGCCATTTGAGGTCAGAGATAAAGTAATGGAATCCCAAGAGATTACCTCATTTTACCTGTATCCAACCGATCAGGGAGATATCGCTGCCCACTTACCTGGTCAATATATCAGTGTTAGGCTGTTCTTACCAGAATTAAACCTGATCCAACCTCGCCAATACAGTATCTCAAGCTCACCAAACGGCAAGTTTTACCGTATTTCTGTTAAAAAAGAAAAAGGCAGTAAACACCCAGACGGCATGATCAGCAATAGATTGCACGACCATATCCAAGTAGGTGATAAGATCGAACTTAGTTCACCATCAGGTAACTTTGTCTTGAACCAAAAGGAAAACAACAACCCACAAGTCTTTATCAGTGGTGGAATCGGACAGACTCCTCTATTGGCCATGCTTGAGGAATTGATTCTCAATAAAAACAGTACCCAACCGATCGTTTGGGTCCATGGATGTAGAAATGAACAGGTCCATGCTTTCAAAGATAGATTACAGGAACTTTCCGCCATCAATCCATCATTGCAGAATCATCTATTCTATGAACAATTGGAAAAAGAAAGCGCTCATGCAACATCTGGCGTTGTCAATCTCGAAGAAATTCAGGATAAGGTATTGCTGAATGGAGCCAACTACTATCTATGTGGCCCTGCAGGCTTTATCCGCAAACATTATGAATTCCTGAAAGATGCGGGCGTTGACACAGAAGCGATCCATTTCGAAGAATTCGGACCAGCTTCCCTGTCTTTAAATTAATAAATCTGTAGCCCAAGAGTTCAGCTCTTGAAAATAGGCACCCGGTTAATCTGGGTGCCTCTATAGAACAGAATCACCATAAAAACTGGAATCATGGAAACTAAACCTCTGAAAAGACATCCAGCATTAAGGCCTCTTAGTAAGGAACATCATTTCTCCCTTTTGATTTGTTGGAAGATAAGGCGAGGCCTGGAACTAAATATCGACCCTGACCGTATCGGGAATTACTTGATCAATGCTTGGCATCAACAGATCTCCCATCATTTCAATATTGAAGAGAAATATGTTTTTCCAATCCTTGGTTCTGAGAACAAACTTGCACACGAAGCTATTGCTGAACATAGAGCTATAAAAAGACTGATATTGAATGAGCCACATACCGTCAAATCCCTCAACAGAATTGAAGAAAAAATGGAATCCCATATCAGAATGGAAGAAAGACAGCTGTTCCCTCTCATTCAGAGCATAGCTACCGATGAAGAAATGGAATATGTCAGCCTTAAACACGAACATCCAATAAACGAAATGGCTTGGGAAGACGAATTCTGGAATACCAAAGCCTAAAAATCTTCAACAACTACACATCAATACAAAAAGGTCAGGATATCCTGACCTTTTTACTTTATGTCTTCTATCGGACATCAAAACCCATTTTCCAGGTCTTATGTCCATTGTCTGATGTCTATTTAGCTAACCAAATCAACGCATCCGGATAAACTCCCAACACAAAAGTCAGAATTACGGAAAGAACAAATACGATCTGGAAATTAATCGGCATGCTAACGGTCACCTCTTCCTTAGAATCCATGAAGTACATATGAACCACTACCCTTAAGTAGTAATACACACCAACTGCAGCATTGATTGCAGCCAAAACCAACAGTACGGTATGGTAATCATTCATAACATTGGAGAACATCATAAACTTACCGATAAAACCTGCTGTCAACGGAATACCTGCTAATGAAAGCATAGAAATCGTGATACAGAATGCCAACCAAGGACTTCTTTTACCTAGACCATTGAAGGATTCAAAACTATCCGATCCAGCTTGGCGTTTCACCAAGATCAATGCTCCAAAAGAAATAATCGAAGCCAACCCGTAAGCTGCTGAATAAGTTAAGATTCCTGAAGTTGAATTTGGACCGATCGACAAGATTGCAAAAAGCATATACCCAGCATGCGAAATACTAGAATAAGCCAGCATACGCTTATAACTGGTCTGCATAAGCGCAGTCACGTTTCCTATAAACAAGGTAATGATCACCACGGTCAATAAAACCGGAGTCCAAAACTCATTCAATGGAACCAAGACGGTACTGAACAATTTTAAGAAGCCAGCGAATGAAGCAATCTTCACCACGGTACTCATAAAGATCGTGATCAATATAGGAGCACCATCATATACATCTGGAGTCCAGAAATGGAATGGAGCAGCACCAACTTTGAAACACAACCCAACTAACAATAACAAGATACCTCCATAGAACATTGGTGAAATGCCTGTTGGATTATCGATAATATATTGTTTGATCACAGCTAAATCGAATGAACCAGTTGATCCATATAATAGCGTGATACCGAATAGCAAGAAACCAGTAGAAAAAGCCCCCATCAAGAAGTACTTCAACGAAGCTTCATTGGATGCCTTATCGGTCCTTCTGATCCCCGCCAAAATATACAAGGCTACCGACATAATCTCTAGACCGATAAACAGCATGGCGAAATTATGGTAAGAACAAACTAATATAGCACCCGTTAAGGAGAATAAGATTAAGGAATAATATTCTGCGATATTGTCCGAAATAGACTTAAAGTACTCTTTCGACAATAACAGGATCAGAATGGTCAATGCTATACATAGCATCGAGAAAGAAAGGGAAAAATGATCAAAAATAACCATTCCTCTATATAAAGGCTCTGCCTGGACATTCCAATAATAGGTTTCAAACCCAAAGGCAACCAACAAGCCTAATATACTAACAGGCAGTAATGCATTTTTAGCTTTGTACAAGCCTAAATACAAAAGCAGAATACCTAACAAAGAAAGCGTAATAATCGCACCCATAATATATCTTTAAACTCGTACTATTTAATTTGTTGTAATAACTGTGAAACTGATGCCTCTGAAAGATGTAATAAACCATTCGGAAGGACACCTATTAAAATAACTAGAATGACAATGATCGATAATAAGACCACCTCATGGCCAGAAATATCCTTTACCTGGGTCTGATTGTCATTGATCTGACCTAACATGGTTTTCTGATACAGACGTAACATATAAGCGGCAGCAAAAATCAAGGTCGTACCACCAAGAACAGCATACCAAACGCCACTATCGCCACTACCGAAAAGTCCCTTTAACAACAAGAACTCTCCAATGAAACCATTTGTCAATGGCAATCCGATTGCACCCATGATGATCACCAAGAAAGTCACCGCCAGGATCGGCATTTTAATCGCCAGACCACCTAGCTCAGCAAGATCCCTGGTTCCTGTCCTTCTCTGGATAACATCGATTACAAAGAAAAGACCAACAACAGAAATACCGTGATTGATCATTTGCAGGATTGCTCCTTGCATTCCTTCTTGGGTCAATGAAAAAACACCTGCGGCAATAAGACCCACGTGTGAAATAGAAGAGTAAGCAATCAAGCGTTTAGCATCTTTCATTTTGAAAGCGATGATCGCTCCATAAACGACACCGATGATTCCCATGATCAATGCAATATTGCCATATCGAGAAACCGCTTCAGGTGCCAATGGCAATAACCAACGCAATAGACCAAACAGACCCATTTTCAACATGATCCCCGACAAAAGCATGGTACCTGCAGTAGATGCATGAGTATAGGTATCTGGCTGCCATGAATGGAATGGGAACAAAGGAATCTTAATTGCAAAAGCAATAAAGAACGCCCAGAATACCCAACGTTGAGCGGCATCTGTCAGGTCCAATTGAGTCAAGGTTGCCCATGACATATCCTTTCCGCCGGTTTGTTGATATAGATAGATAATCGCAATCAACATCAACAAGCTCCCGAAGAAGGTATATACGAAAAATTTCAAGTTTATTTTGATACGGTTTCCATCTCCCCACAATGCACAGATAAAGTAAATTGGGATCAAAGCTGCTTCCCAACCTACATAAAATGAAAACGCATCCAATGAGATAAATACCAATACCAATCCAGCTTGCATAAAGGAAACTAAACCATAGAATCCTCCCTTTTGCTCATGGCCAAAACTTGCCAAGATGATTAAAGGGACCAAGCCATTTGTTAAGATCAACATAGGAAGGCTAATACCATCCAAGCCTATCTGGAATTGAATCCCCAAGCTCGATATCCAGTTCCAAGATTGTGCAAACTGAATACTTGCATCAGGCACAAACGTACAGATGAAAGGAATTGTTAAGCCTAATTGAATAAGTGACAAGACCAATGCAGCCCATTTAGCAGAGCTGTTCTTGATAAAGGCTAAAATAATAGCACTTATTACAGGTAAAATTAGCAGTATAAAAAGGTTGTCCATTGATTCCTAAATTCTGATCTAGATTGTAAATAATCCATAAAGCATGAAAGCAATAACTCCGATCACCATCATAAATATATAAAACCCAACATTCCCACTCTGGATCTGACGAATGCCCTTCCCTGAAGAAACAAACAATTCGCCAATTCCATTGACTAATCCATCGATACCGGTCTTATCAACAACAGTGTGCAAGAATTTGGACAGTCCATTCAATGGACGAACAAATAAGCTGTCATACAATTGATCGATGTACATTTTATGGTAAGATAGATTATATAGTCCGCCTTGTTCTGCTGAACCATCGGCCCCGGGAATATCTGATTTTTTAATGTACTTATTGTAAGCAACGAAAGCCATAATGATGGCACCTAATGCTGATGCGCCCATTAAAACAAACTCTGTGCTATGTGATAGATGGAATGGTTCCACTACCTGATTAGTTTGTGCAAATACCGGACTTAGGAAGTTAGCCAACCATGCGCCTCCGAATAATGCCTCAGGAATATTGATTAATCCACCCAACACCGACAGAATAGCCAATACGATCAATGGAATAGTCATTGAGCTAGGTGATTCATGCAAATGATGTTTCTGGTTCTCCGTTCCACGGAATTTACCAAAGAAGGTCAGATACAACAATCTGAACATATAGAATGCGGTACATAAGGCTCCAATAAAACCTAACGCCCAAAAGATCGGACTGGCAACAAAGGCATGTGCCAATATCTCATCTTTTGAAAAGAAACCCGACAATGGTGGAATCCCGGAAATAGCTATCGTTCCGATCAACATCGTTGCATAGGTGATAGGCAAGTACTTTTTCAGGCCTCCCATTTTTCGCATATCCTGCTCCTCGCTCATCGCGTGGATTACGGAACCCGCACCCAAGAACAATAAGGCCTTGAAAAATGCATGGGTCAACACATGGAAAAACGCTCCGGTAAAGGCTCCAACACCTAAACCTAAAAACATATATCCCAGTTGAGAGACCGTGGAATATGCCAATACTTTTTTGATGTCATTTTGCGTAATGGCAATAAATGCAGCAACCAAAGCCGTTGCCACACCGATGATCGCAATAACCTCCATGGTAACCGGAGATAATGTAAACATGATGTTTGAACGGGCGATCATATAGATACCAGCAGTTACCATAGTCGCTGCGTGGATCAAGGCCGAAACTGGCGTCGGGCCTGCCATCGCATCTGGCAACCAAGTAAACAATGGAATCTGGGCCGATTTACCTGTTGCTGCAACAAATAACAATAAGGTAATGATCAATAAAGACGTATCGCCCATTGCCAGTTGTCCGGCAGCAGGAAATATCTGTTGAAATTCTAAAGAACCAAAATTGGCCAAGATAAAGAACATGGCGATCAAGAACCCTAAATCACCGATACGGTTCATGACAAAAGCTTTTTTCGCTGCCTTCGCATAATTGCTGTTCTTGAACCAGAATCCGATCAATAGATAAGAACATAAGCCTACGCCTTCCCAACCGATGAACATCACCAAATAGTTGGATCCTAATACCAAAAGCAACATAAAGAAGATAAACAGGTTCAAATACGAGAAGTATTTACCAAAACCTTCATCATTTGCCATATATCCTACAGAGTACAGATGGATCAAAAATCCAACTCCCGTAATGATCAATAACATGATTGAACTCAATGGATCAACCAAAAAACTAATGTTCAAACTAAAACTTCCTGCCGTAAACCAGTTGAATACTTCTTGGAAAATAACACCATCACCCCCAGCTTGTCTTGCATCATAAACCTCCTTGAATAAACCACAGCTTAGTAAAAATGAAATGAGGATTGTTCCGCATCCAATAATTGAAATCAATGGTCTTGGCGTGCTTTTTCTCAGCAGTCCAATCATCAGAAATCCTAATAAAGGAAGTAAGGGGAGCATCCAAATGAATTCTTTCATATACAATTCTCTCTAAAATTCTTATCTATTTTTACCACCTCAGTTTATTCAGGGAATCAATATCCACTGATTTGGTATTCCTATAAACCATAATAATTATCGCTAGACCGACCGCAACCTCTGCAGCTGCCAAAGCCATAATAAAAAACACAAAAACCTGTCCGCTAGGATCCCCACGATAAGCGGAGAACGCAGCCAACAATAAATTCACCGAATTAAGCATCAACTCAATCGACATCATGATAATAATGACGTTCCGGCGAATCAATACCCCGATCACACCGATCACGAAGATGATGCTACAGAATATCAAATAATGATTCAGGGGAATACCCTGCATATTTTCAATTAAACTACCCATTTTGTTTCGCTCGTGTTTCTTTCTTTGCCAATAATACAGCTCCAACCATCGCTGTTAACAACAGGATGGAGGACAATTCAAATGGTAATAAAAAGTCCTTGAACAATACCTTGCCCAGGTTCTTTACCAAACCAATATCTTCATGGCCCTTTACAAACTCATTGTTAGATTCCAATACCCTAAAAGCACCTAAGAATACGGCCAATAGGCACATTCCAGCTATCGCTCCCATAAATTTCACTAAATGGGATTTCATAGGCTCGCTATCTTTGTTCAGGTTCAGTAACATCAGGACAAACAGGAATAATACCATGATCGCCCCCATGTAAACGATAAAATTAACTACGGCCAAAAACTGCGCATTCAATAGAATATAATGCACGGTAAAGGTGAAAAAAGTGATAACTAAGTAGAGTACACTATGTACAGGATTCTTCGTGAAGATGGTCATCAACGCAAAGAATATCGATAGAAACGCTACAAAATAAAATATGGTCATAGGTTATGCTTGCTGATTTTGAGATAATTTGGTGATATCAAACTTTGGTTCCAACAACTTGTCTTTACCATAAATGAAATCCTTACGTAAATAATCTGCAGTAACATGTTTACCGTCTAGGTAAATTGCCTCTTTCGGACATGCTTCTTCACATAGTCCACAAAAGATACATCGCAACATGTTGATTTCATAAACAACTGCATATTTCTCTTCCCTGTACAGGTTCTCCTCCCCTTTCTTGCGCTCTCCAGCAGTCATCGTAATGGCTTCTGCAGGACAAGACAAAGCACATAGGCCACAAGCTGTACAACGCTCCCTGCCCTGTTCATCACGCTTTAAGGAATGCTGTCCCCTAAAGTTCTTTGAATAAGGCCTGATCTCCTCCGGATACTTAATGGTAGGGATCTTCTTGAAGAAGTGTCTTATGGTAATCGATAGACCTTTGGCGATAGCAGGCAAATAAATGCGCTCCCAAAAGTTCATCGGCTTTTGTTCTAATACTTTTTTCCTATTTGATAACGACTGCATATCTCTCCCGATTAAAAGTAAGTATCTTTAACGATGGTAATGATTCCTGTCAAAACGATATTGGCAATTGCCAATGGAATCAACATCTTCCAGCCTAAATTCATCAACTGGTCATATCTGAAACGCGGCAAGGTCCATCTTACCCACATAAAGAAGAAGATGAATCCAAATATCTTCGCAAAGAATACCAATACCCCAATGATGGTGATCCAGTTTTCTGAAAGACCCAGATC
Organism: Sphingobacterium sp. BS-2; assembly: GCF_046161205.1. NCBI lineage: Bacteria > Pseudomonadati > Bacteroidota > Sphingobacteriia > Sphingobacteriales > Sphingobacteriaceae > Sphingobacterium > Sphingobacterium sp. BS-2. The sequence goes on from NZ_JBIXGO010000021.1 coordinate 468,547, forward strand.
ATACATAAATGGAAAATTATAGCCCCCGAAATACAACGCTGCCATCAATGATGAGGACACGAACATATTGATGTATTCAGAGAACATATAAAGACCCAATTTCATGGATGAATATTCCGTATGGTATCCCCCAACTAACTCAGTCTCACATTCTGGCAAGTCAAATGGTACACGGTTACATTCCGCAAACGCACAGGTCATAAAGATCAGGAATCCCAAAGGCTGAACCCAGATATTCCAGTTTACAAATCCTGATTGCTGTGCTACGATCTCTCCAATGGATAAAGTCCCGGTCACCATTAATAATGCGATCAAGGAAAGTCCCATGGCAATTTCATAACTGATACTCTGCGATGCCGCACGAATCGCTCCCATTAAGGAGAACTTGTTGTTCGATGCCCAACCTCCTAGCATGATACCATAAACGCCTAGTGCAATAACCCCAAAGATGTAAAGTACACCGATATTCACATCGGCTACCTGCAAGCTGATCGCTTTGTCACCAATGGTCAAGGTTTGCCCCCAAGGAATTACGGCCGAACTGATACAGGCTGTAATAATGGCTATGGTAGGTCCTAAAATAAATAAGGTTTTATGTGCTCCCGCAGGAATGATTTCTTCTTTGAAAAAGAATTTACCACCATCACACAGGGGCTGTAAGATACCAAATGCGCCAGCTCTATCCGGACCGTGGCGGTCCTGCATAAAACCAGCAATCTTACGTTCTGCCAAGGTGGAATACATGGCAATGACCAAGGTAACCACGAATATGATGACAACTAAGATTAATTTCTCTAAAATAAAGGCCGTTTCCATCTTCCCTATTTTCTATTTTAATTTTTCAGATCTTGCTAATTGCTCCACATTGGCTTCCTGCAATACAGGATTGTCCTTGATGACACTTGGAGGATCAAATTGATGATAGTGGTTGGAGGCAATAACCGATTGATCGCTGATCTTGGTCGGCTCATCTAAAATCCACTCATCTGTACGCTTGGTTTCAAACCTGCAGGTATCACAGATAAACTCATCAACCTCATTGTACTCATCTTTTCTTCCCGTCACACGGATCACATCTGGACCTTTGTACCATAATGTCACCTTTCCAGAACATTTTGGACAATCACGGTGGGCATCGACCGGTTTAGTAAACCAAACCCTATTCTTAAACCTAAAGGTCTTGTCCGTCAATGCTCCAACTGGACATACATCGATCACATTACCGATAAAGTCATGATCCAGTGCCTCATGGATATAAGTCGATATTTCAGCATGGTCTCCACGGAACAGAATGCCATGTTCTCTTTTATTGGTCAATTGGTTGGCCACATATACACAACGATAGCATAAAATGCATCGGTTCATGTGCAACTGGATCTTATCACCAATATCAATTCGCTCAAATGTCCTGCGCTCAAATTCATATCTGGTTTTCTCAGCACCATGCTCGTAGCTCAAATCTTGGAGCTTACACTCGCCTGCCTGGTCACAGACCGGACAATCCAATGGGTGGTTGATCAATAACATCTCCACAACCGCCTTCCTGGCATCTACTACATCTGGAGAGGTAATGTTCAGCACTTCCATGCCGTCCATGACCGTTGTACGGCATGATGCAACCAACTTAGGCATTGGTCTTGGATCTTTCTCCGATCCCTTGCTTACTTTTACCAAGCAGGTACGGCATTTTCCGCCTGTACCTTCTAGCTTTGAATAATAGCACATGGCTGGAGGAACGATCTCTCCACCAATCTGCCTAGCAGCATTTAATATCGTAGTACCCGGAGCAACTTCAATCGTTATTCCGTCTATCGTTACTTTTAAATTTTGAACTTCTTCTGCCATTGTTGCTTTTCGTTAAAAATGACCCCTATTATTCCGTAACTGGAACCAATGGATCTGCATAATGTGCTAAACCGTAGTTTCTTGTTTGGGCTTCTTCCGGATGTAGGATATGCCACTCAAATTCATCCCTGAAATGACGAATTGCGGCTGCAACAGGCCAAGCCGCTGCATCTCCTAATGGACAGATCGTATTTCCTTCGATCTTCTGTTGCACTTGCCACAATAGATCGATGTCCGACATGTTACCATGACCGGTCTCGATCTTGTTCAAGATCTTTTCCATCCAACCCGTTCCTTCACGACAAGGTGAACATTGCCCACAGCTCTCATGACGGTAGAAACGAGTATAGTTATAGGTATTCCTGACAATACATTGATCTTCATCAAAAACGATGAAGCCTCCAGATCCCATTGCTGTACCACTTATAAAGCCCCCATCTGCCAATGACTCATAGGTCATCAGGCGCGGTTCGCCTTTCATCGTTTTCACAATCAGGTTGGCAGGAAGGATAGGCACCGAAGAACCTCCAGCCACTACAGCCTTCAATCGCTTGCCATTTGCCATTCCTCCACAATATTCATCGGAGAAAATAAATTCTTCCACTGGGACACCCATCTCAATTTCATATACTCCAGGTTTTGCAATATTCCCTGACGCCGAAATCAATTTAGTTCCTGTACTTCTTTCAATTCCAATTTTTGCGTACTCCTCGCCGCCATCATTGACGATAGGCACTGTCGCAGCAATGGATTCCACATTGTTTACCACCGTTGGGCAGCCATATAGGCCCGCAACAGCAGGGAATGGAGGTTTAATCCTTGGATTGCCTCTTTTCCCCTCTAGGGATTCCAACAGGGCAGTCTCTTCACCACAGATATAGGCACCCCCTCCCGGTTGTACATAGATCTCCAGATCGTAACCAGTCCCTAATATATTTTTACCTAAAAATCCAGCCGCTTTTGCTTCTTCGATGGCCTTTTCCATGATTCGGATTTGAGGCATCATCTCGCCACGGATATAGATATAGGAGGTATGTGCTCCTAATGCATAGCTGGAAACGATCATCCCTTCAATTAAGGCATGCGGAATATAGGTCATCAAGAAACGGTCCTTGAAGGTTCCCGGTTCCGACTCATCTCCATTACAAACTAGATAACGCGGAACGCCTTCTGGTTTTGCCAAAAAGCTCCATTTCATTCCAGTAGGGAATCCTGCTCCACCACGGCCACGAAGACCCGATTTCTTCACCTCTTCCACTACATCCTCTGGAGACATGCTTTTCAAGGCTTTCTCTACAGCACGGTAACCACCCTTCTCCCGATAAACAGCGAAGGTGTTGATTCCTGGCACATTGATATGTTCTAATAATAACTTACGTCCCATATTACTAAGCCTCGCTTTTTGATTTATTCTTTAAATCGCCGATCAATTGATCGACACTCTCCGGTGTAAGATTCTCATAGAAGGTATAGCTTGGACCGATCTGAAGCACGGGACCAAATCCACATGCCGCCAAACACTCCACGCCCCGCCAAGAGAACATCCCATCAGCAGTCACTTCTCCTTCTTTTACGCCTAATTTCTCTTCAATATGAGCCATGATCTTCTCTGCACCAACCAGGCAACATGGCCCCGTTCGGCAAACCTCCAGGACGTATTTACCTTGCGGCTGTAGGAAATACATGGTATAGAATGTCGCCACCTCGAACACTTCAATAGGTTGGATGCTTAAGAAGGCCGCCACTTTCTCCATGGCATCCACGCTTAACCATCCATATTCCTCCTGTACGAGGTGAAGGATAGGCAATAATGCTGATTTTTGCTTACCTTCTGGATAACGACTTACCACTTCGGAGAATTTCCCCAAAAGCTCTGCCGAAAACTCGACAATCATATTTTCTTTAACACTAAGCATCTAATTCACCAGCTATTACGTTTAAACTACTCATATTGATAATCGCATCTGAAATCAACATTCCGCTACTCATAGGCGCAAACATCTGATAATTGATGAATGAAGGCCTTCTAAAGTGCAGACGATATGGAGTTCTTCCTCCATCATGTACCATATAGAATCCCAATTCACCATTTGCCCCTTCAACGGAATGATAAACCTCAGCCTTTGGAGCGTCCCATTCTCCCATCACGATCTTAAAGTGATAGATCAAGGCCTCCATGCTTGTATATACTTGCTCTTTTGGCGGGAGGTAAAAATCAGGAACATCAGCATGGAAAATGCCTTTCGGCTCCTTGTCTATTTTTTCCAAAGCTTGCTCAATGATTCGAAGGGATTGCCACATCTCTTCATTTCTTACCATAAATCGGTCATAAACATCCCCATTTGTGCCTACTGGAATATCAAAATCAAATTCCTCGTATGAACAGTATGGCGAATGCGCTCTCACATCATAATCCACGCCTGTTGCACGTAAGATTGGACCTGACCAGCTATAACTTAAAGCTTCCTCTGGGGTAACCGCGGCTACATTGGAGGTACGCTCGATAAAAATTCTGTTTCTGTCAAACAACTCTTGGAATTCCCTCAAAACTGGCGGGAATCTCTTTAAGAATTCTCTGATCTTTTCAAATGCCACGTCGTTGAAATCACGCTCAAAACCACCGATACGTCCAATATTGGTCGTCAATCGGGCTCCGCAGATCTCTTCGTAGATTTCATAGATGAACTCACGTTCCTGCATCACATACAGGAATCCTGAAAAGGCACCAGTATCAACCCCCAAAATACCGTTACATATGATGTGGTCAGCAATCCTCGCCAATTCCATCACTATCACGCGCATATATTGAACGCGTTTTGGTATCTCTATATCCAAAAGCTTCTCAACGGTCATGTGCCAACCCATATTATTGATTGGTGATGAACAGTAGTTCAAGCGGTCTGTTAAAGGGGTAATCTGATAAAAAGGTCTATGCTCTGCAATTTTTTCGAATGCACGGTGAATATATCCAATGGTGGAAACCCCACTGACGATACGCTCACCATCGATCTGCACGACATTCTGAAAAACACCATGCGTTGCAGGGTGGGTAGGACCAATATTTAGGGTCACCAAATCGTCTTGAGGATCATTATCATCAAAGACTGGTGCATTATGTGATATTCTTGAAATCGATTTACTCATGACATCCTCTCTTAACGTCCAAAATAAAAATCCTTTTTGTCCACACGGTTTGGATCTTCCAGCGGGTATTCTTTGCGCATCGGGAAAACTCCCAGATCATCCATATTAAGAATTCTCCTTAAATCCGGATGTCCTTCAAAGTTGACCCCAAAGAAATCATAAGTTTCACGCTCCATCCAATTCGCACCGTTCCAAAGAACCGTGGCACTTGGAATACTTGGATTTTCCTTTTCCAGGAAAACCTTGATCCGAATGCGGACATTATGAACTAAACTATGGACATGGTACACAACAGCGAAAGGCTTTTCACGTTCCGGATAGTGGACCGCAGTAATATCAGTCAAATAAATAAACTGCATCGCCTCATCATCCTTGATGCTGGTCAACAGCTTTATGATATTTTCCTTATCGGTTTCGACTGTTAGCAGTCCTTTAGGTTCTGTTATATGGTTTACTGATTCCCCGAATTCTGCATTCAGTTTATCAATAACCATTTGATTAGTCAACTTATCCATTATCTGTTGCGATTCCGTACTTTTCTAATAAAGCCTTATACTCAGGCGTATTTCTGCGGTTCAAAGACTCGTTCTTTACAATATCTTGAAGTCTTAGTACTCCATCTAAGATTGCCTCAGGACGCGGAGGACAGCCAGGAACATAAACATCCACCGGAATGATCTCATCAATCCCCTGCAACACGGAATAGGTATCGAAAATACCTCCACTAGAAGCACATGCACCAACAGCAATTACCCAACGGGGCTCTGCCATCTGAACATAAACCTGCTTCAATACCGGAGCCATCTTCTTTGCAATGGTCCCCATCACTAGCAACATATCAGCCTGTCTTGGTGAAAAGCTCGGACGCTCGGCACCAAACCTCGCTAAATCATAGGTAGATCCCATCGTTGCCATAAACTCAATTCCACAGCAGGACGTCGCAAATGGCAATGGCCATAAGGAATTGGCTCTCGCCAAACCTATGGCTTTATCCAAAGTCGTTGCAAAAAATCCTGCTCCCTCTACACCAGGAGGCGCATCTGATAAGGTAATATTACTCATCTCTCTGTTTATTAAAGTGATCTTCAAGGAATAGGCCCAAGGCTAGTCCCAATCCAATGCCTTTTTCTTAATGACATAAATAAACCCTAAAAGCAATAGTCCCATGAAAACAAACATCTCTATCAACCCCTGAACGCCAAATTCACGGAAGTTAACTGCCCATGGATACATAAAGATCACCTCGATATCAAAGATGACGAACAAGATTGCTACCAGGAAATATTTGATGGAAAACGGCTGCCTTGCATTCCCGACAACCTCAACCCCAGATTCAAAAGCACTAAGCTTATTCTCTGTGCGCACTTTAGGACCAATTAAATGGGTACCGATGATTGTCGTAACACCGAAGCCAACGGCCACAGCCAATTGGATCAATATAGGAATATAATCTATAGGTGCACTTTGCCCTGCTAATCCTTCCATATCTTTAGTTTATCGCTATTAGTAGTCTAGCAAAAATAACAATTTATGTCAATAAAAAAAGTGAGGGACAGCCGTATAGCTCTGCTTTTTGTTATTTTGAAACATTATAAATAGTCCCAATGGACAATACCTGACGCTTGAACCAGCACCGTTCAGATTCCGCTAGATTTTCCACACCGGTAAGCGAGCACAATTTGGTGTGCCGCTCGCCATTCCGCAGGACAGAGACCTAGCTTATCCTAAGAAAGTGGTCTGGACACCTGGTTATTGGACCTACAGCCAAATTTCCCAAAAGCCTACGGTTACCTTGATCTACTACAGTCCGCCCTAATCAAGCTCCTCGATAGAACCTAATGCTATCGCCAGAAGATAGATTGCGCACTAAAAGCTCGTCCCCCTACATTGGAGCTTCAGCTATGCACATTTGGCCACCGTGGGGGCCTTGCCATGGGACAGTAAGGAAACGGGTTAATTTCTAATTTCCCTTCTCATAAAAAGAAAGTAGGATATGGCAAAGAGGGCCAAAGTTCCCGCTATTAATCCAGTTAACTGGGACCAAACTATCAATAAACTATCAATTATGGGCAATGGTGCTGGGATCGCTGCCTCCATCTGCTCAATGTTCAGCGGACCTAAACTCCTTACGGTTGGCATCAGGATGGAAGTACTCCCGTCTATGAACAATTGGCTTGGACTGACTCTCAATATATTCAGCACCAATTCCTGCCTTGAGAACTGCTCTTCTACTGACATGAAAGGTTTCAAGGGCAGCAGCTGCTGGACAATGAGTGATGTCAGCATGGGAAAAAATATGGTCAGGAACAACCATAAACTCAATGATGTGAGGGCCGCAGACGAGGGCTGTCTAAAAACTATGGACATCAATAACGAAAAGGCCAACCAGAACCCTAGGTAAACAATCAACAGAAAGATGAAGGCGAATATCCGAATAATTTCTACAAGCTGAACGCTTAATCCAGTCCAAATCATTCCGGTTCCAACGACCAGTCCCGTTACACAAAGAAATAATACACTCAGGACAAATATGGGTGCAAAAAATTTTGCCAATAGAATATTGTCTCTGTAGATTGGCTGGGTAACAATTCGTGTCATCGTCCCGCTTAGAAATTCTGAATTCACTCTGTCAAACCCTAGGCTTATCCCAAGTAGGGGAGCGACGAAACTTATGAGTACATAATACGAAGGGGTTGAACCCGACGAGGTAAATATTTTGAGAAATGGAAAATCCGATTCTAAGAGATCATTGTTCTGGATCCAGGCCGGCACCTGTTCCACGACGTGGGTTATGGAACTCGTTAATATTAACAGAACTAACAAAATTAATATTCGGAACCTCCAACTTCTAACCATGTCAGCAATTTCTTTCCGTGCCAGAATCCAAAAAGGACTACTAAAATGACTTACACCAATTTGCGCTGTGCGTAAGGTACTATCGATATTCATCTTTATAGAAATTTAGGGTTTTCAAGGAAATATTGTTGGTAAATCTGTTCAAGGGTCAGGTTGTCCCTTTGTACCGAGGTAATATCGTATCCTTCTGTGACAAGGATCTTTACGATGGAGGCAGTACATTCCTCAGAGGTAGTGATCTCGGCATGGTTTTCCGAAATTAAATCAATCCTCATGACGGGAAGCTCCCTTAAAAGCGTTTTCAAAACAGAAGGCCCCAGGGTCGAAACCTGGGTCTGAATACTGGTAAAAAAACCATCTTTTTTATTCAATGAATGGCCCAGATCGGCAATATTGCCACTCGCTATCAATTTTCCTTGGACAAATATCCCCACCCTGTCACAGACCTGCTGGACATGGTGCAAATTGTGGGAAGACAACAATACAGTAATGTTCCTTCTCCTGCTAAGGTCTTGTATAAGTGCCAGGAAATCCTTAATGCCGCGGGGGTCTAAACCCAACGTAGGTTCGTCGAGGACAATAATTTTAGGATCTTTGATTAGCACTTCTGCCAGGCCCAAACGCTGCTTCATTCCCCGAGAGAACGTACCCACCAACTTTTGCTTATCCACTTGCAGGCCTACCTGCTGGAGTAAAAGATGCGACCTTTCTTCTATTTCTTTTTCAGGAATTTGATTTAACCGGCCTATAAGCCTTAAATTGTCCAAAGGTGACATTCCTTCGTAGAACCCCACGCTGTCAGGTAAGTACCCAACCAATTTCTTAACCTCTATCGGGTTCCTGTTTGATTGCAAGCCATCTACGGACGCCATACCAGAAGTTGGTTCGGTAAGTCCCATCATCATTAAGATAGTGGTTGTTTTTCCAGCACCGTTCGGACCTAGCAAACCGTAGATTTCTCCTTCATATATTTGAAGGTTCAAGTTGTCTACGGCTTTTTTATTACCATAATTTTTGCAAAGATTTTCAAATTCAATGATCGGTTCTTTCATTTCATGGAAGTTTACCCACAATAAAATAATGGATTATATAATTAGGACCTGATGGAAATTTGCTAGCGCCTGCCGAATTTCCTTATCAAAAAGAAAATGGAGGCTATCGAAATCAATATTATGGCAATCCCCCACAGCCCTGTCCAGACAGAGGTCCTAACTTGGACCCTAATGGAACTTTCTGCAGATACATTGGCGTTCTTTGCAGAAACCTTAAGGACATAGTCACCCGCAATGCTCTTTTCAGGGACCTCAATAAGAGCCTTTACAGTAATGGACTTACCAGGGGCCAATTCCTTGACTTGCGCATCCTCGAAGGTCACCGTCCAGCTTTTAGGTGGGAGACCGCTCAATTCAATTTCAGTTAAAGGCAATGAGCCGGAATTTTTGAGTTCAAACAGTAGCTCCTTTTTCCTCCCAGCAACCAATTCCTCGTTCAACTTGCCGGTAGGGGTGGAGAGATCTAGATTGAATGAACCTTTTACGACAGCCTCAAGCGGAAGTTTAAGGGTATCCATTTCGGAAATTGCGAGGATGAGAAAGGACGTTTTCCCCGGAGGGGCCAATAGAGAGGGATTTACCTCAATGTTTATGTCATAGCTTTTGCCAGCCGTCATCTCTAGGGAGCGCACGGGGGTCCCCTCTACCATGAAGTTAGCTAACCACCCCGGGGGCAATTCGGCCTGGAGCATGTAAATCTTAGTTGTCTTGGATAAGTTTTCTAAGGTTGCATGGTACCTAAATGTCTCGTTCCGAGCTGCCTCGACATTCATCAAGCGACTCCGAAATGGAGCCTGCGTGGAACTGTTCTGGATGTGGCTGCTTTGGCTATGCACATAACCCGACTGGATTATCATGCAGATTAGAAGGATAAAAAAAGGCTTGGCCTGAAATCTGGAAAATTTGGTTTCTCGTAACATAATCTATTAAACTATTTTAAATTGATAGCTTTGGAAAAAATGTCAAATGAAATGGAAAATCCCGTTTTTATAAAGTTTTGGCTAATCTAAAAATCAAATCCTTTAAATTCAAGTGTCAAGTGGTTTTTTTACATTTTTTAAGAATTGAGGTAACACTGGCCGAGCAATTATCAGGGTCCGGATATGGAGTCCCTATCTAGCAAGCCAAAACTCCATTTCGTCAAGTATAACGGTAATTGATAGTCCTAAATCACTCAATTCCACATGATCAATGGGATCACTAGCTTAAAAACACAAGCAGTCTTAAGTCAGGTAACCTGGTTCTGGTCAATCAGCGTCCTGAAACAGCTTTATGGAAGAGAATCAACCGATCGTAGCTAGGGCAAGAATCAAGATCCTTTTTCCAATTGGCACAGTCCCTGAACTGTTTTTGAAGGAACCGCTCTGCATTGCACACCACAATGTGTGGCGCGATCCGTATGTTGTCTTCATATTGCCTGTTGAGCAATTCATTTTTTAGTTCATTAATCGTCACATGCCAAAAATAAATAAAAATGAAAGAAGCTCCATGCAGTTCAAGATTGATTTTTTAGCCTCCATGAACTTAGTCCAGGAATTAGGGATAGGCCTGATTACCTAATCCTAGAACCATCACTTCATGATTTTGGTCTAATTGGGAGAATCACTCCACTTTATCTCGCCACTGGCTTGTTAGTATTTAGGGAAGCTGTATTGTCAAAAATCCCACAAGCGGATATGAGACCAGTTGTGATATACTAAAAAAGGCTGTGCCTGCCGGCCCGATAGATTTAGGGCAAGACTGGCCACTATACAGCAGTTAAACAACCCTAACCTTTACCAATTGAGCCTTTATTCTCCTGCAGAACTCACGGGACAGGTAATTATTTTGGCAAATACAGGAAAAATCTGGACAATTTGCCATTTTGCATAAACGCTAACTTATCAGGAAAGGTGAAGTAGAAAAAAGTTGATTGGCCTGGCAAGGATATGCAACCCGCGCTTAAAAAGAAATTGATGATCTTGAACGAATGTGCATCCCATACAGGGGAATTTAGGTAGTTGAAAAAAATCTGGCAGGTCCTAACTAAGGACCATTGGACCGGGCAAATCACATCTTTGGAAATACACAGTAGAAGATTGGGCAAGCGGACCAAGATGAAAAGGTCAGAAAGTGGTCAAGTACCCATCTTTCCTCAATAATCATTTTAAATTAGGTTAGTCCCGGTATCAAATCCCCTTTTCGCATAATCAACACACTTACTATAAATAGAGTTGGGGACTTCATGGAACAATATACGGATTTCAACCAAAACGGCGTAGGGAGATCAACGCTTGATGACCGTTAACGTATTTGTATTTGGATTTAGTCCCGATTTCATCGCCTGGCCATTCAAATCCAACCACGGTCAATCCTCTTAAATTTCTAAATATACAATGGAGGCCGCAAAAAGCGGCCTCCATTGTATAAATCTTGTTCGAACTCCCTTAAAGTGCACCCATCATCTGAGTTGCGAAGGCATCATCTGGTTTCAACTTCAATGTTTCCCCAAAATGCTGTTTAGCTTTAGCTGTATCACCTTTTAAGTATGCGAAGTAACCGATATAGTTATTGGCATCTGCAGCGTAAGTTTTGTTCGCTTCTTCTTCAGCTTTGCCGGATGCAGTGATAGCAGATAGCAATTGAGTGAATGAATCTACGAACAAACCTTTAGCGTTTTCTGGATCGTACATTACGTTATCCAAAGCTAATTCAGTTAGCCCCTTGTAGTATAGGGCAGGGATCTTGTATTTGTCAACAACTTCTTTCTTCGTAGATGCAGCAACTGTACCCAATGATTTTACTGCTGCCTCTAAATGTGGCCTAGCCTCGTTCATCTTGGCAGTCACTTCTTCTGGGGTCAGTTCAGTACCTTCTGGGACAGTTACGAGCTTAGAACCGATACCGTACTCGATTTGGCCCAGGTAGAAGTTTGAATCGAAGAAATAATCTGAGCTGTCGTTACTGGCAGGGATCCTGAAGATCTTAGCTGCGATTTCGTTCTCACCGTTCTTGAAGTATTCAAAGGCAGTCTCTGAAATCTCTTCATCATAGTTCTCATCCTCAGTCTGTTTAGTTTCAGCTACCTTCAATAGTTCAGCGCCTTTTGCGGCATCTCCAGCAACTAAGTTAGCTAAACCAGCGTACAGGTAGTCACGACCGATCAGACGGGAGGTATCAACTTTGCTGAATAAAGTGGTCATGTACTCTAATGATTTTGGATAATCTTTATCTTGCAAGAAAGAGATGTAACCTAAGTAACGATATACCTTAGCATCCACACCTTCTATAGTTGATAATTCTTGAGCAACAGTTTTCAATTCATCGTAGTTACCGGAATAAACCAAGAAGTCAGCGTAACGTACTTTTGCGTCTGTTGAAGCATCACCAGTCAATGACAAGTATTTTTTGTAATTTTCAACTGCTTTTTGGTTGATTTCACGGTATTGATCTTCTGGAGCTTTGATAGATGACAAGTAATAAGTCTCTGCCAACTCACGGTAGATCGGACCATATTCTGGGTTTTCACCTGCCAAAGTGGTCAATTGTTCTAATACTACGTCATAAGCTTGCGCTCTCCTGGAAATGATTGCTTGACCAATTTTTGGAGCCAATAGCTTGTCATCGATTGCCAAAGCGTCACGGTAGGCTACGAATGCAGGGCTACTTTCGCGCAGTCCGGCGTAAGCATCACCTAATGCTGTAGGGATTAATGCATCCTTAGCATTCATTTCCTTCGCTTTGGTCAAATATTCAACCGCTTTCTTATAATCAGGTTTTGGGGCATCGATGTAGGCCCTTCCAATAAAGTAAGGGATCTCATACTCTTTTTTGCCAATACCCTGTGAAGCTTCTGAGAATTTTGTTTCAGCAGCACTCACATTACCTTTTTCAAGGTCTACGATACCTAGACCTACAGTATTCAATTTTTCCTTAGGAGCGTTCGTTACACCTTCCTGGAAAACGACCTGTGCCGAATCGACCTTATCGTTGATCAAGTGGATTTGACCTAAGTAAAAATAGTTTTCACCATCTTTTGCCTTTTTCTGAACCAAATTCTGCAACATAGCTTTAGCTTTGTCATATTGTTCAGCTTGAATTGCAGCCTTTGCATCTTTTAAACTTTGAGCTTGTGCTGTTCCTGTAGCAACAGCTCCCGCGACCAAAAGGCTTAAAAATAATTTGCTGTTTGTCATAATCTGTTATTTACTCTTTGTTATAAACTAATTTATGTTGTCTTCTCGAATGATTATTTCTCGTCCTGGCATCGTGACCGGCAACAATCCATATTTAAGGACAATCCGCTGTCCACGGTCGCCTGTCAGGAAAGCAGAAAATCCTATTCCCAAGCCCAAATTTGGTTGATAATTCAACACATGAAACTCTGTCTTCAGAGCATATTCATCGGTAGCAAATGTGGTCTGGGAAGGCTTAAAAAAACCTGGGTTTTTCCCGTCCCTCAAACTTTGAAGGCTTAAGATACGAATTTTATTTTCTTCTCCAAATTGGGAAACGCAATCTAAATATTGGCCATAGGACATTACACCGATACTGTTTGCATCAGCTAATACCTCTTCTACAACCTCCTTGGAGGTCTTCATACCTTTTACAGATTGCCCTGAGACTTTATACAATTTTACAATTTCTTTCACTCGTCGAAGAGTGCTCGAATTCACATTGTCAAAGACCAAACGTTTTCCGGAATTGGCATCACCCTTCAATAAAGATGATAACGTCGGAATATTGATTGAAGTATCTGTAGCGCTCAAATTATTGAAAAAAACCACTCCATCATAGAAGGCAGGAAAAGTCCGCGGCGTAATTTTTCGGCTGCTGAAACCTGCATTTTCTTCCTTGGTCAAGAGCCTGCCCAAGATCGCGATATCAGCCTGGCCCTTGATCAAGGCATTGATGGCTTCACGCTCCGGCAATGGAATCAACTTGATGTTTGCATTGACATAAGAGGTCTTGAAAACTTCAACCTGTTCCAACATGATCGGAAGCACCGCTTCATCAACGATGACCGAAAGCTCTCCTGTTAAAATATCATTGGTACCAGCGCCAGCTGTCGTACTGTCGGCATTTTCCTGTCCTGCATTTCGATTTCGTGAACATGAAATTACAGAAACCACGACAAGGAGTATCGCTATTACATACAATAATCTACCCTTCATATTAACTTAGAATGATTTAATGCCTCAAGGATTAATTAATTCCTGAAATTATTTTGCCAAAGTCTGGCAAAACGCATAAATGAATAGACGATTAGGAGTATCCCGAAGATCTTTTTATAGGTTGGATCGATCTCGATTGGAAACCCGCTCCAAAAGATGATCAATAATCCCAACACAAAATAAAAGAGGAACATGAATAGTCCTAAAATGGACAGAAATCGCTGTGTGGGCGATTTCTGTCTAAAATTATTTCTTGTTGAATGATTCGACATACCGAATTACATTTGCGACAAGTCTAAGCGAATTGGCAATGAATAACGAACTGGAACCGGACGACCGTTTTGGATAGCTGGTTGCCATTTCTTTGATTTCTTCAATGCAGTGATCGCTGCTTGACCTGTACCGTAAGAAACGTCTTTTACCACTTTAATATCCGTCAAAGCACCTGTCCTGTCGATCACGAATGATAACTCGACTGTACCTTTCACACCTGCATCGATTGCAGCTTGTGGATATTGGAGGGTGGTCGACACGAACTGGCGGAATGCGTTGATACCTCCTGGGTAAGATGCTGGAACTTCAACGGCCTCAAAGTCATAGACTTTGTTAGCGTCTCCGTCCTCAACTCCTTTTGTACTACCGGTGATAGCACCTTCCACTTTCTTCGGACCGAACTCCCCAGTTGGAACGCCTGAGGCACCTGGGGTACCTTTCAGGGTAATTCGCGCTGGAGTAGCGTTTTTCTCTTTGATCTCTTCTTGAGAAACAACCTCTTCTTTTACTTGTCTCGCATCAACAACCTTAGGCTCTGGGAAACGGATTAGGTCTTCCGCCGGTGGTTCCTCCGCGATACGTTGAGGTGGCTCTTCCTCTTGAGGTAGTGGTTCCTCTTCTTCAGGTGGTTCAGGGATCTCTAGATCCTCTAAAGTAACTGGAGTGACTTCTACTACTTCCTCAACAGGTTTCTCAGGAAAAAGCTTTATATCGAAGGCTTTTACAGCCGTGAAAGCAAGGACTACTGCCGAAACTGAGAATAAAGCGATGTTGGTAGCTTTTGGCGCGTATTTACGCAGTGCATATGCTCCGTACTCTTTATTTCTATTCTCGAAAACGACATCTAGCCATTCTTTCTTAAATAAATCTAATTTTGAACCGATCATTTTTTTCCTTTTTGTCTGATGAATTATTCGTTATAGATTCCGTTTGTTTTCAAAACCTCAACTTCTTCAGGTTTGATTTTCGAAATCATGAAACGTTTAACATCAGTGATTTTCATTTCATCTAGTATATCAACGAGGTTACGTTGTACTGATCTGTCACTTGGACGGATTACGACGATTAGGTCTTTTCCTCCTGACACCTGCGGAACCTGAGCTTTCTTCTCAAGGACGATCTTTCTGATTCCCTCTTTGCTATAGTCTACTACAGCGGGTGCCGAGATTGGGTTTGCTAATTGACCGTAATACCAAGCGATCTTGTTATCTGATCCCAGCAATAAGGTGATGGAACGGTTATCCGCGATCTCAATCTCCGGATTTTTCTCATTCATGTCCTTATTCTTATCAGGCATGTTAACATCCATGGCTTGTGGCTTGTTCAAGGAAGTTGTTAGCATGAAGAAAGTAATCAGAAGGAAAGCTAGATCCACCATCGCGGTTAGATCTACACGACCTCCATTTTTCTTCGACCTAACTTTGCCGCCTTTTTTGCCGCCGCCGGAGTCTTGATTTAATTCTGCCATTTTCTCTTATTATTTTTCCTGACGTAAACCCGTAACAAAGAAGAATTTGTTTTGTTTTTGGTTTCTCAGTGTTTCAATAATCAAATTCATTACCGCGTACTTTTCTTCAGCATCTGCTTTGATCGCTACTTTCATCGCTCCTGGATCTGACCAGTTCTTCACTTTGGTCTCTTGGTCACGGTTGAATTCCACCGTTGCCAAGCGAGCTTGTTGAACCCAATGATACAACTCGTTTGAAAGTTCTTCGGTGCTATCCACAGGGATACCTGGCTGAACCTCTAAAGTACGTTTGTCATTTGGTAATGAAAGTAGGGCACGCAATTGCTTGAAAGGTACTCCAAACTCATCTAGTCCTTTAAACTTCTCATAGTCTTGTTCTGAGAACGCAACACCATATTTTGCAGACATATTTTTAAGAGTCTTTACGCGAACCTCAGGGTTCTTCTCTCCAAAAAATACTTTCCCTTGGTTACCTACAGTAATAACGGCTAAGTTATCGTCCGGTAATTTATCCAACGTAGTGGATGCAGGGGTGTCTACGGGCATTACTTCTGGCTGACGTGCAGTTGCTGTCAAAACGAAGAATGTAAGAAGCAAGAAAGACACGTCACACATCGCCGTCATGTCGATCGATGTGCTGGCTCTTTTTACTTTTGCTTTTCCCATTTCTTTACTTCTTTAATGTGAACACTCTAATTCTTTTTTAATAATGATGCGAAAACGTTGAACAATGCATAAAATAAATTCAACTTTTTTTTCGAACCTTCTTATTTGTGGTTTGCAGCGTATGTTTGTACGATTGAGAAACCAGCCTCGTCAATAGAGTATGTTAACGTATCGATCTTAGAAGTTAAGATGTTGTAGAAAATAATCGCGATTGTTGATGTACCGATACCTGTAGCCGTGTTGATCAAGGCCTCAGAAATACCGTTTGCTAATTTTGCTGAATCTGGTGCACCACCTGTAGCTAAGGCCGAGAACGCTTTAATCATACCTGTTACTGTACCCAATAGACCTGTCAATGTACCGATAGATACTAAGGTTGCGATAACCGTTAGGTTTTTCTCTAACATTGGCATCTCTAAGGTAGTAGCCTCTTCAATTTCTTTTTGGATTGCTAATACTGACTTCTCTGTATCTAATCCCGGATGTGCTTCAACATCTTTATATTTTAAAAGACCAGCTTTGATAACGTTCGCTACTGAACCTTTTTGTTTGTCACACTCTTGGATAGCCGAATCAATGTTACCTGATCTCAATAAGCCTTGTACTTTTCTTACGAAGTTACCTACGTTTCCTGTTCCAGACGCTTTACCGATAACGATAAGACGCTCGATTGAAAACACCCATACCATTAAGAATAAACCAAGAAGAACTGGTACTACGTATCCTGCATGGTAAACCATACCGTAATAGTTACCTGGTTTTGGTTGGTTCGCTGGATTCTCATCGATAAAGTTTGAAGGATCACCCATCACAAACTTGTAAACCAAGAAACCAATTACTAGACAAATGATAATTGCTAAACTTGCAAATAGATTACCCGCATTGCCACTCTCTTGTTTAGCTGGGGTTGTAGTTTTTGGTGCGTTTGCCATTTTTTACTAATTTTTAGATTTTTTACTGTTGTTTAATTATTAAGTTAAATTCAATTTAATGCAAGCTAAATGCCGTTATTTTACATTAATTCAAAACAAATATAGCATTTTCTGTTAAAAACAAAATTAATTTGAAGATATCTGATTATTTAACTTTTAGGCTGTGTTACCTACTCATTGACGTTCTTCAGCAGCTCTCAAATCAATGCTTCTTTTGTCGTATCACATAACGGTTGAATATTCCATATTTTTTACAATGAAAACCATTTTTTTTTTGAATTGCAAATTATCAAATCGTTAAATGATAAAAATAAGTGAGTGTTTACTTACAATCCACCTTGCCTTTAAGCCTACCTTTTTTAACCAAATCACCATTATTTCTTTGTTTTTTAAACCTTTACAGGACAATTCAATGTTTAGCCACCAAAGGATTTAACTTGGTACTTCTCTGAACTTAAATATTGTATAATTTTTTCTTTAAAATCACCTTGTATCAATATTTCCCCATCCCTAGCACTCCCCCCAACGCCACAGCGTTGCTTCAATTTACGGGCTAAATCCTCCAAATCTGAACTGGATCCTATAAATCCCGTCACCATCGTCACAACCTTTCCCTTCCGCTGCTTCTTGTCCAAGCCTACCTTCAGTTTCTGCTTCTCATTGGGAAGCGTATCCGCTTCCTCGAACTCATTCGAATCCGTATAGTCAAAATCATCCGAGGTCGAATAAACGATCCCCTCAAATCTTTGTTTTTTTTGTTTTGCCATAACTAACAAATAATCTTGAGGGCATTGCCCTGCACTTCAATATCAATCTTGTTCCCTAAATCCATCGGCTCGCCATCCAGATGTAGTGGCGCCTTTCCCTCCTGCTCGATGCAGATCTTCTTCCCCGGTATGATCTCCACATACTCGGATTGATCTGCCGTCTTGTTGAATAGATGGAAGATCATCATCGGCAACGTATATAACGGAAATTTATGAACGATACATACATCCAGCACCCCATCGTTAATAGATGCATTCGGCGCAATGTAGGCATTGTTGCCATATTGCGGTGAATTCGCGACCGAAATCATGAAGGCTTCCCGCTCGTAGACCTTTCCATCAATGTCCAGGATATACTTTTTAGGCTTGTATTTACTAATAACGTTAATAATGGTGCGGAGGTATCCGACCGGCCCTCTAAATGTTTCGGAGGCAAATCGGTCACTAACCGAAGCATCGAAACCGATCCCAGCAATGTTGAAGAAACAGCGATTCCCGATCTTTCCGCAATCGATACCCACCGATTCAAATCTATTGATCCTGCGCAATGCAGCCGACTCATTCATCGGGATACCCAAATAGAGCGCCAATCCATTACCCGAGCCTTCAGGCACAATACCCAAAGGAATATCACTGCCGACCAAGGCCGTTCCTATTTCATTGATCGTGCCATCGCCACCTACGGCAATGACCGCATCATACCGCTCATCTATCGCAGATTTAGCAAGTTCATAGGCGTGATTAGCGTGATTGGTAATCTTAAACGTCGGGTCAAATCTGTTTAAATCCAGTACTTCGAGTACCTGTTTATTAAACGTTGTTTTCTTCTTCCCACCAGATACTGGATTGATTACAAACAGTATGCGCTTCTTTCTCATTTACGTCATTTAATTCCGCTAAAGATAATAATTTGGTTGAAATACTTTTTAAATATTGCAAAGTATCGTAGCTTTGTGCCACACAAAATGTGGACTGATTTGCATTTAGCATTATCATAATGTAAATGGGAGATTGCAACCACAGTAAAAAAGTGCTAAAACCATTCGGGACAAATGATTTTTCACATACTGCCTGCTATTCCCTTCAAACGTTTATTATTTTTATGGCATATTTATTTACCTCCGAATCGGTATCTGAAGGACATCCTGACAAAGTCGCAGACCAAATTTCGGACGCTTTAATAGACAACTTCCTCGCTTGGGATGAAGATGCCCGCGTAGCTATTGAAACCTTAGTTACAACTGGACAGGTGGTTTTAGCAGGTGAAGTGAAGTCCAAAATCTATTTGGACGTTCAAAAGATCACTCGCCAGGTTATCGAAAAGATCGGGTATACCAAATCCGAATATATGTTCGAAGCGAATTCCTGTGGAGTCCTTTCGGCCATTCACGAACAATCCGCCGATATCAACCAAGGCGTGGATCGTATCACAAAACAAGAACAAGGCGCTGGTGACCAAGGTATTATGTTCGGTTACGCCAATAACGAAACCGAAAACTATATGCCGCTGGCATTGGACCTTTCCCACCGTCTATTATATGAACTTGCAGTTCTAAGACGCGAAAACAATGAAATCAAATACCTTCGCCCTGATGCTAAATCACAGGTAACCTTGGAATATGATGATAACCACAAACCGGTCCGCATCGACACCATCGTGATCTCAACGCAACATGATGACTTCGCTTCTGAAAAGGAAATGCAGGCGAAAATCCAATTCGATATTGAAAACATCTTGGTTCCTCGTGTGAAGGCACAATTGAAACCTGAGTTACAGGCCCTATTCACGGACAAGATCAAATTCCACATCAACCCTACCGGAAAATTCGTAATCGGCGGACCTCATGGCGACACTGGTTTGACAGGCAGAAAGATCATCGTCGATACTTACGGCGGTAAAGGTGCACATGGTGGTGGTGCTTTCTCTGGAAAAGACCCATCCAAAGTGGACCGTTCTGCAGCTTACGCCACACGCCATATTGCCAAAAATTTGGTGGCAGCTGGTGTGGCTGACGAAATCCTGGTACAGATCTCTTACGCTATCGGCGTTAAGGACCCTATGGGTATCTATGTGAATACCTACGGAACCAGCAAGTTGAACAAAACTGATGGGGAAATCGCCAAGATCATTGCTGAACTGTTCGACATGACCCCTTACGGCATTGAAACACGATTAGGTCTCCGTAACCCAATCTACGCTGAAACCGCAGCATATGGACACATGGGTAGAACACCAAAAACGGTGAGCAAAACCTTCGAAAACTCGAATGGCGAAACCAAAACTATGGAAGTCGATCTTTTCACTTGGGAAAAGCTAGATTTTGTAGAACAAGTGAAAGCTGCTTTTGGTCTATAGGGCACTGTCCAGATAGGGTGTCTTATTGGACGCAGATCCGTTCCCCGAAACGCCATTAACATATACGCTTGAATATTTCAGGCGTATTTTTTTTGCCTAAATTCCCGTAATCATCTTACAGATTTTCTTCGGGGTGCTCCACCTGGATTTTTAAGGCTCTAACTACATTGGGAGATTTAAATCAGTAATCATTACTGTAGGTTAACCCATCTTTTGATAGGCTAGAAACAGTGCAAACATCAAGGTGCGTCCTTCCGCTCTCAGAGTAAAGAAAACAAACCTCATCCTAATATTTTTTATCATTTTACCGGTTTCAACGACTGCTTTTAATCTACATTCGGCATCATCCCAATAAAATTTCACAGGACATTGCGGTTTATACCTGTTATGGCAACTATAGTAATCTATATTGATAGTAGACTATTAATAGATTATGTAACCTCACAGTTTCAAAAAATGCTTTTTTTCAAATATACCCCCGGGTGGAATAAATACCTAATTCAAAATGAGCACACCTACGGTCACAAACTTTTTACTTTGGTGCTCGTTATATTATCACACAATCATAAACTCAAAGAAGTATGAAATCATCCATCGATACAGCAATTCAAGAAAGCACCCCCATCTTAAAAAACCTGGCATGCAAATTTACAAAGGACCCGGAAGAGAGAGACGATCTGGTCCAGGAGACTTTCGTTCGTTCCCTCAAATCACTGCAAAACCTAGTCGACACTCCGAAATTAATCTCTTGGCTATACGTCATCATGAAGAACATCTATTACAATCAATACCGAAGAAAAGGCATCCGACGGAACGTTGAAAGCGAAGTCACTAGTCGTGTTGCCGATCATGGCAGTTCCCGTAATAATGCTGAATCTAAATTCGTGATGGACGATATCCAGACAACCCTTAGATCCCTCTCAAAAGAAAACTATGCACTGATAAGCATGTACCTTGAAGGTTACAAATATCATGAGATAGCTACCTATTTTGACATTAAGGAGGGTACCGTAAAGACCCGGATCCACACCATCCGTAAGAACTTGAGGAGGAAACTACAGGTATATAGGACAAAACCTGGAGACTACCATTGATGCATCATGCCCTGGCAGCCTTGTCTCACCACCCCAGAAAGAACTACTTCGAGTAACATAATCTGAAATTTGTCTGATTCCTGCCTGCAACTACAGTTCGGCGGCGGGATGACCAGAAAAATTTAGATAACCTGCCTCCAAATGCTGACCTCCGCGCAACAAGGGGATGCAGGATGGCCAAAAGTGGCAAGAGACTGCGAAATATATTTCCCAATTGGATATTTGAACAGTACCGGCGCTCAGATTACCCATCAAATCCTCTCACCGGAGAGGCCCAATTATACCGTGACCAAGCAATCTGAGCCCTGGACCGGGAGAATCCGGGAGGCCAAATAGTTTGCTGATAGAATACCAGGCAAGCCAGCTGGGTAAACACGTCATGATCTCCTGCACCGGTCGACCCTATCTACAAAAGCCAAACGACAGCATGGAAGGACGATTTAATGGTTCTTGGAGATATAGCCGGTGATCCGCGGACCCTAAATGGAGAAAAAAAGATCAATGAATCCAAGTAAAAAAATATGCGCACTAGTAAAAAACTTGACTTCGACGCATCATCACGAGATCCTGAGGGAGCTAACCAATTTTACCGTATGCCGTCCCTTGCACGTTTACACTCCAGCTAACCGCTTTGAGCTCACGTTCCCTAGGCCTCCATAAATACTCACGCAACCATATTATGTGGGAAATAATGGAGGAACCGACCACACCTGGTCCCTCATAAATCAGAACTTAGCGTTACATCAACATCTAAATGATCCTGTCGCATCTGCCTAATATGCTCCACATTTAAGTTTCTGAGCTCGAGAAAAAATTACCTTGTAAAGAAAGTATTGTCTTTTCGCTATTTATGCCTACTATTCCAACCATCACAATCTGCATCGCCCCAACCTGAAGGTGCTTTTCGGCCTTGGGTGTTCGGAAAATCATGAAGGTCTCTAAACTGGAACATAGGACCACTACAGACCCTAAACTGATAAATATGGCCAGCACAATGAGGGTCACTGGCCGTGTACCCCGCCCGTCATGAAAGCGCATGGGCCTTAAGATCGACAAACACATCAAATCACTGCTATCCAATTACAACAAGTCAAGGCCACGATAATAAATAAAACATCCAATGCCTTTTACTTTTACAACCTTAAACACTCAAGCGTTCACTTCTGCATTAAAGACCACTTACTCACTATCGATAACTGCTTCGTGCCAAAATTTTTTAAGCATTTAGCGATATTGGGATTTCGGCATATATGTACTAAACCACCTCTACAGTTTTGATACTATCTGGAATGGGAAGTTGCCATAATTTGTTTTAATTATATCCTGTATATAGGAAAAACCAATGAAATCTCGTTTCAAAGTATTGTCAAGGTTTTCAAAATTGATATGATATCTTGAGTAAAGAATATCCAGCAGAACCATTGCCCCTCATGAGTTGTTTACTAATAAAAATGAGCATTTTATGCCTTGATATAACTGGAACTACCCATCAACATAAAAATAAATCAACCTGTCCGGATACGTGAAAAAGCTATCGAAATCGCAAATGAATTACTGGAAGAGGTCACTGAAGAGGATATATCCATAACTACCGGCCTAAAAAAGAGAATATTTTGGAAAAAAGAGAAAGTTGATAGCATCCAAAAACAGGTAGATCGAAAATTCGTTTTTTATTACAAAAGAAAAGTTAAATAGAAGAGATATGCCAGAATTGCCAGACTTACAGGTATTTAGTAAAAACCTGACAAAGATGCTTAAAGGTAAGGCGCTTCAAGTCGCTACTATCCACAATTACCAAAAAATAAAGATCAGCGAAAATATCCTTCAAAAATTAGAAGGGAAAAGACTTATCAGAGTTTACAGAGAAGGGAAAAAGCTATTCTTTGATTTTGGAAAAGATGCTATCTTATCTATGCATCTGATGCTACATGGTAAGCTGGTTTATTCAGAAGATCAAATACCTAAATATGCCTTATTGTCTTTAAAATTTGAAAACGGGAAGACTCTTTCCCTCACTGATTTTCAGAAAATGGCCAACATCGAAATAAACCCTGCTCCAGGGAAGGCAATTGATGCTCTTTCATCTGACCTTACATCAAAAGCATTACAACGGCTTCTGCATCAAAGTAAGGCCAAAATAAAGACGTTTTTAATGGATCAAAACCTTATCGGCGGTATAGGCAATGCTTATGCTGACGAAATTCTCCACGCTGCTGGCATATCGCCGGTCTCTATCGCTAATAAAATACCAGAAAAGCAAATTTCCGATCTCTTAAAGGCAATTAGCCAAGTGCTCCTAGGCCGAACATAATATTTTAAAAGAGTATCCAGATATTATCAGTGGCGAAGTAAGGGACTTTATGAAGGTTCATAACAAAGAGCTGGAAACTGACCAGCATGGAAATAAGATCCTGCAGACAAAAGTTAAAGGTCGAACCACCTATTATACCGGAAGACAGAAAGTCTTCCAGTAAGAAAAACAATTCCAGACAAGAGTTATACACAAAAAAACACCTCTAAAATCTTTAAACTTACTTTTCCGCCTTCGCTCCCTTCTTTTGTGACTTTGCTGGAGCCTTGATTTTCTTCTGAACGATATCCAAACGTTTCCTCCATGTGATGATCTGAGGTTCTTCATAAACAGGGAAACCTTTATCGGTGAGAAGACCCATAGATTGAGCCAGGCTCAAACTTATCCGGGCAGATTTATTATGTGCTTTCTTCCATGACCGCTGATCGTCCCTAATCTCCTTTTCATATGCTCCAATTGCCTGTTTTATAATGGCCTTTTCGTTTCTATAATCTTTCAGCCTTCGATATAGTATCATTAACCGGTTATATGCTGCTGCATTTAATGGGTCTTTGCTTATAACCAGGTTGTAACCTTTTATAGCATCGTTTGTATTGCCTTCAAGCTCCTGGGATCTTGCTTCCCTTAACAATTCATTTTTAGATTTATTAATTGAGTCCAAACTCACTTTTTATCGTCTAACAGTTCTGGCGGACAAGCTGAGTACGTAAGGGTTCCTTATGCCGATATCATCCCGCGGGTTATTCTCGATTACCTCACCGATGAACAGGCTCTGTTTCTAACCGATATTTTTCCTACAGGTTGGTCCGCAATTGATTGGGCAAGCCTGAAAGTT
This sequence comes from Sphingobacterium sp. BS-2, assembly GCF_046161205.1. Classification (NCBI taxonomy): domain Bacteria; kingdom Pseudomonadati; phylum Bacteroidota; class Sphingobacteriia; order Sphingobacteriales; family Sphingobacteriaceae; genus Sphingobacterium; species Sphingobacterium sp. BS-2. The sequence continues at coordinate 493,299 of NZ_JBIXGO010000021.1, forward strand.
TGCGAAACTGTTGCGATCTTTGGATCGGGTCCTGTAGGATTGATGGCTCAAAAGGCAGCTTGGCTTAATGGTGCCGGTCGGGTCATAGCGATTGACCCTCTGGACTATAGGTTAGATAAAGCTAAAGTAGCCAATAATGTTGAAACCTTAAATCCTCACAAAGTAGATGTCATTCAAGCAATCCGTGAAATGACTGAAGGAATTGGTGCTGATGTCTGTGTAGATGCAGTAGGGTTCGAGCCGGAACGAAATTTTATGGATAAAGTCAAAGCAACCATCAATTTTGAAAAGGAATCAATTAAAGTATTGGAGATGTGCTTTGAAGCTGTCAGAAGGATGGGCACCGTTTCTATCATGGGAGTTTATGGTTCGCCATATGATAATTTTCCACTTTTCAGGATTTTTGATAAAGGTATCACCATAAAGCAGGGGCAAGCACCTGTTTTGAATTACATACATAAACTAATTAATCTAGTCAGCGAAGATAAGGTAGTTTTGGATGATATTATCACGCATACGCTCCCTCTTACTGAAGCTGAGCATGGCTATAGGATTTTTAACGAAAAAGAGGATGATTGCGTAAAGGTAGTGTTGAAACCTTAAAATTCTGTTTTACGGAAAAGTCGCCAATGATGGAATGTATTGCCGACAGTTGCTGAGGACGGAAAAAGAAAGTCTAGTTATAGTAACCGGACTTTATGCACATAAAGGAAATACATCGGTCCAGAATTACGATTAGGACTTACACTTCCAAATGTTCTTGTACTAATTATATTCTTCAAAGGGTATCTTTCTTAGACTCCAGCACGTTTTCGAAGGCCCTAGCAATGATTTCACTATATTCCTGCTGAGCTCTTGATCCAATGAAAGCTGGCTGCAGCTCTGCTTTTTCGGAAACTATTATCTGCATCTTAAATGATATAGCAAAGTGCGCATATAGCTGAAAATCGGATTCTTTAACTGGAGTTGCATAGCCGGTAACACCAATGCCAAAATCAGTATTGAAGATTCGTGATGCTTGCAATGCCATATGTTCTGCGATCTGTGAAGAAACACAATCGCACTTTCTGGCTTCCCCCTCATCAATTCCTAACAGAATTACCTTTTCTTCCAGGGTATAGGCTGTAATCCCTCCTCTAAAATTATCTGAAGCATTTAAAATCTGCGAAAGCATAAACTGAAGCAGTCCAGCAGTTACGCTTTCGGCAGTTGCAACAGTTTTTTTATCGAGGAGCTTACCGATACTTTGAATTATTTCTTTATTTAGTTCCATGATCCTTCGTGTGGTAGTTTTAAACCCTACATTAGTTATTTTTTATGAACCGTTCTATCGCTTTCTTCAGATTAATAACTCGCAACCTTCCCATTTCAAGTTTAATTTTTTGTAACCTGACCTGATTAGATTATCCAATCCCGATGATCACTGGCCCGCCACCATAACTTCCATAAGGAATAATGTCCTCAAAATTGCGGTAATCATAAGAATGGTCCTCGACCATCATTACCAGTCTTTTACTTGGGGATCTGTAGAGGGACTTCATGGAACAGCCCGGCTATTGGGAATGCAACCCATAGCCAGATAAATATCGAAATGAAGAAGTTATGCATGAATATTCCGGCTAAGTAAGGTTGTTCCGAAGTCAGACTCGCTTGGTGTTAATGGCTTTACTCCACTGTTTATTTTTACATCTTTGGCATGACTCAGAATCATTTGCAAAATCAGATACGACATGGCCGCAATACATACATGCAAAAGGTCCTTGTCCTTTAGACACATCCACTGATTTAAATAAGGAAGGGAATAATGGAAGGCCATATCTGACCTGATCCTCGGGATAAAACAGAACGCTAAGAGTTCCATCAATTTCTAAAACGGCTTCCTTAACCTGACCCAAATGTTCTATATTTAAATTTCTGAGTTCTGAAAAAAATTCCATTTGTGAAAAATTATTGTCTTTTTCGTGCTTTATGTCGAATTCTCCATTTTTTACTACGGGCAGGACTTTCCCCTCCAATAGATGTGTTAACTTCTCAGATCTGTATGCCAGCCATATGATCAATTTATAAACCAATATAACACATATAAAGACAACAATGGCATAAAAGATTGGTAAGTCTTCCTGGAACATCGGATCCCCCGCGGCTGATCCCAGGCTGATAATGATGGCCATCTCAAAGAGGGTCAATTGCCGGACCCCGCGCCTGCCAGACAAACGGAGCACAATTAAGACCAACAAGAACATCACGATTGTTCTCAAGAAAATTTCAAGAAGGAAACCACCTTCCAAATCTCCTGCAAAAATATTTTCTATTAATTCCATAAAACATTGTTTTGTGCCTCTGGACAACCTTGCCCCAAGAAGCACCTTCCCTTTGGTGCATTACTTGATAAGGTCTTTCGGTGGACTTGGCCAAGTGGACACGGCTCCAGCGAAGTTCAATGCCCCCATTGTTATGATGAAAGACCTGCCAGGGTCCGAAATATTGAACATCATGGGAACCGCTATGAGAGACAGGCCTAACAGTGCGTCTAGGGACAAATGGATCCGCATAGGTAGGAATCTCACGACACCACCTTCAAAATACGTAAAGAATGAGACCATAGCTATGGTCGCCCCCGAAAGGAGGCTTATGGTTTTGGCCATAGGTTCATGCTGAAAACCAAAAATCCATGGACCTCCTAACAAGGTAACAGAAGCTAGGTAATCCAAGAAGGCATGAGTAGATGTACTAATTGTCCTTTGCATCGCTCTCGAGGTATATTTTCAGTCACCTACCTTCTACATCCCCAGGCCGTGGCACCACGAAGGCCGGTGGTAATTATTATTTCGGGAAATCCGTAATATTGTGCCACCATCTTACTAGATTTTTTCGGTACTGTGCCACGCCTTGAACGTCGTACTGTGCACCATGGCAAGAGAGTCACAACCATCCTCCGCACGGCTCTTTGGCGATGCATCCGGCACCGCTACAGACCGGATTGACTGCCAAAGAAGTCCCTTGATGGTTCTTTCAAAACCGATCCGCTCGCCAAAAACTCTACCACCCCGCCTGCTCCGAGGGTTAGGCCGGCCTGCACAGTCAGTTTCCTTGTCCCTTCCCTGTCCAAAAGGAAACGTTCCCCAACCTCAAGATTTCCTTTCAGTGCCGTCAAATCCCGTGGTGATTTTCGATGGGCAGTGGTACCAGCGGTGGTTCCGAACCCGACCCGGTTGCTTTCAATTAGCAAGAAGTTTTTTTCCTTTTTCTCTGAAAGGGCATGGCCGTACTCTCACTGGTAATACCCGCACCTATGGCGATGATATCAAATTGTATATTTAAATCAATTGGGTCCTCAAAACAACGGGACCCGGTTCTGCCGCAAAAAGGGACTGATGAGAAGACGGTCATGTTTGGTATGCTCAGAATGATTAAGAATTTGCTTCTTTCATTGCAATATCTGTCAACAGGGCATCTGTTTCTTTTTCTTCCGCCAGGGTCATACCCAATGTTTCCTTTGCCTCCTTGTGGCCCATAAGGTTCGCATAGGTAACAAGGCAGCCATAACTGGCGATTTCATAATGCTCGACCTTCTGGGCGGCCGCAATCAGCGCTGCGTCCAATACTTCGGGGCTGTCCTGGAATTCTTCTATGATTTCCTCTGCCTCGGACAGCAGCCCCTCCATTGCCTTGCATTTCTTACCTCGTGCAGTGAGACCAACATGTTCGAATACTGTTTTCAACCTGTCAATGTGACCTTCTGTCTGTTCGTAATGTGCCTGAAAAGCCTTGCGCAGATTTTCCCCCTTGGCAGCATCTTTCAATTTTTTGAGACCTTTTAACAACTGGCGCTCTGCGCCAAGTATATCCCTAAGCTCGTCTACAAAAAGTTCGTGTAAATGTCCATTGGGCATCTCGCCATTTCCTTTCTTCTGTACCATGATTTTTGTTTTTAAAATTGTTATAAATATATCACCCATAGAACAGGTAAAATCCAAAACAGTTCATTTTTATGTGAGAAGGATTTGCATGCCAGATTTCAGGGGGCTGGATGGAACAATCGTCCATCTACAGTTGACCCAGCATACTGGTACCATGCCATATGGATAGGGCCGTAAAAAACTAAGCAACAATTTTAAACCTATCATAGGCCCCAGGCAGCACATTATTTGCCCGTTTCCAGGTGTGCACTGTCCACCGGTTTGGACTCTGGGGATCCCTTTTGTCTAAGGAAAATGGTCAAAATAACAATAGATGCTACGGACAAGAACTCACTTTGCCAATTCTGGAAGGTCTCAAACCAGAACGTGGGCTCACCCAAATATTCGTTCAGGCCGATAATTGGCTTTCCCTCAAGGGCATTTTCCTCCATTTTTCCCTTGTAGCTGCCATAAAGGTGCAGGACCCAGGAAAAAAGAAAAAGTAAAATAAAGGCAATTGAGAGTGAATTTTTATAGACAACCAATCTCCAGCCACCCTTTTTGACCACGTTGGGGGCACCGGGCCGATTTCCAGGTTCCCGGTCGACCTCCTCTTTTCCCTCGATTTTCTTTGATTCGGCCGAACCGATCTGCCGCAGGAAAATGGTGAGGATCACATATAGGGCCATTTGTAGGAATTCACTCTGGAAATTTTCAAAGGTTGCCGAAATAAAGTGTCCACTTCTCAGATACTCCGTAAAGGGCAGGGACTGCCCTTTGTCCTGGTATTCAGAAAGGAGTTCCCTCCAGCCGAAAAAGACCTGCGCAGCGAATGAAAGAAAGAACAGGCTTATGAAAACGATGGACAGGCTGTTTTTATACCAAAAGTTTCTTTTCATGTTGTATACGGTGTTAAATTCGGTAAGGTTCCTAGATCAATTGCTTTAACGGTTTAATTTTCACCTCCGCAACTGAAATCCGTCGGTCCATTTGCAGGATGTAGGCAATCAGGTCTGCAATGTCTTGGGCATCCAGCATTTCGCCCTTATTTTGGAGCTCTCTTTTCTCCTGGGGTGTCTGGGGCTGCATATCGGTGCTCACTGATCCGGGCTCGATCAGGGCTACGCGGATATTGTATGGGTTCACCTCCTTTCGGAGCGCTTCAGTGAAACCCTGGATACCCGCCTTGCTGGCTACGTACCCTGAACTCCCGGCATCGCGGGTATCAGAGCTCATAGAGCCTATATTAAGGATATCACCTTCTAGTCCATTGTCCATCATCCGTTGGGCAAAGAAACCGGAAAGGTGCATATAGGCGACCAGGTTTGTTTCTATCATGTGGTTGATTTCCCGGATTTCCACCCCGACAACTCCGCCGAATCCCATGCCAGCGTTGTTCACCAATATTTCAAAGGGACCGTGTTCCTGCCAAATGTCGTCCAATAGTTCCTTTGTTACCTGCATTCTGCTCAGATCATGGACAATTGGGGTAATCCATCTTCCCAGTCCCCTCTGTTCTGCATCCCTGAGGACGTCGTGCATCTTAGCGCTATCTCTCCCTACGATAAACACCCTATATCCCATTTTGGCCAGCAACAGGGCTGTGGCCCTGCCTATCCCGGATGTCCCACCCGTAAGAAAGACCTTTTTAGTTCGAACTTGTTCTTCCATATTTAAAATTTTCAACCTTATATAGGTTCATGTATAGGTAGTGAACAGTTTCAAGGACATTTGGTTGGGAGAGAATTATTAGGACTTTTGTGCGTCCGCCAGGCTTTTTCTAATTAAAAGCCAAAAAACGGGAAAATTGATGTGTTGTGTGAAAGTTCCTATTTGATTCCTTTTATCTAATCATCCTGAATAATAAAAATTTTTTAGAGAAATTGCGATTGTTGAGATCTGGTTTTTCGCAATGGATACTTGCCTGTTGCATGGGCGACGGCCGGAAAAACGAACCAAACCGTCATAAATGGGAAACCGAGATAATAGCTGTCATGATGGTTATCTTATTTAGGGGGAACCGTTGTTAACTCTAGGACCTGAAAGGGCGAATGCTGAAAATATGGTTTTCTGGGCATCATATATGAGCCCTTTTTGGAGAGTCGACGTGCCATTGTTTATGGCGCATCTGAGATGAAGTACGGCCGGACTTACGGATTTAAGCGTTACCCCAGATTTAAAAAGCCGGAAACAGAAGCCTAGGCAGGCTGGACAGCGGGGCGGACCCATTTGTGGGAAGTCCGCCCATCGCTCCATCCCCTCTAAAGAATAAGGGGTTATTTTACTGTGCTGTTGTCGCAGAAGAGGTCGGAATCTGACGGTCAACCTTCTTAACCAAACCCTGAAGTACGTTCCCCGGACCGACCTCTACGAAACTTTCAGCACCATCTGCTAGCATGGTCTCTACAGACTGTGTCCAACGTACTGCGCCAGTCAATTGGGCTATAAGATTGTCTTTTATCGCTGTAGGATCTTGATATGGCAAGGCATCGTAGTTCTGGTAAATAGGACAGACCGGAACCTGGATTTCAACATCCAAGATAGCAGCTTCCAATTCCTGTTTTGCTGCCTCCATCAAGGGAGAGTGGAATGCACCACCTACATTTAACTTTAATGCACGTTTAGCACCGGCTTTCAATAGTTTTTCGCAAGCTTTGTCAACGCCAGAAACAGATCCTGAAATAACCAATTGTCCTGGGCAGTTGTAATTAGCTGCAACAACTATATCATCAACTTGTTCACAAACCTCCTCTACAATTACATCGTCCAATCCTAAGATAGCAGCCATAGTTCCCGGTTGCAATTCCGTAGCTTTTTGCATGGCATTAGCACGTTTAGAAACCAATTTCAATCCATCTTCAAAAGATAGTGCTCCAGCAGAGACCAACGCAGAGAATTCACCTAAGGAGTGTCCTGCAACCATCGCTGGCTGAAAGCTATCGCCCAAGGCCTTTGCTAAAATCACAGAATGCAAAAAGATGGATGGTTGGGTTACTTTAGTTTGTTTCAGGTCCTCTTCGGTACCATTGAACATGATGTCGGTGATACGGAAGCCTAAAATTTCATTGGCTTTTTCGAATAAAGCCTTTGATTCTTCGTTTGAGTCGTATAAGTCCTTACCCATGCCCACAAATTGTGCACCTTGGCCAGGAAAAATATATGCTGTTTTCATATGCATTAGTTTAATTCAACAAAAATATACTTAATCTTCGGGTAGAAAAGAAAGAGATGAAAGATTTTCTTTACTGAAAACCTCATTTGCTATATCTAAAATCTCTTTGGAGCTTACCAAATCAATTTTATCGAAAACTTCTGGAAGACCAACCACACGATTATAATCTAAGATGTTCTTTGCCTCGGCGATCAACAGGCTCATCCTATTTTCCTCAGCGAGTGCTATCTGTCCCTTGAATTTATCCTTCGCCTTTTCCAACGCTTGTGCACTTAATGCCTGTTCTTTTAGTTTAGTCAATTCCTTATAAATCAGTTTTAAGGTTTTATCCACTTTTTCAGCATCCGTACCAAAATAGATACTGAATAGGCCAGTGTCCGAATAAAGACTGTAGTTGGATTCAATGGTATAGGCAATGCCGTATTTCTCACGGATATTAAGGTTCAGGATATTGGACATTCCATAGCCCCCTAATAGATTGTTCAATAATAAAAGTCCTGTTTTTCTGTCATCATGGATTCCAAAAGCGGGTCCGCCTAAAACCACATGGGCCTGATTGATGGGCCTTTCTTTTTCTATCATGGCAACCTCTGGCTTGACCAGGTCTTCGGCTTCATGTGTCCACTGATGGTTATTTGGATTGCCAAAGCATTTATCCGCTATCTTAAGTACCTTTTTATCTGAATAATTACCAGAGATGGCAATTACGATCTTGGAAGCATCATAATGTTGGTCGATGAAACGTTTGATATCGTCTTGCTCAATGGCCTTTAAATCATCTTCCAGACCTAGGATATTGTGACCAAGTCCGGTGTTCTTGAAAACCTGATCTTCGAAATCATCCATGATGGACTCCTCAGGACTATCTAGGTAAGAGGCCATCTCATCTAGGATCACCTCTTTTTCCTTATCCATTTCCTCCTCCGGAAATACCGAGTGGAATAAGATATCTTCAAATAGGTCCAATGCCCTTTCCAGATAAGGATTTAAAAAGGAAGCATGGATACAAGTATATTCCTTGGTCGTATAGGCGTTTAAGTCGCCCCCAACGGATTCCAATCGGTTTAAGATCTGATTGGTGCTCCTGCGTTCCGTACGCTTGAATAACAAGTGCTCAATAAAGTGGGCCGTTCCAAACTTACCGAACTCCTCATGCCTAGATCCGGCATCCACAATCAAACAAATATGCGTAATGGAAGAGGAATGGGGCTGAAACAAAACTCGCAACCCGTTATCAAGTTGGAATATCTTATGATCCATATAGAAAAATTGAATGACAAAGGTAGGGAATAGTATTGAGATGTGAGACGTGAGATATGAGAGGACGATAAAGCGGCAAAAGCAGATGGGAAATCAATATATATTAATAATCAAGGAGGTATAAATATCTTGTTCAAAAAAAGGTCAGGGAAAATCACTGACCTTATATGTTTGAAATAATCTTTAAACAAGATTTTGAGCCCTTTTCTCAAATCTTATATCTCAATACTCAAATCTAATTTACTACATCCTAGGCCTTCTCATTCCGGGAGGCATGCCGTCGTTGTCGGTTGGGGCTATGCCAGAGAATTTTTGGAGTTTGAAGGTGAATGTTAGCATAAAGTAACGACCAAGGCGGTTTGTTTGCCTGTCGATGGTCATGTTTTCTTGAACGGTTCTTGAAAGGTTGGTTTGCTCATTCAATAAATCGAATGCTTGGAAACGGATGGTTCCGCGTTGGTCTTTCAATAGTTTTTGTTCAATATAGGTGTTGATGATAAATGGATTAGCATTTGTCAATGGTCCATAACCGTTATTGAATGTCTTGGAAAGGTCTGCACCGAAAATTGTGGTTGGCGTGATGTTCACCGAACCGATCACGGTAGGTGTCCAAGAGGAAACGTTATTGTTAAAATTGCCTAAGGAGCTTCTGCTATAGTTATATGAATATCTTACCCCTGGATTCAATTCAAAGTTTTCAGAAGGATTGTATCGGAAAAACAGGCCTTGCATAAATACCCAGTTGTTCGTAATATTCTTCATCCCTTCGGTGGCACTCAACTCTCTGGCCGTATAGGCAATGTTCTTGTTGAAGTTCACACTTCCCATCAACATCAAGTTATAGGTTTTTTCCTTTAGAGATTTTCCGAAGTGGTAGAATGAACTCAAGTTATAAACCGGATCGGCTTCATTCAGGTACCTAGTCTCCGAAATCACACCACCTGTAGGGTTGTTTTCACGTTTTACGAAGCTCACGATCTTATCTGAAGTCAAGTTACCATTAATCATGGCAAAGAAGGTATTCCCTTTTTGGAAATCACCACCACGGTACCTCAACATCATTCTATGTCTGAATTCAGGATTCAGGTTCGGGTTACCATATACTACATTGGTTGATGAATTTCCGACTGCATAAGGAAGAATCTGATTGATATTGGGCTCCGTCGACGAGCCAGAATAATTGACACTCAAATTCTTTTGTCTGGAGAATTTATACTCAAACCTTGCGATCGGCATCCAGTTTAGGTTAGATCGATCGATAATCGCATTGTCATCACTACTTGAGGTCGTACCTTTTAATAAAGAAGGTTGAACAGCAGCACCGATGGAGTATTTCACCTTATCGTTTTCAAAAGCATAATTTGCTCCGATTCTATGGGTGGTAAAGGAATAATCCTGATCATAATGATAATTAAGGATTCGATCGTCTAAATTAGGCAAAGCGTTTCCTTCTTCATCAAAGGCATCCTGATTCTGTTTATTGTCGTAATTATTTTTATTGAAGTCGTACTGGATCTCAATTTTTCCATTTTGGGAAATCGGTTCTAGATAAGATACACTAGCCCCAGCATTCCAGCTTTTATTGTTGACTTCACGGATAGTTTGTTCATAGATTTCCACCATGGCTGTATTGGCGTTGTTCGGATCTTCGATTAAGCGATCCAATACACCTTGATAATCTTGGGTTGTAGCGGCATTATCATAATTGAAGTTCATGAAGAAGTTCCTTCCTTTATCGCTTAACTTTCTATTGTATAGACCACTGACCCCAAACCTAGGCGCGTCCAAGTTTCCGCTTTCTACCCTATTGTCATTGGTTTCCCTATCGTTCACAAAATCAAACCAATTCCCTACGGAATGTGAATTTGATTTCGTCCCAGAAAAACCTAATTGTGGAGTAAGTTTAATATAATCTTTATCCGAAATATTCCATTCTAAATTTGCTTCAAAACGATGGCTTGAAACTATATTATTAGCTGTAGAGTCTGAACGTTGTTCCAGATTATCGCCATCTGAACCCATGTTATAGCTCGTCAAACTGTTGGTCAGGGTTGTATTGTCATCCCTGCCATAAGAGTAACTACCATATACTTTCAAGGTTTCAGAGAAATCATGACGGATATTGACCCCGATTGACCCAACATCGGTTATACCAGATGCGCCTCCAAACATTCCGCCGCCACCACCTGGGCGCCCACCACCCCCTTGACGCATCCTTGCTCCACCACCGATGGTCCGGAAGTCAAACAGGGAAGCATTCACGTTGTTAAGGTTACCTAATATGGAGACTTGGGTTTTATTGGTCATCCCCATCCACATACCCGTGGCTTGGTAGCGATCGTCCGTACCATATCCTGCACGGAGCGTGGTCATAAATCCCTTATTGTATTTAGGGTCGATCTGGATATTGATGATCTTTTCCGAATCGCCTGATTTATTTCCGGTCACATTAGCCATGTCACCATAGTCATCAACGACTTGAATTTTCTCGATAATATTAGCTGGAAGGTTTTGTGTAGCGGTTTTCACGTCTCCACCGAAGAAGTCTTTTCCGTTGATCCTCACTTTGGTAACGGTTTCACCCTGTGCAGTTACATTCCCGTCCTTGTCAACTTCTACCCCCTGCAATTTCTTTAGGGCATCTTCAGCAACCGATCCTTCACGAAGTTTGAGGTCTTTGGTAGAATATTCTACCGTATCGCCCTTAACCTGCACAGTCAGTACACCTTGGATAACTACTTCTTCGATTTGGTTTTCATTGACAGCCAATTCAAAACTAGGGATTTGGATTTCCTCTTGCCCTGCAGGAAAATCCACTTCCTTTTCAAAAGGAGAGAAACCTAAGCTGCTCACCCTGATCTTAAATTTTGTGGCTTTAACATTTTCAAAGGTATAGAAACCGGCATTGGTGGAGCTGGTTGCTATGGTATCAGTAGCAGTCATCAACCGCACTGATGCCCCCGATATGGGTCTTGATTCGGTATCCCGAAGCATCCCAGATACAATACGGCCAGATTGACCGTACACGGTAATTCCCATCGCCATGAAGCATAAGCATAACAAGGCTTTCAATAATCTATCCATATATCAATTAAACTAATTCTAGTTCAGCGTCCCTAAGACCCAAGCATCAATATTGGTCTTATACGGACTTTTAACCGTCGGGCTGTATCGACCGTACATCGATCCCCTGGGGTCAGGTCTGCTCTTGATAGTTTTCTGTAATATGGTAAATCTATTGTTAATCATGATTTGGATAGCAATTGGACCTTTTAGATCCTTGATACCAATTGCCTGAATCGGAATTTTTGATTCATAAACCAAAACATCATTGTCCATCAATTTTGCTAATGCCAGCACGCCATACGTGTTATCGAATGACAGCCTACCATCTACAATCCGAGCAAAACCCTTCACACCATAACCCCTGCTTCGCTTGATCAACTCTTCGCGAACATTCATATTCGGGAGGTTTTCGTCGTTTACCATGGCTCTGACTGACTCGCTGTCTGGAATCGGAAAGACTAAAATAGCCCCATCTTTCTTTTTTCCTTCAGGGTTGATATTCACGATGATACCATTTCGAGCTGCTTCCTGTTGCAAGGCAAGGTTCTTGATTTGAACTGCGGTGTACAGATAGTTAGCGTCGTTTGTAACAGCAAAACTCCAGCTGGAATCTTGACCTATCACAGATAGCTGATTTTCCCATTCCTTGAGGTCTCCGTCGACCTGGATTTGGAAAGTGGGTAAAATAGCATATCGGTCTTTTTTCTTCTGCGCCAACAGGGTTGAACTAGCAAAAATTAGAATGGCAATAATGATATTCCTTTTCATACAATTCAAGTAATCTTGTATTTACCAGCAGTATAAGAAAAAAAATTATATTCCCGAATACATAGCAAAGAAAAACACAAGAAGTGTAAATTAGTGTAAAACGAGGTTAATCACGGAGTTGTTACATTTAATTGGAGAGAATTTAGTATAAAGAATTTAGTATTTAGACTCTATCTTCAGTCAGGGTTTCAATGATTTTGGCATTGTTTTCTTGTTTTCCAAACGATTAATCTATCGGCGTTGGCCCCATCTAAGTACTAAATACTAATTACTAAATACTACCTTTACAGCATGAATTCAATTACATTACTATCGACTTTTCAGCAGGATTTTATAGAGGCGGGATGTGATGAGGCTGGGCGTGGGTGTTTGGCGGGGCCGGTATTTGCGGCGGCAGTGATATTTCCGGCAGATTACTGTAATCCGGTATTGAATGATTCAAAGAAGCTATCTGAGAAAAAGCGCATGGAATTAAGGCCTGTCATCGAGAATGAAGCCATGGCTTATGCAGTTGCGAGTGTGTCGGCTGAAGAGATTGATAAAATCAATATCCATAAAGCTTCTTACCTAGCCATGCACAAAGCCTTGGATATGCTGGGCGTGAAGCCCGGCTTCCTGATCATTGATGGCAATAAGTTTATTCCTTATCCTAATGTTCCCCATTCATGCATCGTTAAGGGCGATGGCAAGTACCTGTCCATTGCAGCAGCTTCTATCTTAGCGAAGACCTATCGGGATGAGTATATGGAAAACATTGCGAATGATTATCCTGAGTATGATTGGATGCAGAATAAAGGTTATCCGACCATAAAACATAGACAAGCCGTCTTAAAAATGGGATTGACACCTCACCATAGAAAGACCTTTAGAGTTACTGAACCACAGTTGACTTTGTTTTAGGGGAGGATGTATTTTCTCTCCCGTCGACTTCGGGGATCACCCTGGGCTTTGATCTATGGAACAGCACGACAGCATCCGATGGTTGAGCGGGATCCCGGCTTCGCTCGATAGCCGTCGTAGTCGAGCACAACAACCAAAACACATAAAAAAGGAGATTCTCTAGACAAGAATCTCCTTTTTCTATACGTATAAGCCTATTTATTTAGCTTTTTCTTTTCTATGTTTTATGGACAACCATATTGCGAATCCTAGACCTAAAACCAGGGTTATCGACGCGATCAATGAAATGATATTGCTGATTCGCATAGAATCTGGTGCAAAAACAAATTCCACTTTGTGGTTTCCTCCCGGGAGCGATAAACCTCTCAACAGGTAATCTGTTCTGATGATTGGCACTTCTTCGCCATCAACGTAAGCTTTCCATCCTTTGTCATAGTAAATCTCCGAGAATACCGCAAAAACATTGTTCCCTGCTGAGTACTCATATTTCAATGTATCTGGATGGTAAGATGTCAATTTGATTTCAGCGTTATTCGGCTGACCAATAGATTTATCACCTAACTGACCTTTCAATCCTTCATTGACAATTGCTTCTTTTTTAGGATCGAAGGTTCCCAGAGCATCCATCTCCGCTTGGTTGCTATTCACAAATTTAATGTTGTTCACAAACCATGCATTTCCTAAAGCAGAACTTCTGCGTTGGATCCTATCCGAATTGTTGCTCTGATCTTTTGTAATGATATAACGGACATTCAACATATCCAATACATCTTCATTTAGGTTCCCATTGAACTGATGTTCCAATAATTCTTGGAAACGCATCAATTTAGCGGCATGATAACCACCGATACTTTTATGGAAGTACGATGCACTAGCATCATTGAAAGGACTGGTTGTCAAATCAAATACCCTATAAGAAAGGTCTTTGTCCAAATGGATCAATTGATCGACTTCTCTTTCAGGAATTGGTTTTTCATAGATGCCCTTATCTACAAAAGATTCTGTGTTTAAGTATCTCTTATCAACTGTCCAAAGATCCACTAGCGTAATAACAGCTACTGCAGCGATCAAGATCCCTGCATTAAGTTTTTTCTTGACGAAAAACCAAACGAAAGCTAAGGTCAAGACTACTATAAAGAAAGAACGCCAAGCATCATTTGAGGCCATATCTGCACGATCTTTCAGCAATGAATTTGCTAATTCACTGGCTAAACTTGGATCCTGGATAAATTGTTGCAGAGAAGCAATGTATTCCTGATGGTTTGACGTACGTAGAGAAAGCAGACTTGGCATCAAAGCAATAAGTAGACAGATTAAGGCTACGGCACCTCCAGAATACAATACTTTTTTATCTAGGTCTTTGATTTCATTTCCGCGGGTAATAATCTCGTTCAATCCCATGATTGCAAGTAACGGGATCAAAACAGATGGAATTACCAATATTGATTCTACCGCCCTGAATTTGTTGTACATTGGGAAGTAGTCAAAGAACAGGTCAGAAATAAATGGTAAGTGACGACCAAAAGAAAGTAGAAGAGTCAGGGCAGTTGCTGCCAGAATCCACCATTTTAATCGGTCTCTTACCACAAATAGGGCTAGGACAAACAAGAAAATCACTCCTGCACCAAAATACCAAGGTCCAGAAGTAAATTGCTTCTCACCCCAATAGGTAGGGAATAGTCTGTTTGCATATTGAAGAGCTTCTTCTTTGGTAGCACCAAATTTCTCCAAGCTTTTTATGGTATTTGACTCTGCTGTTAATGTACCTCCAGAACGGCCGCCATAGGCATTTGGAATCAAGAAGGTAATATTTTCACCAATACCTTGGCTCCAAGCATAGGCATATTCCTTATCCAGACCTGCAGCAGATTTACCAGAATCATCTGTTTTGCTGATATTGGCCTTGCCACGGATGGTCTCTTTGCTATATTCATAAGTCGGGAACAACACCGAGGCGTTTACCAAAATGGCGACAACCACCCCAACGAGCTGCAAACCTGTAGCTTTTAAGAAATTGTTCAGTTTTTTGTCGCGGATAGCATAATATAATTCAAATCCTACCAATACCAATAAGGCAAGGAAGAGGTAATAGGTCATTTGAATGTGGTTTGCCCTTAGTTCCAGCGCTAAGAACAGGGCCAGTAAACTGGGGCCCCAAAACTTACTGCCGCGGTAACAGAGGATAACAGAACCGATGATCGGTGCGAAATAGGCGATGGCATAGGCTTTATTGATGTGCCCAGCTTCGACATATATCATATTATAGGATGAAAACGCAAGGGCGACGGCACCAATGGCGGCGACCCAAGGTTTCATTCGCAATACGGCGAACAGGAAATAACCGCCCAAAAGGAACATCAACAAGACATCTGCTGGCGGAGGGAATATTGCCCTGATAGCCGGTCCGATATGGGTAGTGATATTATTGGCATGATCATACCAAATCTGGTAGGTTGGCATTCCCCCGAACATGGAATTCGTCCATAATGGAGTTGTACCGTCTTTTTCTCTATAATCGAAAATTTCTTTCTGACTACCACGAGCTTGCATCACGTCACTTTGCAATAAGGTTTTGCCTTGCCATACGGGCGTAAAATAAAACACCACTAGAAGCAAGAAGATGCCTATAATGATTAAGTGATTCTGATTTTCCTTAAACCAAGTTTTCATCTAGTAATTAATAGGATTATTAATGATATAGCTCCAAAAATATAGAATAGAAGTGAGATTTGAGATAAGAGAAATGAGAAAGTTGAAATAAAACAAGAGAAGCTTATCGGATTGGACAGCTTCTTAGATTGATTAATTTTGTCTAGGGGAAGGATCTAGGCTAAAGTTTAATTTAGGCTTTCTGAATCAAATCTTTAATATTTGCCAGCTCTCCGAACAGGACGAGAAGATCGTTTTCCATTAATACGGTGTCGGATTTTGCAATTCCCGAAGCCTCCTTATTTACCCGGGTTGAACCATCTTTTGTGGTTTCATTTTCTACATGGACCGTCGTAAGGACAATGACCTTGTATTTATTGGTCAGATCAGCTTCTTTTAGGGTCATTCCTACATATTTGCTGGGCACTTTAGTTTCGATTATGCTGTATTTTTCAGAAATCTTGAAGGAGTCTACAATATCAATATTATCCAAGCGCATCGCCAGTCGCTCCGCAGCTTCTTCCTCAGGCATGATATATTCATCAATGTTCATGGCTTCCAATACCGTTTTCTGAAGGTCTGAAACAACTCGCCCGATGATTCTTTTTACTTTCAATTGTTTCAACAAGGCTACTGTCATCAGACTTGCCCCCTCTTCTTCACCTATCGCCACGATCACGGCATTACTTTCCCGCAAAGGCAATGAACTTACCGCATCGCGGTCGGTACTGTCCAGACACACAGTATGCGTAATTCGGTCCTTGGTCTGTTCAACAATGCTTATGTTTTTATCAGCCGCAATGACTTCATGACCTAGCTCGGTAAGGTGGATGGCTAAAGATCTCCCAAAGTGCCCTAATCCTAATACTATATATTTCATACTCTTAAAACAATACTTTTTCAGTTGGATAAATATAGCTTTTGTTCCTTGTATTCTTGATGAATGCCACCAATAGGGTTAACATCCCTACCCTACCTACAAACATGGTAAACATTAAAATGATTTTACTAGTTGCAGTTAATGATGAGGTAATCCCCAATGATAGTCCACAAGTGGTATATGCAGATACAGATTCAAACAACAGAGGAATCATCTGTTGGTTTGGATCCGAAAAGTTCAAAAGAATAAAACTCAATGTGATGGTCAGAACCGATAGCAAGATAATGGCGAATGCCTTATTGACAGATTCTGATGCGATTTTCCGTTTATATATTTCAATAGATTCCTTACCCTTGGCAAGAGCAACAATATTCATCAATGCGATTGCTATGGTGGTTACTTTTACCCCACCTCCTGTTGATCCTGGAGAAACCCCGATCCACATCAGGGTCACGAACATGATCAAAGTGGGAATATTGATAAAGTTAAGGTCCACACTATTAAATCCTGCAGATCGGGTGGAATTGGCCATGAAAATTGAGGTCACCCATCTTCCAAATGAGGATTTGTCAGCCATCAGGCTGTGATTTTGTTCCAGAACAAAGAATGATATTGTAGCAAGGATGATAACAGTAACATTACAGACTACAATAAACCTGGAATTGAACGAAAAAACCTGTGGTTTATATCGATAGTTTTTCTTTAGTATCAGCCTACGAACCATGGATTTCACTTTCTCTTGGACCCAGGTATATAGATTAAATATGGTACCAAAGCCGAACCCTCCCAAAATAAACATGGATGCAACCGCTAACTGGAAGTTATAATTGAAACGGTATTCATCGCTGGTCACTCCATCTTTAATAATGGTAAAACCGGCATTACAGAATCCTGAGATAGCATGGAAACAGGAAAAGAAGATCATCTCTCCCACGGAATCAAAGTATTTAGCCTCTAGGGACGCAAAAATCATGACCGCTCCCATCAATTCAAAAAGCAGTGTTATAAAGATGATGGTCAGTAAAGTGGAGATTACGGAATTCAGTTTGTTTTCTCCCAAAATCTCCCCAAACATCAATTGATTCTTAAAGGAAAACCCCCCTGAAAAGAAATAACCGAAGAACCCCGTAAAGGTCATAATCCCCAGACCGCCGACTTGGATCAATGCCATGATAACGGATTGTCCAAAAAGGGAAAAGTTGGTAGAAATATCGGTGGTGGAAAGTCCAGTGATACAAACGGCACTGGTTGCCATAAAAAAGGCATCGACAAAGCTTAATGGAGCTTCCAAAGTAGTTCTTGGCAGCATCAGTAGAAATGCACCTAGAATAATCAATCCCAAGAAACTGATGACAAACAATATGGTAGGATTGAAATAGAAATTATCAAAGAAAAGACTGTTCTTGGATAGTTCTGAGAGGAAGATAATGGCAATTCCAAGATATAGCCATTCATCTTTTGCGAACGTGGACAAGATCCCTCCTGTTAATCGGGAAATGGTGATCAGAAGAAAGTAGGCGCTGACCATGACCCCCGTGTAATGGGAGACATTGATCCGTCGAGCAACTAATATGGATGAGGCCGTTCGAATGATTTCAAAGAGGAAAAGTCCATAGTATAACGCCACAACTGCATTATCGGTCAACTTTGCAACTTCAGGGTCGGTAATATAACCCACATGAACAACCATCGTTGCGGCACTGATCAAACTGACATAGAAAACGATCTGATCTACGGTTTTCTTTTTATAACGAAATATATATTTTAGGAAGCTAAATATCGAATCCATCAAGTTACAAACATAGCAATATCATTCATTAATGAGCGCCTGATTAAAAAAAGCTTTCACGTGAAACTAATTTTTCTCTTCTTCTTTTTCTTTGTCTTTCTTTTTGAAAATTCCTTTGAAGAAATTACCTGTACGCTTGATTACACCTTTAGTTTCATCTACGACATCTTTTCCTTTTTCAGCTGCACCAAGCAGTTTTGCCTCTCTTTCTTTGCTGATACCCGCACATTGCTTGATACCATCCAAGAGACTTTGCCAAAGGGTTTTGAAGAAGGTGTGTTCTGGAACACGTTTATAATTTACCTTGCCAATATGGTATTTTTCATTGGCATCCGGGTTACTATCATTGATCAGGATATTATTGACAACAAAGGATAGGACTCCTTTTTTTGTTTTGCTCATCCCTGGATCTATGGCATTCATCAGGTTTAATTTTAGATGGTCGTAATCGAATCTAAAATCTCCCCAGTTTCTATAGTCGTTCGCCTGAAAATTAAAACTGATGCTTCTGATATTTCCTGATGCTATTTCAGCATTTAGCAATGGTGTCAAAATTTTATTGAAAGCAGGGGCTTGCATCCTGCCTAAAGAGCCTTTATAGGTGTGGAAGCCGTCCTTGCTAAGCATATCGAATCCAAACTGGATCTTAAGCAGCCCTGCATTCATGATCCTGGCCTGTAAATCCGCACGCATGAACTTATCCTTTGCCAACAATGTACTGTCATTGGTGACATTCGTCAATGTTCCTTTCGCATGGTTAAAGGTAATTATCCCCTCTTTATTGTATTTCGCAGAATGCTCACCGTACAGCACATCTACATTATCCACGAAAACGGTATCGATCCGGATAAGCTGTTTCACTTTCATCAGTTGCTGTTGGGGAGACTTCCCTATCTTTGAACTGCTTTTCTTGGGATATCTCTTATCATTATATAATGAAACGGAACCATTTTTTATCTGTACGTGCTGGGAAATGGTTTGTTGGTTATCAATCAGCTCCTTGAAGTCTAATTTCTCAAACCGCAAAGTATCAAATTTCATAACAGCCATGGTAATGTTCTCATTTCGGGCTTTGAAATACGCCGCTTTACTCATTTTTGGAGCATACTCTACCTTGGTCAACAAGACGTTTTGGTCACGGGTATTCATGATCAGGTGGTCAAACTTGGCTTTGTAAATACCGTTTGAAAGTTCGTACTCGAACTTTGGCACCTCTACTTCAACCATCTTGGTGTAGAACAGGCGGGTGGTATCATGGATTGAAGCTTGATCCACCAAAACATCATGCACCTTAATCCCGATACTATCTAGAAGGATATCGCTTGACTTGCCCTCTTCGATTTTCGAGAACTTAAATTTTACGTTATCTATGTTGATGTCACGAACATTGATGGAACTAAAGACATCTTTGATATTATCATAAAGCGTCTTCGACTGTTTTGGCTGAATGGTATCATTATAGGCGTGGCGTTCGGATATCATATGGATATCAGGTGAATCAAAATTGATTTCCTTGATGTATAGTTTTCTGTTCTTGATGACATCCCAGATATTGAACCTACGGACTTTCAAGGCAGCCAGTTTAATATGATAGCGGCTATTTGGTGCCTCTTTTGAGAGGACCATTTGGCGATAGACAGCAGAATCAGGAATCAATTCTGCATTTTTAAGGGTGACATTCCCTAGGGCAACGTTAAGATCTAAATCATCGTATTTTAATGAATACAGACCGTCAGTAGCCTTAGAAACGGTTTCTTTCAGTTTCGTTTCAACAATAGGTTTCCAGTTTCGGCTATAATACCAGCCAATCCCCAAAATAGCCAAAATCAAGAAGGCTAAAATCCCAATAATCCATTTCCAAATAGGTTTCATAAAATTCAAAAAAACGGTTTATCCCCAGCTTGTGTTAATTCCTAACAACAATATAGCCAATATGTTTATTTACTGGACAAAATATTTAAAGAGAATTAAAACAACTAACTGAAAAAGAACAAAATAACTACAATTCTTTTGAAATATTTTGAAGGAATTAATTTCTATTGTTTTCATTATTGTAGATACTCAAGTAGCTATCATACCGTGAGGGTTCAATCTCCCCATTTTCCAGAGCATCCAAAACGGCGCATCCCGGTTCATTGATATGTCTACAATTATGGAATTTACATTGATTGAGCAGGTTCCTCATTTCAGGGAAATAATGGGATAGTTCTTGGGGTTCGATATCTACAATTCCTAGCTCACGAATACCGGGAGTATCGATCAGTTTACCACTGAAAGGAAGGTCGATCATTTCTGCAAAGGTTGTGGTATGTTTTCCTTTGTCAGACCAATCCGAGATATTTCCTGTTTTGAGGTCAGATCCGGGGATAATGGCATTGATCAAAGTTGATTTACCCACACCTGAGTGTCCTGAAATCAGGGTAATCTTATCCTTTAGGACTTCATTCAGGGTTTCAATGTTCTCCCTTTCTAGGGCTGAAACAGTGAAACAAGGGTAGCCAAGGTTTTCATATATGGCGATGTATTCTGCAAGGATCTCCAACCCTTCCTCAGAAAAAAGGTCTAATTTATTGAAGACAAGTGCTGCTGGAATACCATAGGCTTCCGCAGTAACCAGGAATCGATCAATAAAACCGGTCGACGTCGGCGGGGAGGCCAATGTAACAACTAAAAGTGCTAGATCTAGGTTTGCACCAATAATCTGGGTTTGCTTGGAAAGGTTGACAGACCTACGGATAATATAATTCTTCCTAGGTTCAAGCTTAGTAATAACAGCGCTTTGTTGGCCTTGTTCAATTTCAAACTCCACCCTATCCCCCACAGCAATGGGATTAGTTGTCTTTATGCCCTGAGTTCTGAATATTCCCTTTATCCGACATTCATATCTATTTCCATCATCACCCAAAACTTGGTACCAACTACCGGTAGATTTTGTTACAAGTCCGCGCATATCAATTTTCCATATTTATTAAAAATACAAGCAATCCCCGCAAAAATGGAAAAAAATAATTAATCTTTGCGTCTATTTGAATTTGTTAACTTTGTTATACAGGTAAAAAAACGAAGAATTTGAAAAAGTTATTTCTTTTAGACGGGATGGCATTGATTTACCGTGCATACTTCGCACTCAGTAAAACACCCCGCATTACATCATACGGACTAAATACAGGAGCAATCATGGGTTTTACCAATACCTTGCTCGATGTTTTAAATAATCAGAAACCTAGTCATATCGCTGTTGTATTCGATACAGCAGCACCTACCAACAGACATTTGGAATTTGAGGCTTATAAGGCTCAACGTGAAAAAATGCCTGAGGATCTTGCAGCTTCCATCCCATATATTTTCCGCCTAATCGAAGGATTTAACATTCCAATCATTACCATGGATGGTTTTGAGGCGGATGACATTATTGGAACCTTGGCAAAAAAAGGTGAAAAGATGGACTATACGGTCTATTGTATGACTCCGGACAAAGATTTCGGTCAATTGGTATCTGAAAACATTTTCATCTATAAACCTGCCCGGATGGGCAATGGCGCTGAAACATTAGGCGTTGCGGAGATCTTGGAGAAATGGGAAATCAACAATGTCCATGAGGTGATCGATATTCTTGGTCTTTGGGGGGATGCCGTGGATAATATCCCTGGTATTCCGGGTATCGGAGAGAAAACTGCGAAAAAGCTAATCCAGGAATTCGGATCCATCGAAAACCTGATTCAGAATACGGATAAGCTGAAGGGTAAACTGAAAGAAAATGTAGAAAACCACGCTGAACAGGGCTTGATCTCTAAAAAACTTGCTACGATATTGCTGGATGTTCCGGTTGAGTTTGATGAAAAAGCATTGGAATTGGAGAAACCTAATAAAGAAGTTTTAGAACCTTTATTTGTGGAGTTGGAATTCAGGACTCTTGGGAAAAGAGTTTTTGGAGATGATTTCAGCATGATTGAAAATCCAAATTCGAAAGCCGGACAGATGGACCTATTTGCTGTTCATGATGATGCCAACTTAGCGGGCTCAAAGAATAATCTCCCATCGGATACTGCTGAAGCTCCTGTTTTCACTAATCTTCAAAATACTGCACATCAGTATACATTGCTGGATAGCGAAGAAAAACAAAGAGAACTGGCTCTGCAATTATCAAAGGAGGAATCTTTCTGTTTTGATACAGAAACAACTGGTTTAGATGCTCTTCAAGCAGAATTGGTTGGGATATCATTTAGCACAAAGGCATTTGAAGGGTATTATATTCCGGTTAGTGCTGATCAAGCAGAGGCTCAGAAAACCGTTGATATATTCAAAGGATTATTTGAAAATGAAAACATTAAAAAAATTGGCCAAAACCTGAAGTATGACATTCTGCTTCTATCTAGGTATGGAGTGGATGTGAAAGGTGAGTTTTTTGATACCATGCTCGCTCATTACCTAATTGATCCCGATACAAGACATAACATGGATTACCTATCGGAGACCTACTTAAACTATACGCCGGTTTCTATTACTGAATTGATTGGTACTAAAGGTAAAAACCAAGGTAATATGCGTGATGTGGATGTGGAATTGGTCAAAGAATACGCTTCTGAAGATGCAGACATCACTTTGCAATTAAAAAATAAGCTTGCTCCATTACTTGAAGAAACCTCTACCCTGGATTTAGCACAAAAAGTTGAATTCCCTTTATTAAAGGTATTGGCAGAAGTAGAAAGGAATGGGGTAAAGATCGATGTAGATACTTTGCATCAGTTCTCTACAGAAATTGAAAGGGATGTTAAGGTATTGGAACAACAGATTTATGAAAAAGCTGGAGTTACCTTTAATATTGCCTCTCCAAAGCAATTAGGTGAAGTATTATTTGATAAACTTCAATTGGATCCGAAAGCGAAAAAAACAAAAACTGGTCAATATAAAACTGGAGAAGATGTATTATTGGCATTGGCAAATAAATCCGATATCGTTCAAGATATCTTAGATTTCAGACAGCTTCAAAAGCTAAAATCTACATATGTCGATGCCCTTCCTAATTTGATCAATCCGAATACAGGTTTAATCCACACCTCCTATAATCAGGCTGTAGCGGCAACAGGTAGGTTAAGTTCAACCAATCCTAATTTGCAGAATATCCCAATCCGTACGGAAAGAGGAAGAGGGGTAAGAAAAGCATTTATCAGTCGAAATGAGAACTGGACCTTGCTTTCTGCCGATTATTCTCAGATTGAGCTCAGGATTATGGCTGAATTAAGTCAAGATGTAAATATGTTGGAGGCCTTTAAACAAGGACTCGATATTCACAAGGCTACTGCTGCCAGGGTGTACTCTGTATCGTTGGATGAAGTTAATTCTGACATGAGAAGGAATGCAAAGGCGGTCAACTTTGGGATTATCTATGGACAATCTGCATTTGGACTGTCACAAAACTTGGGGATTAGCCGTAAAGAAGCTGCGGAAATCATTGATCAGTACTTTACCCAATATACCGGTATCCGCAAATATATGGGCGAGGTGATTGAATTTGCCAAGGAAAACGGGTATGTGGAAACTATATTGAAAAGAAGGCGTTATTTAAGAGACATCAATTCTGCGAACATGACCGTGAGAGGTTTTGCGGAACGAAATGCCATTAATGCCCCTATCCAAGGATCGGCTGCAGATTTGATCAAAATCGCGATGATCAATATCCAAAAGGATATCGCAGAAAAAGGATTGGAAGGCAAAATGATCATGCAGGTGCATGATGAACTTGTGTTCGATGTCCCTAACCATGAAATTGATGAATTTAAAGCGATCATCGAAAACAGGATGAAAAACGCCATTGAAATGCAGGTTCCGATTGAAATAGAGATTGGTGAAGGGAAAAATTGGTTGGAAGCACATTAGACGCAATGAAAGTACTGAGCGGTATTTTTTTCTTGATGGTATTTTTCCTGAACACGTTTGGTCAGGACCGGAACCCTGTTTTTTTTGAAAAATCGGGAGAGAACCTGGTGCGCTTTTATTTTGACAGCAATTATTATCTGGTTGATAGGGACTGTGAATTCAAGAGCATTGAAAGGGTAGCAAGTTTTGACCCGGCAAGCAGTAAGTATATCGGTTCGTTTACAGATTTTGATCTTGATGGCAGACCCATTCTTGAAGGATCTTATGTGGATGGGAAAAAATCGGGCTATTTCAAGGCTTATCATCCCAATCGCTCCATTAAATGGGAAACCACTTTTGTAGATGACAGGCCTCAAGGTAATTGGAACTATTATTATCCCGATGGGGAATTGATGATGGTAGTTGAATTTGCTTCCGATTATGTAAAAATCAAGGAATTCATTGATACTCGCGGCAGAAAAGTTGTTGATGAAGGAAATGGAAGGTTTGAATTCAATGTTCCTTTCCAAGGCTATAATCCTTATGGCTATCCTTTTGTGAAACATAAAGGGAAATTAAGGGATGGCGTTCCCGATGGAATATGGCAGATTTATTATACGGCAGACAAACTATCGGATTTGGTTGCGGAAGAGGCTTATTATAGAGGGGTATTCAAATCTGGCTATGATATAATCAATGAAACCGAGTATTCTTCGCCAATTTTCAGTTTGCTCCCCGTTGAGAATTTCTTTAGGGCAGAAAAATTCATATCGAAAGCTTGTAATTATGATGAGATTGCTGGCTATAACAGCTATTTATCTGATTTTCTGACCCAACCTTTCAATTCTTTTGAATTAAGGAGTCCCATTGAAGATAATTTTGAATATAAGATTCAGGTGAGCAAGGATGGGAATCCCTCAAAATTGGAGATTATTGATGATGTTCCGAAGGAAATAAGTAGACCCTTCAGAATGGTCTTGAATTCTGTAGAAAGATATATCCCTTCATTTGCAAATGGCGAATATATTGAAGATGAGATCACTGTAAAGGGAAAAGTATCGTCTGATGAGTCCGGAAAGATACAATTCCATAGCTTGAATATCGGTAGGAAGAATGAACCATAGGACATTTATACAGAATAATTATATTTGCACAAATATTTATTTATGAAATTTCACAAGGAAGGCTATACCAGTTTAGCATTAGTAGTATTATTTATTTTTATAATAAACGCCATTGCACATTATTATGATGCCGGCAGTGCTGTGAAATGGATCATTTATATTGTTTCAGCATTTTTGCTGATAACCATTGTTCAATTTTTCAGAAGCCCTAACAAAACCATAACAATCGACGAGGGGGTTGTATTATGCCCTGCTGATGGAAAAGTGGTAGTTATTGAAGAAACGGAAGAAACTGAGTACTTGAAAGACCGTAGAATTCAGGTTTCGATTTTTATGTCTCCTGTCAATGTACATGTCAATAGAAACCCTGTGTCTGGAATTGTTTCCTTTTTCAAATACCATCCTGGGAAATTCTTGGTGGCTTGGCATCCGAAATCGTCCACTGACAACGAAAGGACAACTGTTGTTGTGAAAACCCAATCTGGAGTTGAAGTTTTGTTCCGCCAAATCGCTGGTGCAATGGCCAGAAGGATTGTTTGGTATGTGAAAGAAGGCCAAGAGGTGAAACAAGGTGAAGAGTTTGGATTTATTAAATTTGGATCCAGAGTGGATTTATTCTTGCCGCTAGATACAAAAATCAATGTAAATATTGGAGATAAGGTTACTGGCGGTAAATCTATTATTGCTCGATTTTAATCTCAATTGCTGAGACCACCTTTAATTAGGTAAGACATGAATTTTCGCACCCTAATACTTGTAATTAGTTTTGTTTTTTCCTTTACATTATCGGGAATGAACTATTATTATGAGAGGGATCTGCCTACTTTCACCTTTATTCTCATACTGAGCTTTGTCCTCTCCTTTAGCTTACTGAACTACGTTTTCCAAAAATTCGTGTATGAAAGGATCAAATCTGTATACAAATTGATCCATAACCTAAAGCTGGGCAAAGAGCTGAAGGATGCTTTGGGCGACCATAAATCCGAAGACCCAATTGGTGATGCCGAAAAGGAAGTGAGAGACTGGGCAAAACAAAAGACAATAGAAATTAACCAATTAAAAGCTCAGGAAAAGTTCCGAAAAGAATTTCTTTCTAATATTTCGCACGAATTCAAAACCCCTCTGTTTGCCATCCAAGGGTATATTGAAACCTTGCAGGATGGCATGATCGATGACAATCCTGAAATGGCTGTTAATTTTTTAAATAAAGCTTCTCGAAACCTGGATCGGTTGAGCTATTTAATTCATGATCTAGATGAAATAGCTAAGCTGGAATCTGGCGAAATATCCATTTTGATAGAAAAATTTGACCTCCTTGCATTAATTAAGGAGACGATCGATGATTTGGAATATAAAGCCAAAGAAAATAATATTACGCTTGTTTTTAATCCTAAAGGCAATAATCCCATACAGGTAAAGGCTGATAGAAAGAAAATTCAACAGGTTTTAATCAATCTCATTGACAATTCAATCAAATATGGGTCTAAAGGAGGTAAAACAAATATCAAGGTTCACTTATTAATAGATCAGGTCCTGATTGAAATTACAGATAACGGCCAAGGTATTGAGGAGAAAAATCTACCGAGAGTATTTGAGCGATTTTTCAGGACGGATAAAAGTAGATCTCGGGATATCGGAGGATCAGGATTAGGTCTTGCAATCGTTAAACATATCATAGAGGCGCATCAGCAAAATGTGCACGTCAGAAGCACGGAAGGCATTGGTACCACCTTTTCTTTTACCCTCGAGAAGGCCTAATTTAAGCGATTTATTAAAACTTAACATTAACTTAACATTAAGTGCATAATTTTGCGCTACTAAAAATACGAGTTATGTCTCTAAATAGCATTTTTCAATATTTTGTCCCAAAGGACAAGAAATTTTTCCCATTGTTTGAACAAGCCGGATCAAATTTAATTGACATGGCCAAGCTTTTAAAAGAAAGCGTTCATACGACAGATCTTCAGCTTAGAAAAGATAACTCTAAATTGCTGGAGGATCTAGAGCACAAAGGGGACAATCTAACCCATCAGATTCATTTGGAATTAGGAAAGAACTTTATCACACCATTTGACAGGGAGGATATCCACGCATTGGCCAGTTCATTAGACGATGTGGCGGACTTTATCCATGGTGCTTCCAATAGAATGGAGCTCTATAAGGTCACTGAACCTAGTGAAGCCATGAAAGAGATTTCAAGCTTGATCCTTGAAGCAACGGAACATGTTGCAAAAGCACTATTTGAGCTAAAAGACCTTAAGAACATCAGGAACATTACTGATTCATGTGTACGCATCAACAGTGTGGAAAATAAAGCTGACTATATTTTTGACAAAGCTGTCGCCGAATTATTTGAGTATGAAAAAGATGCAATCAACCTGATCAAGAACAAAGAAGTTTTATCTGCAATGGAAGATGCGACAGATAAATGTGAGGATGTTGCCAATGTATTGGAAAGTATTCTTGTGAAGAACGCTTAATTTATTAAATAAGAACTCACAACAATATTAAATTATGGGTATAACCACATTATTAATTGTCGTAATTGTTTTAGCTATTGCGTTTGACTACATCAATGGATTCCATGATGCAGCCAACTCCATAGCGACTATCGTATCGACCAAAGTATTGACCCCGTTCATGGCAGTACTATGGGCAGCCTTGTTCAACTTTGTTGCTTATTTTGTTTTCACCGATCATAAAGTGGCCAATACGATCGCCAAAACGGTCATTGAAGAATATATCACCCTCGAGGTAATATTTGCGGGCTTGGTGGCAGCTATTGCCTGGAACCTTTTTACCTGGTATTATGGTATCCCGTCTAGTTCCAGCCATACATTAATTGGAGGTTTTGCTGGATCGGGGATGGCCTATGCTTTGTTTTTAGGAGCAAACCCAATGGAAGCTATCAATTTAAGTGCAACATTGAAAATTGTTTCCTTTATTGTATTGGCACCATTGGTAGGTATGACAATATCGATCATCATTACTTTGATCATTATCAATATTTGTAAAAAAGCTAGACCTGCAGTTGCCGAGAAATGGTTTAAAATCCTGCAATTGGTTTCATCGGCAGGATTGAGTTTTGCTCATGGTGGTAACGATGCGCAAAAGGTCATGGGCATTATTGCTACTGCCTTAATTGCACAGGGTGTAATCGGTAGTTTTGAAGAAATGCCTGAGTGGGTTCCATTAGCCTGTTATTTTGCGATCGCAGCAGGAACGATGAGTGGAGGATGGAAAATCGTAAAGACAATGGGTACAAAAATCACAAAAGTGACTCCTTTAGAAGGTGTAAGTGCTGAAACAGCAGGTGCAATAACCTTAGGTATTACAGAACATTTTGGCATTCCGGTTTCAACGACCCATACAATCACTGGTTCGATTATCGGGGTGGGTATAGTAAAAAGAGTTTCAGCCGTTCGTTGGGGAGTAACCATCAGTTTATTATGGGCTTGGATATTAACTATCCCTGTTAGTGCACTGTTAGGCGGGTTAACCCTAGCTATAATTCATTATATTTTGTAGTAAAAATCATACAGACCAAAGGTATTGTGCTCATATTTATTGACAATTAATAAAGTTTTGATAAAAAATTTGTGTTATTTAATGTTAATAAGTATTTTTACGCGGCAAAAGGACCTATGGATATCATGGAAAAAGGGCTTTTTGCAATTTAACATTTTTTGGCACCGTTATTGTTAAGTTATGTTAAATTGATTTTTACAATTAGAAACAATTAAAAATTTTAATAACCTTAAAAAAAAGAGTATGAACTATTCTACAATTAAAAAAACAGCTGTTGCAGCTTCTTTAGTAGCCGCTTTAGGTTTCGCTGAAACTGCACAAGCACAAACCCCAACTGTATTTGGTGGTAGATCACAATACAGAACTTGGTCAATTGGTGTTCAAGGTGGTATCACTACTCCAAACACTATTATTGGTGGCCAAAACGGTTTCGGACAACGCGTTGGATATTTCCAAAACAAAGTTGGTGAATACTATGGTTTGACTATCCGTAAGCAATTCTCTCACCTATTCGGTTTAGAATTAGAAGGTAACCGTGGTCGTATCAAAACTTACAACCATGATTTAGTTACTACTCCGGAGAATAACTTAGGTGCAAGATCTGCTGAGACTTCAGTTAACTGGGCAGCTAGCTTAAATGGTGTATTCCAATTAGGTACTATCGACTTCATGAGAAGAGAAAACGCTGTTAACTTCTACGCTAAAGTTGGTTTAGGTGTTATGGCTCATAACCCAGTTCAATTCGCTAACAACGATTTCACTGGTACTGAAGTTTACAACAACGAAGGTAAATGGGGTCAAGAAATTTTCGGTGACCGTGAGGCTACTGGAGACCGTGACAACCGTTTAACTGGATATATCCCAGTTGGTGTTGGTGTTAAATTCAAGTTATCTGAAGTTGTTGCCTTGAACTTAGGTTACACAATGAACTTCACTGATGACAACTTATTATACGGACCGGTTCGTTACGACGGAAAGCAAAAATTCTCTAACGTATATGGTGGCTTAGAGTTCACTTTAGGTTCTCGTGATAAAGAAAGCTTAACGTTCACTAACCCTGTTGCTACATTATATGATGAGTTGAAAGACCCTTCATTACGTAACGAAGTTGAAGCATTGAAACAGCGCGTATCTACTTTGGAAGGTACAGTTGATCAATTAAGCAAAGACTCTGATGGTGACGGCGTATCTGACAAATTTGACAAATGTCCAGGAACTCCTGCTGGTACGGTAGTTGATGGTTCTGGATGTCCAATCAAATTTCCTGAACCTCAGCAATTAACTGACGGAACTACTTCAGGATACTTTGCTCCAATTCAATTCGAATTTGATAGCTCAGTATTGAAAACTGAATCTTACTCTACTTTAGATAAATTAGCTAAAGAATTGAAAGACAGTAACGGTTCTGTTTCATTAGATGGTTATGCATCTGCTGAAGGTACAGAAGCTTACAACATGAACTTATCAAAAGACCGTGCTAATGCAGTAAAACAATACTTAGTTAACGCTGGAGTATCTGCATCAAGCATCAACGCTACAGGATACGGTGAAGCTAACCCAGTTGCTTCAAACGACACTGAAGAAGGTCGTGTTCAAAACCGTCGTGTTGAGATCAAAAAATAA
The DNA here is from genome assembly GCF_046161205.1 of Sphingobacterium sp. BS-2. Taxonomy (NCBI): domain Bacteria; kingdom Pseudomonadati; phylum Bacteroidota; class Sphingobacteriia; order Sphingobacteriales; family Sphingobacteriaceae; genus Sphingobacterium; species Sphingobacterium sp. BS-2. The sequence goes on from NZ_JBIXGO010000021.1 coordinate 523,813, forward strand.
TTGTTAGAAATAACAATTTGAAATAACAAAAGCCAGCTGTTTAGCTGGCTTTTTTGTTGCTATACACAGTATTTACAATATAATTACTTAATTAACTTTACATTTGCAGACCAACCCAGTCTAAAATGTGAATATGTTGAAAACAATTACATATTCTAATGTTCAAAAAATAGTATTTTCATTTAGGAATTGGAGAGTACGAATAAATTTTAAGGAGGAGAATAATGGAAGAAGATTTTGAATTTGGAACCCCGGAAGAACAAAAATTTTCAGTGGATCGTTATGAGGAAATGCTTCGAAATGAAGACCAGTACTTTTTTGACGCAAAAGCCTTTGAAAGCATTATTGACTATTACATCACCAACAATGATCCAATAAAAGCTTTACAAGGAATAGAATTTGCATCTGCCCAACACCCTTTCGAAACCTCGTTCATAATCAAGAAAGCTCAGCTTCTCGCTTCCACTTTACAGTATGAACCTGCATTGGAGGCATTAAGTAAAGCGGAATTACTGGAACCGTCCGAAGGTGACATCTATTTGATAAAAGGGACAATCCTATCTGCCCTTCAGGAACATCAGCTGGCCGAAGAAAACTTCTTCAAGGCTTTGAAACTTAGCGATGCTAAAGATGAGGTCTATTATCAAATCGCGGGCCTATACCAACTTCAAGGGGCTTATGAAAAAGCCATTGCATATTTAAAAAAATCATTACAAGCAAATAAAGACAATCAGGATGCGCTCTACGAAATAGCATTTTGCTATGATGTATTGGAACAACAACAAGAAAGTATTCAGTTCTACAACCAATATATCGATACGGATCCATATTCCTATGCTGCTTGGTACAATCTAGGTAACGCTTACCACAAGTTAGGTGATTTTGGAGCTGCAATTGATGCTTATGATTATGCCATCTTGATCAATGAGAATTTTTCATCGGCTTATTTCAATAAAGGTAACGCCTTGGTAAACCTAGACAGGTATTCGGAAGCCATTGATGTCTATAAACAGACCTTCGAGCACGAAACTCCAAATGCGGATACTTACTGTGCAATTGGAGAATGCTATGAAAAGTTAGAACAGATGGATGAAGCACGCCAATATTACAAGAAGGCTGTTAAACTTGACGGCAATCAAAGTGACGCCTGGTTTGGTATTGGGGTTACACTGGATTTTGAAGAACGATATTTCGAATCACTGCATTTTTATAAGAAAGCATTAGAGATCGACGATGAGAATCCAGATTATTGGTTTGCGATTGCTGACGCTCGCTATAAATTGAAACAATTTGATCAATCTATAGAGGCTTATTCAAAGGTTGTGGAGTTAAACCCAACCGATGCAGAAGCTTGGTTGGATTATTCCTCTTTACTGTTTGAGCAAACCAGGCTCGAGGAGGCTATTGAGGTCATTTCAGAGGCGATCAAATGTAACCCGGATGAGGCAACATTATATTATAGAATGGTAGCTTATATGTTCGCCGCAGGAAAATATACAGAAGCATTAAGTTTCTTGGAACTCGCATTAAACGTTGATCCAGAGAAACATTACATTTTATTTGAATACCTGCCACAATTACAGGGAAACCAAGTAATCGTAGATATTATCAAAAAATATACAGAAGGACGATGAAGCAATTAGGATTAATAGGCTATCCACTCGGCCATTCATTTTCCAAAAAATATTATTTAGAAAAATTCAGAATCGAGGGTATAGAAAACATTGATTATGATCTATACCCTCTATCAACTATCCAGGAATTCCCAAGCCTTTACCAAGATAACCCGGAGTTTTACGGCGTAAATGTCACCATTCCCTATAAACAGGAGGTGATGCGTTATTTGACAGACCTTTCAGTGGAGGCAAGAGAAATTGGTGCCGTGAATTGCATTCAAATCCGTCACGAAAGTGACGGCATAAAACTAACAGGCTTCAACACGGATGCCCACGGATTTGAAAAATCATTAGAACCTCTATTGAAACCCAATCATAACAGAGCATTAATATTCGGTAATGGAGGAGCTACTAAAGCTGTTGCTTATTCTTTGAAAAAACTTGGCATCGAATATAGGATCGTAAGTAGGACAAAGACCCAATACAACCTTTCCTACGATGACCTTTCGGAAGAGTTAGTTCAGAACTCTCCACTATTAATTAATTGCACCCCTTTGGGGACGTTCCCCAAGACGGGTGAATGTCCTGCACTTCCATACGAAGCAATTTCAAGTGATCATTTATTGTATGACCTTATTTACAATCCTGAAGAAACTTTATTCTTAAAAAAAGGGAAAGAAAGAGGGGCCGCCATCAAAAATGGTTATGAAATGCTGGTCTTGCAAGCAGAAAAAAACTGGGAAATCTGGAATCAATAGGAAAAGCCCAATTGCTTAGAAATATTTCCTATTTTTGGACATGCTACATATCAAGACTTTTGTATTCAATCCATACCAGGAAAATACCTATTTAATCTATGATGAGGCCAAAAACTGTATCATAATAGATCCTGGAATGCACAATTATCAAGAAGAAAACCATCTGAAAGATTATATTGAAAACAATGGCCTAAAACCCCTCCACCTTATCAACACCCATGGCCATATCGATCATGTGCTAGGGAATAAGTTTGTTTCGGAGACCTATGACCTAATCCCCCAATTCCATGAAGGCGAGCTTCCCTTGGTGATACAGGTTCAAAACTATGCTCCGCAAATGGGGATCCGATACGATCCCTCACCCATCCCTGAAACATTTTTACAGGAGGATGATACCATAAAAATTGGCGATGAGGAATTATCATTGATCTTAGCCCCCGGTCATTCACCGGCGCATCTTTGTTTATACAGTAAAGAACATAACTTCTTGATCGGAGGAGATGTACTTTTCAAGAACAGCATCGGTCGCACTGATCTTCCTGGAGGCAACCATCAGCAACTTTTGAACAGTATAGCCAGCAGAATATATACACTGCCGGAGGAAACGGTCGTATATCCTGGTCATGGACCAAGTACCACTGTAGGAGAAGAAAAAAAGTCGAATCCATTTATCAGGGCCTAAAAAAATGAAGCTCCCAATATTCTTTGCAAAACGGTATCTTTTTTCGAAAAAGTCGGTAAATGCGATCAACATTATTTCATCGATCAGCATGATCGGGGTATTGGTCAGCACGGCTGCTTTGGTGATAGTTTTATCCTTTTACAATGGATTGGAACGTTTTATCCTTTCACAATACAGTACTTTTTCACCAGAATACAGAATAGAACCATCTTCAGGAAAGGTGTTCTCCACAAATAGCGAGGCCTTTAAAAAACTTCGCGAATTGCCAGAAATATCCTCATATAGCGAAGTATTAGAGGACAAGGTCCTCGCAGAATATAACCAGCAACAGTTCATCGGTCGTTTAAAGGGCATTGAACCTAATAGCCTCCATCAAATCGCCAATGAAGACATGCTTTTGGAGGGAAAGCTAGAAGTGAAGGAAGACAGTGCCAACTATGCCATCTTGGGCACTACAGTACAGGCAAACCTCCAAGTTCCCTTACAAGGTGTAGAAAACCAGATTTTTCTCAATATTCCCGACAAAAAAGCTTCACCGAATAACATCAACCCCCTAGAGGATATCAGAACGAGGGCAATTAAACCAAATGCAATCCTAGGGTACCAACCAGGTTTCGAGGATCTGATCATTGTACCCATAGACTTTGCAAAAGATCTCTTGAATGAGCATGAAGGCATATCAGCGATCGAACTATATGGCAAAAACGACAACTCCACGAGCTTACAAAAAGAAATCCAGGCATTATTGGGAAAGGATTTTCAAGTAAAAAACAGGGAACAGCAGAACCCTACCCTTTACAAAACCGTAAGGTCCGAAAAATGGATCGTGTTCTTTATCGTCACGATCATAGGCATAATCGCTATATTCAATATCATCGGATCCCTGACCATGTTGGTGATCGACAAGAAACAGGACATGGTGGTATTAAATAGCTTAGGCGCTAGCAATAACCTCATCCAGAACATCTTCTATTACCAAGGTATCCTCATTGCATTGATAGGGAGCGTTACGGGCGCATTCTTGGGATTAATGTTTTGTTTGCTACAAGACCATTTCGGATTTGTAAGCACCAGCGAGGGATCATTATTTGACGCCTACCCTGTAGACATCCGTTATATGGATTTGGTGTTGATCTTTATTACGGTGATGGCGGTTTCAACCCTAGTATCCTATATGGCTTCTCGGCTAAACATTAGAGGTATCAATAAGCGCGGCGCTCTAGAATCCAATTAGAATTTAGTATTTCAGACGCTGTCTACTATAATCTCCACGCTTGATCTGGTTGATCAATTGACCCCAAGCGAATGGATTCAACAGCGGATTAGCCATATTTTGGTTAATGGCTTTATTGGACATATTGATATGCCTTTGAAAGTTATTATAGGTCTGGATTTCTTCAGCACTCCTTGGCACAATCTTGGAAAGGGAAGCCAAAGCTTGAGGAGAAAGGTTCCTTTTGGCGGTCATTACATCATCACCACTGATATCAAGGGCCAGAAACTCCATATTAAATTCTTCGATACTTGCCCAAGGCAATGGAGGGCCAACGGTTACCATCGGCAGTTCCTCTACGGTAGGGGTCAATTCAATTTTGGCGGTATATTTATCCCCATCCACATCAGGAATGGTAATTCGCACAGAGCGATATCCGATGGAAGAAAACACGATCTCATCACCGGTATGCCCTACAAAGGAGAAGTACCCTTCATGATTTGCCGAATAGCCATCATTGCCATAACTTTCATTTCGTATTGTCACAAAAGGAACGGCGATATCAGTCCCCTCGGCTAAAATATACCCAGAAACCTGTACTATTTTTTTGTTCTGAGCTTGGAGGCTCAAAACAAATGCCGATAGTATAGCAAGCAAGATATATTTTTGTAGGAATTTCATTTAGCAACAAAACTAGGGAAAATCATACGTAAGATGCTGTTAAATAGTGTTAACAGTATCTAATATTTTCATTACAATTGGTTGGGGTTTATCGCATTGGGATCATCCATATCCGTAATATTGATCGCTTCGACGGCTGCAATCTCCGGAACAGCCTTTTTAATCGCTTGTTCTAAACCTGCCTTAAAAGTCATGATACTCATGGAGCAATTTGCGCAAGTCCCCAACAGTTTAAGCTTCACAACGTTGTCCGGCGTAATTTCCTCAATAGAAACGTTACCACCATCAGTCTGTAAATAAGGTCTGATGGAATCCAATGCTTGCTCTACTCTCTCAAATAAGGTCATTTTAAATCCTGATAAAATATATTAAACGTAAATATAGTTATTATTTTATTCATTTGTGACATAGCTGATACTAATTCAACATTCATTTGACTTAAGAAAAACCCCCGAAATTAGCCTCAATACGTTCAATATCAGCAAAATCAGCGGCTTTAAGTTAAAGTTTGTTAAAACCAAGTTTATCCAAGGATTACCTAATCGAAATCGAGTATTTTCGCGTATCATTAAATAATTGAAAATTAGTATTAATTCACGTATCTTTGTGGGATGTTTTTAAAGAATCATGTATTTAGCCTAATTGTCGGCTTGTTTCTTTTATTGGGCTTGGGTAGTTGTAAGAGTAAATTCGAAAAACTACGCGCAAGCAATAACGTACAAATGAAGTATCAGGAGGCTGTAAAGTACTACGAAAAAGAGAAGTACTCCAAGGCCTTAACCTTATTTCAAGATCTGTTGGCAAAGTACCGCGGTACAGCAGATGCCGAGGATCTAAACTATTACACTGCCTTTGCTGCTTATCGATTGAAAGATTATATCTCAGCAAGATTTCACTTTAAAAACTTTGCAGATAATTATCCCAACAGCCCTAGAGCTGAGGAGTGTAGGTTTATGTCTGCCTATTGTTATTACCTGGATTCTCCACGTTCAAATTTAGACCAAGACAATACCCGTAAGGCAATTGATCAACTTCAATTGTTCGTGAATTTGTACCCGGAGTCCGAAAGGTCAAAAGAAGCAGGAGATCTGATCCAAAACCTTCGTGATAAATTAGAGAAAAAAGCATTTGACAACGCCAAGTTGTACTACAACATGGGCTTGCCAGATGATTACCGTGCAGCAGTAATCGCCTTGGAGAATGTATTGAAAGTATATCCAGACACGAAGCATGCGGAAGACATCGAATATCTATTAGTAAAATCGCAATACTTATTCGCCGATAATTCTTACCCACACCGTCAAGAAGAAAGGTTCAATCAGATGATTGATTACTACGACAGTTTTATTGAGCATTACCCAGAAAGCAAATACAGCAATGAGCTGAATGGCCTTCGCGGAAGTGCAGACAGAAAGATTGCTTCTGCCTTGAAAATCATGGCTAATGACGAAAAGCTAAGAAAACAACGTGAGGAAGATCTAGGCATTTCCACCCCGAATGGTATTCCAATCGAAAACGAGAACAACAATCAACAATAATCTTTAGTACATCCATTTTTATTTATATATGAACCAGAATAAAAATACAGTTCCAAATTCAACAGTAACTCGCGATTTAAGAGAGTTAGACCAAACTACTGATAACTTATACGAATCTATCGTTGTCATCAGCAAGCGTGCTAATCAGATCGCTGTAGATATGAAAGAGGAGTTAAACCAAAAGTTGTCAGAATTTGCTAGCAGCAATGACAACTTAGAGGAAGTGTTCGAAAATCGTGAGCAAATTGAAATCTCTAAGCACTACGAAAGATTGCCAAAACCAACTTTAGTAGCTATAGACGAGTTCTTGCACGAGAAAGTATACTTCAGAAACCCTACAAAAGAACAAGAGTAAGATATTTACCATGTCTTTAAGAGACAAACATATTGTAATTGGTATAAGCGGCAGCATCGCCGCTTATAAGATTGCAACATTGGTAAGATTACTGAGAAAAGCAGAAGCCTCCGTTCAGGTTATCATGACCCAGGAAGCGACTCAATTCATTACTCCGCTTACTCTTTCTACCCTTTCCAACAAACCCGTTTTCGTCGATTATTTCGACAAAAAAACAGGGGAATGGAATAACCATGTCCATATTTCCCAATCGGCAGACCTGATCTTAATTGCTCCGGCCACAGCCAATACCTTGGCAAAATGTGCCCAAGGGATCTGTGACAACCTCTTACAAGCAGTCTATCTCTCTGCAAAGAGTGAGGTTTTCTTGGCTCCAGCAATGGATTTGGATATGTGGGTCCACCCTTCTGTCAAAAACAACATCCAGCTGCTACAATCCTACGGGAATGTGATCATTCCTCCGGGTAAAGGAGAATTGGCAAGCGGACTTGTTGGCGAGGGCCGGTTGGCAGAACCTGAAGAAATCTTCCAGTTCATCCAGGAACATTTCGAATCCAATAAACCTCTTTCCGGGAAGAAAGCACTAGTCTCCGCAGGTCCAACCTACGAGGCTATCGATCCTGTTCGTTTCATTGGCAATCATTCCAGTGGAAAAATGGGTTATGCCATTGCAAGGGAGCTCAGCAAACTTGGTGCTGAAGTAACCTTAATCAGCGGACCAACCGCATTAAGCACGCCAGAAGGCGTAAAAAGGATCAATGTACAGTCTGCAGCTGAGATGCTTAATGAATGCAACAACTATTTTGAGCAAGCAGACATTACCGTCATGAGTGCTGCCGTTGCTGATTATGCCCCAACGGAAGTTGCCGCTCAGAAGATCAAGAAAAAGACGGAAGATTTCAGCATTTCACTTCAGAAAACCACGGATATACTAGCTACTCTGGGTGCAAAAAAGAAAGAACAGCAAACACTGGTTGGATTTGCCCTAGAAACCAATAATGAGCTAGAAAATGCGATCGATAAGCTAAAGAGAAAAAATCTGGATTTTATCGTGCTCAATTCCATGCAGGACAAAGGAGCCGGTTTTGCTCATGACACCAATAAGATAACGGTCATCAATAAAAAAGAAGAGATCTTGTCCTTTGATATAAAGAGTAAAGAAGAAGTGGCAAAGGACATTTGCACTTTGATCCTGGAATACCAGAATCGATAAATTATAGATTCGCTATCCTTACCTCCTTTGGATAGTAGTTATTGATCCGGTTTCCCAAAACCTTCACCCAACCTAAAGAAACACCTTCATAATTGACCAAACACCAGCCTTTTTCCATACCAGTGAATAATTCCAGATCCAACTGCTCCTTTCTCAAAAAATCCTGGGCATCAGCTAAAGTGAGTTCCACAGCAGATAGATTTTTATCTCTGTAAACACTCAAAGCCAGATCATGGGATGGAACAAGTTCCTTTCCAAGCCATTTCCCGACCATCGTTCCAGCATTTTTCAGGTATAATACCTGCTGCAGGGCCTTTATGCTTGCTTCTAGATCCTGGGGAAATATGTGGACATTATCGTTATGCAATAGTGTGGAAAGCCCCTTGTTATTTTCTATCCAACCTTGCAGGCAGTCTTTAGCAATTGGAGACTTCTCCAGTTTCATTTTTTTGGTCGAAAAAGTAGGCTGAATATTCTTGACTTGAAGGATCCCTATGAAAAACCCTTCTCCTTTGGTTTTATGCGGATAGAATCGGTAACCTGTGGCTTTGGCCCTCTCAGATTTTGTAACTTCTATTCCCCAAGATTGATCAATCGGAACTTCGATGCTATCTAGATTATACTCTTCGATCAGCCAATCCAAAATATCCTCATTCTCCTCCGAAGAATACGAGCAAGTGGAATACAGCAGGTATCCATGGCTGCTCAAGCAGGATATTACTTCCGACAGGATGCGTTGTTGCCTTTCACTGCAAAGCTTTACGTTCGCTTCAGACCACGCATCAATACTATCTTCGTCCTTACGGAACATCCCTGAACCCGAACATGGCGCATCTACGACCAATAGGTCAAAAAATCCAGGCAATCTCCGGAAAGCAGTGGGATCATTATTCGTCACCACGACATTTGGGTATCCCCAGCGCATCAAGTTTTCCTGAAGAATTATGGATCTGCTCTTAATGATTTCATTTGATACCAATAAGCTATTTGGACTTATCTGATCATTGATCAAGGTAGATTTCCCTCCTGGAGCTGCACATAGATCTAAGGCCTTGATATCCCTTTCCCTAAGCTTTAGTTCCTTCAAAATATAACTGACAAACATAGATGATGCTTCCTGCACATAATAACAGCCCGCGTGAAATAAGGGATCTAAGGTAAATTTTGGACGATCATTCAGATAATACCCATTTTCACACCACTGGATCCGGTCGGCAAGTTCAAAGTCTAATTCTGTTGGTTTTTTTGGATTTAGGCGTATGGAGGTGAGTTTTTCTCCGCTTTCATGGGCTGCTTTAAAGGCTTCTTCGTCAAAAAGTGGATCTATACCCAGTCTTTTAATTAGGGAATTGGGGAGAATATTACTCATATATTACTAATAAATCTATGTAAATTTACAGGAATTATTTTTTTCCTTTAATATTTAGAATGAAAGAATTTAAAAAATATTATATCATACCTGCTACACCTGAGGAACTTTACAGAGCATTGACGACTGAAATAACCATCAGATTATGGACCGGCGACCTTGTAGAAATCGATCCAGTGCCTAATGGAGAGTTTTCCATGTGGGACGGGGCCATACAAGGAAAGTTCTTGGAACTGGAAGAGTTCGGAAAAATAGTCCAGGAATGGTATTTCGGTGAGCAGAACGAACCTTCAATCGTGACCCTTAAGCTCCATGAACATAAAAAGGGAACTTCATTAGAGGTAAGGCAATGCAACATTCCCGACGAGGCATTTGATGACATAGTTGACGGATGGGATGATACGTATATCTCATCATTGATAGAATTTTACGAAGAAGAGGATTAAATTCAAGAAATTCATGGATTTATGTAGACATCCATACCCTTCTCACCAAAATTCTCAAAAATTCAAAACATAACTATCCAATATCTTGGCTCATCCGACAGGAGTTTGATTGAATAGGAGTAAACTGCATGAACATGAATACCTCTGCCATCAAAGTACTGGAAATTCATCCAGAACGTTTTCCCATATTGTACAGAAAATCTAGGATTCAACTTCTTGCAGGACTATTTTCAAAAACCGGGGCGGATTTTGGGCATTTTTTCATCAGAAAGCACATTTGTTTGAATCAAAACACATAAATAAAAGAACATGTAACAAACTACAAACCAGCACTTAACATATTTTTTTTTAACAAATCTTAATAATATTTACTTATTTTTGTATCAGATCCTCATGCTTTCACCTTCTGATGAAAAATAGATTATTTGTACAATTTATTAGCTTTATAATGCTGACCTCCTTGATTTTCTTGGGGGTGCATTCTTATTTTGAACAAAATCAAAACTTGGATCATTTTGAACTTGTGGATCAGCCGACAGAAGAGGATGAATGCTTAAAAAAATACATTGAGGATGATTTTTTCCCCTTAAAAGAAGTGGATTTCCATATCCCAATTCAGGCTCTCAGTGTCCTGTTTCCCAATCCTACCGAGAGACTGCCCATTATATCCCATTTTCGCCACTATCCACCTCCTAACGAGCCTACATAAATCCGCCGTTCCCAGATCCCCCTAGGACACCCATCAATTTGAAGGTGTCTTTATCCATAAATTTTATTATTTAACAATCATGAAATCAATCATATTCATTGTATCAGGTTTCGCACTTACTTCACTGTTTTCAGCAAACATAGTTAAAGCGCAACAAATCAATCCCGACGAGTTAAAAACCAATATCAGCAAGGTTACCCACGGTCTAAGCACAATCAAACAGCTTGAACCTATCAGCTTTCATTACGACAGTAATAAGGCAAGGGGACTGGGAAATCGATTACCGACAGGCAATCAACTTGGCTTCTTAACTCCCAAACTAAGCGCTAATAGCCAAGTAATTATCAAAACGGACGCGTACATTACTAGTACGGGTAAGAATTCAAGCAAAGTTAATAAGGTGGCCGAGGTTGATAAAACCGCGCTAATACCTCTTCTTGTTGCAGCCATACAAGAACAACAGGCCCAAATCGAAACATTGCAAAAAGAACTCCTGGAGTTAAGGGCGCAAAAGGAAAAAACAGAATAAACAACAAGAGAGTTCCACGCAAGGCCTGGGACTCTTTGTTTATGGAATCAATTATTTATTATATTCTATTCGTGTTTAAAAGGCATATACAAAGGCAATCGATGCCTGTGATGCTTGTTTGCTGGGACTAATTCCGTCCGATTTCAAGAATCCTGAGGCATCGTCATTATCCAATCGAAGCTCGGGTATCAAAGTGAATCCCTTATGCCTAAACTGGCCGGATAAGGTAAACGAAGTCACAGAACCTCGAGTTACACCTTCAATATCCTTATCCTTAAAATATTCTCCCCTTATCCCTACGGCGATATTTTCAGTGACATTATATTTAGGATACAGGGCAACTCCCTGATAACCGCCACCTTTCCTAAATGAATAATCGGCAGCATTTAATGCAAGGTCAAATTTATCAGAGACCGAATAGATGGCAACAAGATCTATCAATGTTCCTGAGCTGTAACTCTCTTTACCTCCATCAGAACTTCCTGTAAGGAAGTTGACATAAGCTGATAATCCCTCTATGGGATTAACATTCAACTGCGCCCCGAAATGGGATACCCCGTTTAGATCCCTATACACATTCCAATCATTAAATAAACCTACCATAGCGGATACCTTTTCAGAAAACTCATAATTTGCCTTTATTCCCGCATTTTGAAAAGGACCAGCTCCAAAAAGGTAAGAAGTCGAATAATGGAAATTGGAGGCCGGCGAAATCACTTCGTAACCGACGAAGGTCCCCATAAACCCAGCAGTCATACTGAACTGCTCGGTAAAACTGTAGCTTGCATATAAATTCTGGATATGAAAGGAATTCGAAGAATTCGCTTCGTTCCCATCTCCATTTGCAATACTTAGATATTGTCCGCGCGGCCCAAATGCTACCTCTCCAACAAAAGAGGCTTTACCAAGCGCTTTCTTCAGTCCGATTCCGATCATCCCCAATGAAATGGAATTCTGATCGTTAGCAAAATAGGTTTTAATATTCTCTTGTCTGGAAAAATCATATTTCCAATATGCATCAGCATATCCGCTTATCTGTAGAGCGTCGGTATCTTGACAAAAAACCAAATTTATAGTGAATAATGCTGCAATTGATAGAAATATTTTAGTCATAATCTGTTTTTATTAAGGGTTAAGTCTTTTTTTAGGACAAAATCTTTTAATACTCAACCAAAATGACACAAATTAAGACCAGAGATATGCTAATATTGAAAACTTGAAAACAAAAACAATTAAAACATATCATTTTAATTGTTATCAAATGATTTATATATCAATGTTACAAAAATTTATTTTAAATTTTAAAATTTTTTAAACGAAAAAATAATAAAACATGGTTTTAGGACATAATTGTCAATCAGAAATTCAAATTTTCCTTCTTTTTATACGCAACAGATTGCAAACCAGTTGTTATTGTCAAATTTTATTACAAATATTACAGTGAAAACAAAAAAAAAGCATTCATTCATCACAAATAAGGACCAAAGAGAATTTAAACCAAAAACAAACCATCAATATCACAAAAAAAACTTCCGGTTAGATTAGTTTTAAAAAAAAACGCCTAATGGAACAAAAAAACAAACTAAACAATGGAAATTTGATAAAAAAATAAAAAAAACAACAAGCGAAATATTAATCTAGAGTAGGACATAAGGGATTAACTCCCTTACTGGACTCTCAAACCACTTTATGTACCTCTCTTTATAAAGCTGTTTGCAAAATAACTTTTTTTGATGAGTGGTTCTCCAATAGTAATTGTACGCAAAAGACCTAGATAATCGATCTTCAGAAAATAGCTGTTGGTTAGGGTTATTTGAAGGTTAGCGCTTGTCCCGGCCGACTATAGGACTATCGGGTGTTGGTATGCTGATATGCTAGTTGGTTTTTGGTACCTAACCTTAACAGCTGCCGTAATCGGCTGTCCGTTGTTTTCCAAGGTTCCACAGAATCACACGTAATCGATGCTTTATGTTCAAGCTCCTATATGTCCGATTTTGTTTGGAAATGGTAAAGTAGTCAACCAAACCTTTAATGACCAAACCAATCCAGGTAAGAATTCTTGGCTGTGAATAGGGCTGGTTTGGTAGTCAGCATACATATTTCAGAGCGTATGCGCATCAAGCGTTTCCCACTGACTTTTTATATCTGCCAGACATTCCTTGATTAGTAGTGGCTGAAAACTAATAGTTTGCTCTGCGCAGGTTACTGGTCCTGCTCTTTTCATGCAATGGAGGCCTTCGGTTTGTGTTGTAACCTAATCAACCTACGTCCGGCCTTATATGTAATTCCTTTTCATCAGTCCGTAGATTTGCCGAGGGATTCCTTCAGTTCCCCCTAAAGTATGATACCCTTGCCATATTCTAACAATTCCAATGCTAGGTCGTGTTCGACTTCCTCTCAACAGTAATTGCCCAAGCTGGGCACACAACAAAAAAGCCACGCATTTGCGCAGCTTTTATTGATTGAGTATTGATAAACCACTATTTCTGTCTTTCTAGGAATGACACCAATGAAGCAAATTCTTCCATTGTCAATGAATTGGCCAAACCTGCCGGCATCATTGAGGTAGGCATTTCTTTTCTGCTAGCCACATTGCTTTTGTTGATCGTATTTACATTCCCTGCAATATCCCTCAACACCAGCTTGCTTGCCGTTTCTTGCGTTACAAATCCCATGAAATTCTTTTTATCCTTAGTCGTTACCAGGACAGTGGAGAATCCTTGGGAAATGGAAGCATTTGGTCTCAAGATTGATTCTGCGATCTGCTCACGGTTCATGATACCACCAATCTGACCCATAAACGGTCCTTTCATGGCCTCACCTTTATTGATACTGTGGCAAGCATGGCAACCTTGCTTATTAAACAAAGCTTTTCCTTTTGTAGGATCTCCTTTTACTTTACGCAATGCTATCATTACTTCCTCAATAGAAGTCTTACCTACTTGTCCTTTTTGGTTCTTGATTTTCTCTAAATCGACTTTTTTCTCAGCTGGCTGTTTCTCAGCTAAAGCTTTTGGTTCCGCCACATCAAATGCAGCAATCTCCATCCTGAATTTTTCGTTCAGATCAGCAAAATATTGCTTCTTCGCAGTACCACTTTTTGCTCCTTCAGCAACCAAGAATTTCTCGATCACAGGCGAAGACGCCCAATCAATGGCCTTATAGTATGGACCATGTGAATCTGGACGAGTTCCCCACCACCAAGACGCATCATAATCAGCTTCTTTCTTATATAAACGGGCAAGGGTAACCAAGATCTTTTCTTTCAATTTCTGATCCTTGGTCTTTCCATATGCCGCGATCAATCCATCCACAGCTCTTGGATCATGCATATAGCGCAAAGTCCATAAAGCTAGATCAGGACTTTCGGTACTCAAAAAGCCAACGGCAGGATTTACAGCATTTAGGCGAACCAATGCCTTTACTGCCAAATGAGGAACGATTAAGGCTGAATTAGGGACATCATGTGGTCCTTCCTTACCTTTAGCCGGCGCCACAAACGATGCTGGCACAGCCACTTGGAGCAATGAATTAGCTACTTCCGGACGACCCAATCTACCTAATGAAACAGCCGAAACCGCTTGAACGCGCACTGATGGATCTTTCAGACCTTCCACAAATGGATCGGTAGGCACTTGGTCAACTGTAGCCAAACGATCGGTCAAGGCACGGTAGGCAAATTCACGTACAGCTGGTTCTTTACCAAGATCCAATAGAGCCGAAACCCCTTTGCCCTTAGCGATCTGCGCATAGGTATAGATACCAGCCACTCGGGTACTCAATGGCAAATTCTTGTCTTGAGCAGTTTCCAATGCCGCTGCAGCAGCCTCATCTGAAGCTCTAGCAACTAATTCCTGAGAAGCATACAATCGAGTCGTAGAACTACCCGATTTCAACAGCCCCTTTAAATCAGCTACTGAGGCATTCTTGATTTCAGGAAATGCCTTATAAGACCAGCCTTGAGGTACCACGCGAACGATATAGCCTTTATCGGGATTACCGGAATAACCAGCACCATCCCAAGCTGATAAATATAATCTACCCGAACCATCCACATCCACATCGGTGATTTGAGGCAATTTGATAAATTCTTCTTCTTTCTGTTTGAAACTTGGTCCATCTGGCGTTACATGGTGCATATATAGGAAGTTTCTTCCCCAGTCTGCCATCATCGGAACCTTATTATATTTTTCAGGCCATGTATCCTCGTCCATGTACAAGGAACCTGTACCCGATCCACCACCTAACATGGCAAGTGCAGGAATGATCTCTTCGGTAAAGTTTTGGAACAATAAAGGGTATCCATACTCACCAGATTGAATCTGATGCGAAAAACGGATATCCCATCCGCCACCATCATTGGTGTTATCCCTGGTGAAGATATTCATATACGGATCGATTGCCACATCATAGATATTACGCAATCCATGGGTATAGAGTTCCATTTCGGTACCATCAGGGCGAACCCTCAATACACCACCACCCAGGTTGGTCAATTTCTTGCCATCTGCACCTGTAGCATTATGGAATCCAAAATCTCCAACTGCGATATAGATCCAGCCGTCGATTCCCATCCTAATCCCATTGGTAGCATGGTCCGTACCACGCTCTTGAATATATTTGGCATTACTTAAGCCATTGATCAGTACTTTAGGATCACCATCGGCCACACCATCATGATTCTTGTCTTCAAAAACCACTAGGTCCATACCTGTTGCAATCCCTGATTTAGAATCAAAGGTTGTGTGCAGCACAAATACTTGGTCACCTAGGACAAAGATTCCCCTTGGGTTATCCACGCGGGCAAAATCTGTATGCTTGTCCATGCTGCCGTTATTATCTGAATCGACAAAGCGACGGATAAAGCCTTTGCCCATATCCTTGCCCAGAGACCCGATCATATCCACACCAACATAGACCTCACCCGTAGGAGCTACGGCAAGACAAGCAGGTGAAGGCGTTAAATCCGGACCGGTAAATTCGGTCATGATCAAATCGGATGGCGCACCAGACATTGTTTTTAAAGTATCCTGTCCTTTCTGAATACGGTACTGATAAGAAAAATTGTTTTGAGTTTGAGGTAGTTTAGGGTTCTCATTAAAATTGGGGAAGCCCAACATTAATGGAAGGAGAAAAAATAAATTAAATGTTCTTTTCATTACCAATGATAAATATAGATTGATTGTAATAGCGAAAAACGAAATTAGTTCCAAAAAATGGAAGCCAGATCATATTAATACGCAGGTTTAAGTAAGATTTTAATAAAGTTAACTGGTATTAGAGCATATATTAGATGATTCCTATTTCACAATTTACACTTGGTTAAAATTATAGTACAATAAAAATGCGAATAAAATTTCAAATGAACTAATTCGATTTTAACTATCTGTGATTTGATATTATTAGGAATGGGGTTGGAGGGAAAGGAAGGTTGGTGTTTGAACCAGGATGGATGGGATGGGAGGATTGGCCAAGATCTGGGAAGGGACCAGGATGGGAGTTCGACTCCGCTCACCCGACGGGATGGGAGGATGGACCAGGACCGCCGTTCCGCCTGAAAGTCCCCCATTCCGTAAGGGCGGATCGCATCCGCCCGCTGCCGTGCACCGGACCTGCCTGCTCCCTTACCGCTTCCCCAATGTCCATAAAAACAGAAAGCCCGCTGTCTGTTGACAGCGGGCCTCTCTATAAAATTAGGCACCGACCTACTCTCCCACCTGTTACGGCAATACCATCGGCTCTGGCGGGCTTAACTTCTCTGTTCGGAATGGGAAG
>NZ_JBIXGO010000022.1:0-7709 GCF_046161205.1 Sphingobacterium sp. BS-2
AATACTTTTTGTATTTCGAGCTTTGCCTGCTTCTGCGTGTCCGTTTTGTACGGTTGGCATGTGGTGTGGGTGGAAGGATTAAGCGACGCTAGCGCACCACAGCGATTGTTTTATATGGATAAAGCAAGAGTTGCTACTAGGGGAAATCGACAAAGCAACAACGTGATGAGTAGCTGAATACTTGGCTTAAATCGTAAATTGGGGAGACCCTTGCGGAGATAGTTGGGTTCAGTTGGTTTGGGAACGTGTCGATGCGGTGTGTGAATCGTAATCTCAGCCTATAAGGGAAAGCACAATTACCCTTTGCAGATACGACCGATGCGTGGCTCCGTCAGCCCGAAAGGTGTACAGGCAATACTTTAAGAGTAGGCAAATTTTTTGCAGGCTCTTAGGGTGAGTATTGCCGAAACTCTCTCAACGTTCACCATCAGCCCGAGCAAAGCGAGGGATGTGGGGTACTTGAGAGAGTGAGGGCATTTTACAATATTGGATGTAACTGTCTTTGATTTTATTGAAAGAGTTATTTAAATGCGAGAAATCAGAGGTTATAGCCCGACTAACCCTTTTTTGGTAATGAACTACCTTCTAAAAAAATATAGAGCTTAAATCGAAAATAAGAGAGAAATAGACATATTTTAATTCTTTAAAGACAAACCCAGCCCCTTAAAGGGGTCTGGGTTCTTAAACCGCTAGTTTCTACGTTTTTATACTGCATCAACAGTTTGAAAATATCATTGCCTGCCAGGGCAATTCATTCTCATGATTTGTAGAATCATTTTAAGACAGTTTTTTCGGTAAATCATGCTAGCCAAAGCATGTTGATGCCATCGAATATTACCGAAAAAATCTGTTTTCAATCACCTTAAACGTTACCAACTCATCGGTATAGACTTTCCCAATTAACAGCGCTTACGTTTTTATTCGCTCGAACTGTCTGCAACCTCGATGTAGCCAAGGTTTTGTACTTGTCTGATTCTCTAACACTTCTAAAGACCGTCACCGATCACCACCTTGTTGTTTGCCTAGAATCGCTTTTCTGTGAACTCATCAACCAGAAATTAAATATCTACAACTCAAACGGTGTGAAGTGCGCCCACGTTAGTTCTACTTGTCTTTGATCTCAATGATTAACATTGAAATCGAGTAGTACGCTTATCTCTAACTTAACTAAAATCAACTCCATACTTCGCCAGACCGCAGTTCCAAGTCATTCCTGGCTTATATTTTCTAGTTAAGTTAATAAGGTAAAGCACTTACTCTACGCATATCGACTGCCATCAACTGTTCTGTAGTTGTATGTTGACAGAGCCGACCTTACAGGCTTGAGCTATCCATTGACCGCCAAAGCAAATTGCAACGTATCTCTACGAATTCGGCAATTCACCGTGACGTGCCGAGAAATCCAGTTTAACACCTCATTCCCCTATGACCTCACGATCATCTCAAAAGCCCACCTGTGCGCCTTGACTATGCCCTTACGAAGCATCTGCCAAGCGGTTATTAACGCCATTCACTCAATCCCTGAGATGGCTCACCGTAACAAATAAAACAGGGTTAATTTACTAAGTTATCAGTCGTATGTTGTAAACGCTGATAACCCGTCAATGCCCGTTTCCGTGTCGCCCTACGTGCATCACATAAACATGTGAACATAACTTTGTAACAGGTAGAAAGCGGGATTCACACCCGCCAGCCCCTATCGTAGCCGCACCAACTACCTTTCGGACGTATGCAGCTTCACCGATAAAACTTTTCACAACTTGGCAGGTTGCGAAAAGGGGTAATGTTGTTTGTTCATGGTTGGCAATCCATGAACAAACAATTTAAGGAAAATTGAATGTACGGATTGGCAGTCCAACTGAAAAACAATATCTACAAGAACCATCTTATGTGTAGCAGAGACCATGTCAAGTCGAATCCAAGGAACTGCTTATTATAGAATAGCCAGAACTGGCTATTATCCTTAACAAAGTGATCTTTTAAGATCACTATTAAAAAAATCTTTGAAATACCTTTAAGAATCTACAAATAAGGATATATTAATCATTAAAATTTTAGACTTAAAATGAAAAATGATTTATTACACGACGGGAACAAAAGAAATCACTCATACGATATTGGCTTGCTTCTCTAAAGGGTACGATCTTGGAGTTTTGGTTAGACCATCGAGTTTTACTAAAGCCGAAGCAATCCTCGAAAAATGGAACGATCGCTATGATTTGCTGAATACGCCACAGCAGCAATATCGAAAATTTTTATCCGGACAAAGTACGTTTAGTTGCATCGTTGCTAATGGTCTGTGTGTTCGTAAACAGAATCTTACAGATGCTGATGTTTATCGTTATTTGCGTGATAAATCAAAAAGTGAGAATAAGCTATATGAACTTCAATCTCCGATGTTGCTCTTGCTTTGTCGAGTGAATGATTTGCTGCTGCGGTTACCTGATGGTGCAATAATTCAAAATAAATATGACCATCTTGATTATCTAAATGCGCAACTTGCCAAACAAATTAAAGGATGCGAGACCTTTCAAAAGCTAACTTTAAATATAGGAGACTATCAGTTTTTACAGCTCACCAAACGCGCCAAAAGCATTAAGGAGTTGCAGGAAATAGGATTGAGCGAAAATACAAAACATGCGACCAATTTCACTTGGCGGTTAAAGCAAGATACCTTTGAGGCCGTACGTCAAAGGGGGGTTAATCTTGTAAATAGCTACCAAAACAAGAAATCAAATACTGATGTGAAAGAGCATTTTGAAAAGTATCTTCTCAGCCTTGAAGGATATATTGGCTATCGTGGTGTACGTGTCCAGATCGGTAAGCTCTATGGCATGTTTACAGCTTATTTCCAGTCCAAAATGAACCGTAGCTTTTTAAGTGCGGGTGGACGAAAACTGAATCTGAGCTATGTCCGGGCTTCAACCCCCAAAATTAAGAATAATACTGAGATACATACTTATTTTCGGGATATTCGAGATCAAGCTAACCTAGAGTCAAGAAAATTGCTTTTAATGTGGAAAGAAAGCGATCAAGGTAAGAAGTTTTTGCAGTCTAAGAGTTCTGATGGTTATATTTATCAAGATAGCTATTACAAGGATATTGATTAAGGCTTTTGGGCCTAATTTTTAATGACTATAGCTACTAAAGGCGATGATATGTCTAAGCATCCTGATGATTATTACCTGACACGGCAAGAAATTGATGATTTGAGAGCCGAGGCCAAACACGCAGCAAAATATATGAAAGCTTTTTTCGATTTTAAGATTGAAGCTAGTTACTCATTTAGCGTGAAATGGTCCGCCCAAGACGGAGAATTTGTTGGCCTTTGTGCCGAATTTCCTTCGCTGTCCTGGTTAGATCCAGACCCTGATAAAGCACGCTCAGGCATTGAGAGACTTGTCTTTGACACATTACAAGATATGAACTCTACTGGAGAAATCATACCTTAATACTTTTGGAAAAATGCCTGATTCCGCTGGATGTATTCATTCAGATTATTTGAATCTAAGCCGAATATTTGAAGTTTTTTATCGACATATTTGAAATTGAAGCTCAAGGGGACTTACATTCAAATTTCGTATAAGAGATTTTATGTTAAATAAACAATTTATCTATGCGAAATTTCATTGTTTTTTTGCCTAAGTTCACTAACAGTTTTTAAAATTTGCAATGAAATTCCTATTGATGAACCTGAAGGAACTTTTAATTCAGAATTATTTGATTGATGCGCTGGAGTTATTGCACGTTGTGTTAACACTCCTAACTTTCTTGATTAAAAAAGCACCCTTGAAAGTTAGACTTAAGAAAGTCCAGTTTTAAGGGTGCTGATGAAAATCATCACTTTGTGAAAATGAATTTCAGTAGTTTTATAAATATTAAACTACTATAGGATTCAATCTTTTACTTCCATTGGAAACCAAAAGATATACCACCACCAAAGTCACCGCGGCTGTTACCTGTTCCAGCAGCCTTATATACCCATTTATTGTTTTCAGTTACTCCACTGACTCCAACTGCATATCCTTGTTCTTTTTCCCACTGACCAACACTAAAGCTAACCATACTATGACCAGCATTAGTCGGTTGAGGTAAAGAAGCTATTGCTATACTTGACGCCACTGCTGCTTGATATTTAGTTTCTATATTATTAAATCTTTGATCTGTATACGTATTTGCTGAAGCTAATGTTGCTGCATCACCAGCGATACGTGCATTACGCTCAGTAGTTACTTCTTGATCTGTATACGTATTTGCTTGTGTAGAAATACTACTACTTAGGTCATTAAGTTGAGATACATTTACGGCATCAGTTGCATTAACACCATTAGCTACTCCAGATAAAGTAATGGAACCGTTACTTGAATTTCTTAAGGAAACACCACTGTTACTAACTGTTAGTTGATTACCATTACCCGTAGTTATTTGTGTAGCAAGCTTACCAGATGTAAAAGTTGCTATTTGTGAATTTGTACCGTTATAAACAGTAAAGTCACCTATACTCCCGTCATCTGTATTTACATTTACAGATACATGGTTCATATCACTGCCTAATGAAATATCAGCGTGAGCAAGTGGAGTACTGATCGCTATTGCAATTATAGATAATTTAAAACTTTTTAACATTTTGCAGCACATCCTTAATTTAAGAGATTTTTTTAACTTTGATAATGATAATAAAGTCACAAAATTTAAACAAAATAAAACTTTTTTTTCAATATACATATTGTAAATATGAGAAGTATTTCATATAAAATTTAGATTTTACAAATTTTATCTAAAAAGGTGTGTTAAGTAATTTAGCTTACTTTGGAGTTCTATTTTTAAAAGATATGCATGAAACTGTTCATTTTATTGACATAATCTTGCTAGATAAATTGGGTAATTTATATGAAAAGCATCTGAATGAATGTGTACTAAATCGTACAAGTCTGGCCACTTCTTATCCAAAGAATTGTTTGCAGAAATTGGCGATTGTTTAGGTTATCTTTTTTTATTTTATCTTAAATTAACATAATACACCTTATACGCAGTCAAAAATGGGAGCCTAAGCTCCCATTTTTATTGATGATTTTTTAATTCTTTTAGCATGGCATCCCGCAAGATTTCATTCATACGTGTCTGATAACCTTTGCCTTGAGCTTTAAACCATGCAAGTACATCAGCATCTAAACGAATGGAAGTCTGTTGCTTCACTGGGCGATAGAATTGATTATGGCGTACAGCATTGCTCCATTCTGTAATTTCAGGCATATCTGATAGATCTAGCTGATCATCAGGAACTGTTCCCTTAGCAAGCAAGTGTTCAATTTCAGCATCTTGCTTGTCGCTGAATTTTTCATTCAGCTCTTTGCGTGAGTATCTAACCATGCTCATATTTATCTCGCTCTGCTTTAGTTACCTGTCTTGCACTAATGATTCGTATGATTTCACAGTCATCTTCATCAAAGATGGTGTGAGCTACTAAGAGCATTAGTACGCCTTTTACTTTCCCAATGGTCTGCCAACGTTCTTCACCATCGGTATGTCTGTCCTGAATTGAGATCCTCAGTGGATCATCAAAAACAAGGCTTGCCGTTTCGAAAGAGACATCGTGTTTTTTCTGATTCTTTCGATTCTTTGCCTCATCCCATTCGAAATACTGTTTCATAAAAAACATTCAAATTTGTATATACAATAATGTATCACAAAATTGTATCACTCAAGTTGAGAAGCGTAATTTTTAGTCAAAATTATTGGCAAAACATTCCAAAACTGCTCATAAAAAAGCCGACTTGTTTCAAAGTCGGCTTTTTGTGCATTTTTTGGCTAGAGCTAAATTTTTAAGTACTTGATATTTATATTAATATACAAGTGTATTGCGTATAACCTCCATTATGTTAAGTAGGGGACTCAAAGCTCTTTCTAAGAGTTGGTATCGTGGTAATACTTCTCGAGTGCATAAGAGAATTAGCTTAATAAAATACACAAAAATAATTTACAGTCTCAAGCATCGAGCTAAATTTTAATTAAACACGTTTCAACCCCATGATATGACGCACCATATCGTTAATGTGCTGTTTTGTTTCGTCATCTTGAGAACTTAGCCAAGTTCAATCCAATACGCTATTTACGAAAAGGATCATCAAAATAGTCTTTCAACATTGAAATTATTAAGATCAATATAATTATGAAACAAATAATAATTCCAATGATATAGATATCCATAAGCTTAACCAAACTGGTTTAAATTATTTAATAATCATACTTCGATGTAATTTTTTGTAATAGTGGTTGTAGTAATTTTATTTTTTAAATTTTCCTAAAATTAACATAATACACGTTATACGAAATGTGTTATAATTGTCTTTATTAATCAATGGTATATATCATTTTGATTGGCCCGTATTCTCCAGATCGGGCTTTTTTTATGACTTTTCACGTTCCACGATCAATAAATAAACAATGTTCCACGGTTTTGATTAGTCTGATTAAATAGTCCTATCATCCATAGGGCTTGAAAAAACGGCTCCAGAAGCCCCTTTTTTCAGGTTCAGGCTCTACATGCTCTGGAACAGGTATTCGCTTATTCTCGAGTATCTCTGATTCTTTAGGTGGCATTGCTATCACTTCTGCTGCTGGTTCAGGCTGTACTGATCCAGAATCTCCAGATTGAGTGGTATTGGGTTTTGGTGCTTCCAATAGGCGTTGCATCGTTTCAATCTGATTTTGATAAAAGGACTCCCTATCTTTAGCATCATCAAGCTGATTTTTTAGCATGTCTATCTGCTGTCTAAGCAGTAAAACTTCTGCCGAGTTTGGACTGTCTATTTTTACAGGTTCTTTTACATCCTGTTTTTTAGCAGGCTCTCCAAATACACGGATAGCTTCTGATAAATCAATTTTATTATCAGAATTTTTACTTAAAATTCCTTTGTTTATGTTGTTGTAAATTGTTTGTCTATTAATTCCATATAACTTTGATAACTCTATAACTGAAAGACTTTTCATGATGTAAAACTATGCCTAAACCTGTCAAAAGTGGATGTCTAATAGACTGCCTATTTTTACAATAGATTAATTTATCCTTTTACAAGTGTTTTGTCTAAATTTGCCTAAAATTAGGCATGGTTTGTCTAACTTATTAGCTGAAATCAAAAAAAACATGGATTTAATTTTTTGTTCAAAAAACAGACAAATAGATTAATTTTAAAAATCAAAGAAGGGAACTTTCTGAAAAAAAGTTGGTAACTTTTTTTGCCTGAAAACAGATAAGAATCATAAAGATGCAAAGGGGGGTAAAAAAAGTTGGTAACTTTTGGGAAACTAGAAGGTAACTTAAATTGTTGATAGAGCAAAGAAAAACCCCAAAATGTCTTGCAACATTTTGGGGTTTCGCTTTATATTTAGCGGTACGCAGTTATTTGATGGTGGAACATCAAATAACGAAGATCATAAGGTTTGGCGACCGTTATGATTTCACACTAAGGCTTGTACCTGTTCGATTATTTTTACAGTTATGTGCAGTAATTACAAGTCCTAACCTGAAAAACTTCGTTATTGATATTTTTCGTGTCCATTAAATAAGCAATACTTTTTGTATTTCGAGCTTTGCCTGCTTCTGCGTGTCCGTTTTGTACGGTTGGCATGTGGTGTGGGTGGAAGGATTAAGCGACGCTAGCGCACCACAGCGATTGTTTTATATGGATAAAGCAAGAGTTGCTACTAGG